>JAAOYK010000004.1 GCA_018221305.1 Candidatus Pacearchaeota archaeon
AATGTTGGCAGGATCAGTTTCTATTAAAAATAAGAGAATTGAGTTAAAAGATGAATATTATGTTCAAAATGGTTATCCTGAACATTCTGTCGGGTTAAGCCTGTTAAGTTTAGAGATTGAGCATGATGGGGTAAAATTAAGCATGTATGATGCGCTTACTCAGTACTTGAAAAAGGGTGAAAATATTAAGTCAAGCTCTGGACAGGACTTGTTTGATACAAGTTCTGAAGGAGGGATGAATTTATGGGATGTACTTAATAAACGTAAATTTCTGGAAAAAAATGGTTTTTCATTAACTGTTACAGATTCTTATGGGCAAGAAGGATTGGCTTTATCGCGCAGTATCTCAAAAAGTATTAGTGAAAATTATTGTGAAGAATTTTATTTTGAAAGTCCGCTTGGTTTTTTAGATAAGGATGGCAGTAATATTCAGGCTTTAACTCAAGGAAAGTTTAATGAGCATTTTTATAATTATCATAGCAAAAATTTTACAGAAGTTTACAGATTTTCAGGAAATTTTGGAGGGCATGAATATATCATGAGATATATACAATCACGAGAATGCTAATAAAAAATAAACGTGGGATGAATATAGCAATTTTTGCTTTAGTTTTGCTAACAATAATATTGATAACTGTTGTGTTTGTACATTTTAGTTTTCGAGAAAAGAAAATACGAAACGAGCTTGATGATGCACTATATTTAGAAGAATTTTATTCTGGAGAAGATTATATCAATTTTTATGTGCAATATCTTCTTGATACTACTGGTGTTAATATTGTAGCAGGAACTTCTATGACTGATGCAAAACAGCGTGTTGCGTATCAATTAAAAGATAACTTAGATGTGTTAAAATGGCAAGAAGAATATGTTGCAAAGAAAGAAGATGATTTTGTTGTAAAAGAGCGTGAACGTTATCTTTTTTCTGAACTTAATAAATTAAAACATCAGTTAACAGATCCAGAAACTATTAATAATATTAAAATTGATAATGTTGCGCAAACTTATAGTATTCCTTTAAGCTTTCATCTTAGTTATGATTTTGTTAAAAAAGGTAAAGAATTTTTAAGTGTAAGTTATGCATATAATAAAACGTTTATAGGGGACTTTGAGATTATTAACTGAAAATGAAGTTAGAAAAACACTTATAAATGTGGTTTTCTTATGTATTTTAGCTTTAAATTAAAACGATTTATATTAAATTAATAAAGTATATATGAAAGGGGGTTGATAAATATGAAGAATAAAAAAGGTGCTGAAATGACAATTGGGACAATTGTTATTATAATCTTGGCATTAGTTGTTCTAGTAGTTTTGATTGTAGGATTTACAATGGGCTGGGGAAACTTTTGGTCAAAAATGACTAGTTTTATTGGAGGTAGTAGTAATATTGATACAACTATCCAAGCATGTAAAACTTATTGTACTACTGAAGCAATGAACAGTTTTTGTAAAGAAGATCGGGCTGTTAAGGGTGAAGGTATGAATGGTTTGATTGATTCTGAGATTGCTGCTGGTTTGAATAAAGATAAGGGTACTTGTAAGGAATTGTATGATAATTATAAGGACTTAGGATTTGAATCCTGCGAGGCATTTACTGTTGCAGAATGTAAGAAGGAGTAAGGTTTTTTCTTTTTAATTTTTTTAATTTTTTTAAGTTAGCTGATGCTGTCTTTTGTTGTCTTTTTAGGTAAACTTTAAAACCTTGTTTTGGTTGATTGTATCATGGATTATGCAACACCTGGGAAACGGAAAAGTAAAAATGATAAGCGGGCTAAAGGTAGGTATAGCAGGTACAAAAAAGGTGGAAAATGGAGAAGTGAGACGCCAAAGAAGAAAAAGAGTGATGATTGATTGAAAGTTATCGTAAGGGTTAAAAAAAGAGTGTGAGGTTAAATAATAAATGTTAAGTGATATTTTTGTTGTTGAAAATTGGTTCTTATTAGCATTAGGTGTGGTCTGGATTATTGGGGCGGTTATGCAGGATTTGAAGCGGCGGGAAGTTGATAATTTATGGAACTTTTCATTAATTGCGTTTGCTATAGTTTATAGGTTAATTGTTAGTATAAGCATTGGGAATTATTGGTATTTTTTTAATGGCGTGCTTGGATTTTTGTTGTTTGTAGTTCTTGGTAACTTGTTTTATTATGGCCGAGTTTTTGCTGGGGGGGACGCTAAATTGTTAATTGCCTTGGGTAGTATATTGCCGTTAAGTTATAGCTGGATAACAAATTTTGAAATTTTTGGATTGTTTATATTATTATTTATGATACTTGGGAGTGTTTATGCACTTTTGTGGTCGTTTGTTTTGGTATTTTTGAATTTTAAGCAGTTTAAGGCAGGATTTGTTAAATATTGGAAAATGTTTAAAAAATTAATTTTTGTTGCTATAATCTTGGCAGTGTTATGGATTATTTTTGTTTTTAGTCTTGAGAAAGCTGAACTTTCCCTTGTTGGATTAATTTTAGTGCTTTTCCCAATTTTGTTTGTTTTTGCAAAAACTATTGAAAATACTTGTATGGTTAAATTGGTTGAACCAAAAAAAGTAACGCTTGGTGATTGGTTATATAAAGATATCAAGATTAAAGGTAAAAAGATTAAGTCTAACTGGGAAGGTGTTAGTGAAGAACAATTAAAATTAATAAAAAGTCAGAAAAAGAAAATTTTGATTAAGTATGGAATACCTTTTACTCCTAGTTTTTTGTTTGCATTTTTTGGATTATTGATTGTTGCATGGAGATATGGTTGGATTTAAACAATTAAATAAATAAAATAAATAAGATTTATATACTTGCTTTTGTGTTATATAACTAAGAAAAAAAGATGGTTTCAGTAAAAATTAAAATTAATAAAAAAGATTTATGGATAGTTAGTGCATTAGCAGTATTCTTTGTAGGGTTTGGTTTGATTATTGCGTATGATTGGAATACTGGTGCTGGAACTGGTCTGCCTTCTGTTCAGGGCCATACTAGTAATGAAATTGAGGGGGTGGTTGCTGGTGGTGGCGGCGGCTTAGGATTTGGAGATTGGGTTGATTTAAGTGGTGATGTTGCAGGAGAAAAAATTAGTGATGTTGCTGCTACTGATGGGATTCTTGTTGCTACATGTGATGGAAATGGTGGTATTGAAGGTTATACTAATAATATTTTAAGGATAAGGACTGAGGGTACAGGCCATTCTCCGAATCGGGCTATTACTATGCCTGTTAAGAAAGGAGATTCCTGGAAAATTGTTTTTATTTCAAGTGCTACTGATACAGTTCACTGGATACCAATAAGTGGTCTTGGTGGGGCTGGTGGAGCTGGTGGAGTTGGTGGTAGTATGGATTGGAGCAGTGCGTGCACATCTCAGACACAAAGTGGTAAGGGGGCCTTAATTTGTGCTGCTGACGAATATTTGATTGATACTTTTGTTAATGATTATGGTGATAGTGCTTCTTTTTCAGTTAATTATGGTCTGGGGGGAAGTTTGATTTCAGATGATGATCCTAAATCAACTTCTGGAATTTTATGTTGTAAAAATGGTGCCGGTGGTGGATCAAGTTATGTTAGTGATTGGAAAGCTATCTCGATTGATGGTAGTGTTACTTTTGATCATGGTTTAGGGACTGATGAATTAAGTACTACCTTACAATTTAAGCCTACATTGACTGGACCGATTAGTGTTGCGCATACTAGTGATTATGCTGGATCTGGTTATGGTGTTGGAATTTATGAAATTTCAAGCACGCAAGTAAAAGTTAGTGGAGGTAGTGCAGATCTGCGTTATTGGGTGTCTGATGGTACTACTGGATCTGTTACACCAAGTTCTGGGTATGTTCGGGTTCTTGCTTCTGCTGCATAGATATTTATAAAAAGTGATTTTTTCTTGATTTAGTTATGGACAAAAACTGGTTTTTTGCAGATTTGCATATTCACTCACGTTTTAGTAGGGCGTGTAGTAAAGCACTTACGATCCCTAACTTAGTAAAATGGGCACGGGTCAAGGGTATAAGTCTTTTGGGTACTGGAGATTTTACTCATGATGTCTGGCTTAATGAATTAAAAGAATTAAGGCCTGAGAAAGGAATTTTGTGGTATAAGGATGATAAAGGCGAATTTCCATTTATTTTAAGCAGTGAGATTAGTCTAGTGTATACTGAAGATGGTAAGGGCAGGCGAGTACATTTGTTATATCTTGCGCCAAACTTGGACGCTGTTGACAAAATTAATGCGTGGCTTGATGGAATTGGTAGAAGGGATTATGATGGTAGGCCCATCTTTAAAATTAGTTGCAGAGACTTTACTGCAAAAATGCAAGAAATTGATGAACAAATTGAAGTTATTCCGGCACATATTTGGACCCCATGGTTTGGGGTTTTTGGAAGTAAGGGTGGTTATGATAGTTTAACGCAAGCTTTTAAAGATAAGCGAGACAGGATTCATGCAATTGAAACTGGTATTAGTAGTGATCCTCCAATGAACTGGAAAATTAAAGATTTAGAAAATATTAGTATTGTTAGTTTTTCTGATAGTCATAGTTTTTGGCCTTGGAGACTTGGACGCGAAGCGACTATTTTTAAGATTGAATCTACAGAAATGTTAAGTTATGATTTGATGATTAATCAAATAAGAAATAATTCTTTTATTGGGACGATTGAAACTGACCCTGCGTATGGAATGTATCATTTTGATGGACACAGAAATTGTAACTTTTCATGTTCGCCACAAAAAACAAGGGAATTGGGAAGTGTTTGTCCAAAATGTAATAAGCCTTTAACTGTTGGAGTAGATTATCGGGTTGAAGAATTATCAAATAATGATGCAGATAATAAAAATCAAAAATTATTTTATCGGTTGCTTCCTTTACATGAAATAATTAGTTTGGCTGTTGGTGCTGGAATGAATACTAAACGTGTCTGGAGTATTTATGACTCTTTGATACGAACTTTTAAAACCGAATTTAAGGTTTTGCTTGATGCATCAAAAGAGGAATTGTTGCGTGTTGTTGAGGATAGTTTGCTTGTTAATTTAATCTTAAAAAATAGAATTGGACAAATAAAAGTTGAGCCGGGTTATGATGGTACTTATGGCAAGGCATTGATGGAAGAAAGTGATGAAGAAAGTTTTGATCAAGAAACGCAAAAAACGCTCTTTTAACTTTTTATTTTTTTATCGATTGAGAATTCACAACTATGCTTTTTTGCAAGATCTTCAATTTTATCAGCAACATGATGTAGTTCTGTTTTTATTGTTTTAAAATCTGATCCAACTATTCCTAATGAATATTTTCCTGCTGCAATGTATGATACATCACATTTTGTCCCTTCACATGCTTTTTGAATTATTTCTTTTACAGTGTTTATGCCTGTAGGTGATTTGCTTGATAGTTTTAAGATTTGTTTTAATTCTTTTGGTTTATCTTTTTTTGTTTCTAAAATTTTAAGGATTTTGTCTGCTTCTTTTATCGTGAAATATTTGTTAAGAATTTTTGGGTCTGCTTTGATAGTTTCAAAAAAATCAATAATATAATAGTCTTTGTCTATCTCTTTAAGGGTTTTTTTTGATTCTTCTTTTCCAAGAACTGTCCGGATTATTGCATTATAACTTTTTTCTTTTTTTAAACGGTCTAGTAATTCTTTACGTTCTCCTTGTTTTACTCTTCGTAGAGATAAATGTACCCCGTTTTTCAGGCTTAAAACTTTACATACTATCTTTTTACCTGGGATAACATAATCACGTAAGTTTCTTATTCTTCCTGGAGAAATTTCTGAAGTTATTAGGGTTCCTTCATTGTCAGTTCCAATTTTGCAAAACACGGTTGTTCCCATTATTTTCTCAACCATGCATAATACTATCTGACCTTCAACTAATTCATGTACCATAGGAATTTAATTAAATAAAGGGTTATAAAGGTTTTGCCAAAATTTAGTTTAGAACTTCTATTATTCTTGCTTGAATGTCTGCTTTGCCGCCTTTTGGTTTAGCAACTATTGCATCGCAAATTAAACATTTCACTTTTATTGTTGCCCCTTCAAAAATGATTTGCTCATTTTTGCAGCTTTGACATCTTATTTTGATAAATCTGTATTTTCCCATAAGAATTAGGTAATTTTTGGCTTTTTAAAACTTTTGAATACAAAATGAATGTAAACTTCTAAAACTTAGAATTTAATGAATTAAGGGATTCTGCTACTTATGTGTAGCATTTTTTCGCTGCTTGACTTTGATGTTTTGGTTCCAGGGGTGCGTTTTGCTCTTTTTTTTGTTTCTAGAATTTTTTGTAGTTCTTGTAATTCTGGTTCTTCTGCTTTTCTTTTTTCAAATTTTGCATTTTCATAAATTGGTATTATATTAATCATTGCATGGCCTTGAAAGTTTGATGTTTCTATCTTTACATCTTGTGCTTTTAGTTTCTTTTTTATTTTTTTTGCAACTTTTTGTGCCAAAGTCATGCTTGATTTTGGTAAACTTTCTGTTTCTACATGAGATTTAGGCAAAATTATCGAATGCCCTTTTGATAATGGGTTTAATTCGAGAATTGCCATTGACTTATCATTTTCTGCTAGTTTGTGTGAAGGAACCTCATTTTTTATAATTGAGCAAAATATGCATTGGTTTGCTTGAGGTTGTGAATCTGTTGAACTTGGTGAACCTGGTGATCCTTGAGCCCCTTGATCGTAAGGGTTTGGGATGTTGTTTTGTTTCATAAATGCATCAACACCTGCTTCGTCTAAATCTGCTATATGTTGCATCACCTGATCTTTATTCTCCATTGAAGAATTCTTTACTTGATCTGATAGTTGCTGTTTTATGGTTCCAGCTTGCTCTTTAGTTAATACCATTAATAATTGAGAAATAAATCTAGTTTTTATAATTATTGATTTACGAGGTAATTATCCTAACGCACGCCTAAAGTCTACTACTTCTGCAGAATTGACATCTGCTAACTCTTTTATTGGAATTTCAATTTGATCGATAGATTTTGCTTCATCTATAGCAAATATTAAGTATAAAGCTTTTAACCCAAAAGCAATAGGCTCAACTTCTACGTTTATGTCTGACTCAGTATTTTTAGAAATTATCTCTTTTGCAGCGTCTCTAACTGCGTCTAAATCTGTATCTGGTGATGCTGGCATTATTTTTATTTTTACTATTGCGGTTCCCATGTATGTATTTTACAAGTTTGGTTTATAAAACTTTTCATTCTTTTTGTATGTTATTTTTTATAAGCATAATACTTATAAGGATGATTAAAATTTAATTAATATAAAATACAAACGAGGTACAAATAATGGAAGGAAACTATCAACAATTAATTCAGTTTATTTCAGAACATGCTGGGGTTAGTGTTGAAGATATTGAACGAAAAATTGAGGCAAAACAAGCAAAATTGTCAGGACTTATCAGTAAAGAAGGAGCAGCGCAAGTGATTGCTGCAGAATTAGGCGTTAGTTTTGATAAACAGCTTGTAAAGATTTCTCAAATTGTTACTGGTATGCGTAAAATTAATTTGATTGGAAAAATTATTAATTTGTTTCCTGTAAGGGAATATAATAAAAATGGGAGACAGGGGCGTATTGGAAGTTTTGTTCTGGCAGATGAAACTAGTAATATTCGAACAGTTTTGTGGGATGAGAATCATATTGATTTAATTGTTGGCGGAAATGTGGCAAAGGATATGGTTGTAGAGATTACTAATGCTAGTGTACGTAATGGTGAGATACATTTAAATTCGTTTTCTGAGATAAAGCCAGTTGAGAAAAAGATTGAAATAGTTGTTCTTCAAAAGCCTACAATAGAAAAAGAAATAGTTCAGTTTAATCCTGGAGAATCTGTGTCGAGTCGGGCTTTTATTGTTAGAATGTTTGAGCCGCGCTTTTTTGAAGTTTGTCCTGAATGTAAGAAAAAAGCTGTTTTAGGGGAATGCGTAGCTCACGGGAAAGTTAATCCTGAGAAACGTGCCCTTTTAAACTTTGTAATAGATGATGGCACTGAAAATATTCGGGCTGTCATGTTTTCTAATGTTTTAGAGAAATTAATGAGTCAACAAGATTTAGAAAATTTTGAAATTTTTGAGCAAAAGAAAAAGGATCTCTTAGGTAAGGAAATGTTAATTTCTGGTCAAGTTAGAAAAAATCAACTTTATGGTAATAATGAGTTTATTGTCAATGATTTAGTTGATATTAATTTGGATGAGCTAATTTCGAAACTTGAAAGATAATCTTGAATGTGGTTGGATAGTTTTTTAAGGGGGTTTTTCTTTAATATTTTAGAGGTTAAAACATGCTGCTAAAAACACATCTGGCGTTTGCATTTCTTTTAGTTATTTTCTTTTTAGAACATGTTAATAATAAAATAATTTTTGTATTAATGGTTATTCTTGGATCGATTATCCCTGATCTTGATAGCGGGTTTTCTAGTTGGGGCAGGCATCTTATTTTTAGGCCGTTACAGTTTTTTGTAAAACATCGGGGAATAGTTCATAGTTTTACTGCCGCGTTTGCAATATCTTTATTTCTTGCTTTTACTTGGCCAATAACTTCTTTAGGATTTTTTGTAGGTTATTCTGTGCATTTAATAATGGATAGTTTTACTTATGAGGGGGTGCAGCCGTTTTGGCCATTACGGACAAAGAGTAAGGGTTTTTTTAAGACTGGTGGACGTATTGAAGAAAGTATATTTTTTAGCTTAGTCATGATTGATATAGTTGTGTTTTTTCTAGTGTTTATACTTAATCAGGTCTAAGGCTAAGGGGGTAAAAGGTGTTTTTTAAAATATATTACAAACTTGGGTAATGCTTATAAAGAAATTCAGGATAAAAATAATATGGCAGAAGTAACAGAAAAAAAGATAAAAAAAACTACGCGTAAGAAAAAGGATGAAGATAAGGCGACCAAATTATCAGACCTTCCAGGGGTTGGCCCTGCTGCAGTGGAGAAATTAGAAGCTGCAGGAATCTATGACTTGATGGGTGTTGCTGTACTTGGTCCAAAGGAATTAGGTGAGATGGCTGGTCTTGGGGAAGCAGCTGCACGTAAAGCAATACAAGCTGCACGTAAAATGATGGATTTAGGATTTCAAGATGGATTAGAGTTTGCAAAAAAAAGAGAGGAAATATTTCATATTACTGCAGGAAGTAAAGAATTTGATAATCTTCTGGGTGGCAGAGGTCTTGAAACAAAAGCCATAACTGAAGCGTTTGGTAGTTATGGTAGTGGTAAAACACAGCTAGGCTTAAGCCTGGCTGTAAATTGCCAACTTCCAATAGAAGCAGGAGGATGTGAAGGAAAAGCAGTATATATTGATACTGAAGGAACTTTTAGGCCTGAGCGAGTGCGACAAATTGCTGAAAGTAAGGGGTTGAACCCTGAAAATGTGTTACGTAACATATTAGTTGCTAGAGCGTTTAATAGTGATCATCAAATGCTTCTTGTAGATAAGGTTGCTGAATTAATTAACAATGGTGAACCTATTCGTCTGGTTGTTGTTGATAGCCTGACTGCACATTTTAGGGCAGAGTTTAGTGGTCGAGGGCAGTTAGCTGATAGGCAGCAAAAATTGAACAAGTACTTACATAGTTTGATGAAAATGGCTGAACAGTTTAATTTGGCAGTATATGTTACAAATCAGGTAATGTCAAACCCTGCTCAGATGTTTGGAGATCCTACTACTGCTATTGGTGGTAATATTGTTGGACATGCTTCAACATATCGTATTTATATAAGGCGTGGGAAAAAAGGAAGCCGGGTAGCAAAATTAATTGATAGTCCTAATTTGCCTGATAATGAATGTATCTTTCATGTGGGTGCAAAAGGGGTTTGTGACGAGCCTGATTAGCTTAAAAAGGTTTATAAATTCAGTAATTCTTATAACATCGTAAAAATGAGGTCGATAAGATTATTTGTATTAATTTTTCTAGCAACAATTTTTAGTGTAAGCTTTGTTTATGCCTGGGAACTTAATGGTACAACTTATGATGTGAACGGTGTATTTTTAAATAATAGTGTCATTAATGTGACAATATCTGCTATGGATGGAGGTCCACCAACAGTTGTGGGGTATAATGCTACTACTAGTAATGCTACGGGATGGTTTAATTTAAGTGTAGCAGACAATTCTACTTGGTTTTATAAGATTGTTATAACTCATGCAAATGCTACAACAGGGGCTATTGATTCTGTTGGGCAAGCTTTGCCAGATTTTCCTTACATGGAAATGGAAGGGGGTATCTCAACAAACTTTTATCTAAAAGAGGCAGGAACGATTAATCTTACTGCTGTTAATGCTACAGGTTCTGCTACAACTTTTAATTATATGATTAAAGATCAAAAATTAGGTTATGATGTTGCTAGTAACTGGAATAGTTATGTAAGCAATGCTGTTGTTTACCTGCCTAAAGATAGAAATTATTCTATAATGATTTTTCCAAATCAAAGCATGCCTATAAGTTATAATTGGGATAATTTTTCTGCAAGTTCTAGTTATACTTTTGCAGATTCGCTTTCAAGTTATAATGCTACTACTTCTATTTTAAATAAACAGTTTAATGTTACTGAGACCATGATACGAGTTAGTGGATATGTTAATAATGCTGGGGTTAATGGCTGGGAAGAGCTGGTTGTTATTCCTTACTTATTAGAGCCTGGGAACATGATTTTTACAGGACAAGGCGGTTTTCCTTATAACATGAGTGCATGGAATAATGGGGAAAGTGACTTTTATAACACTAGTACTGGGTTTTATAATATAACTTTGCCTGGAAGTGTTGAAGGGTCTAATTATGTGTTGTTTGCTACTGCTAAGAATTCTAGTTTTTATGGTGGGTTTAGAAATGTTAGTTTAGATTATGGCACAAGCGCGCAAGAAATTAATTTTACAATGTATGGCTTGTTTGGAAGTTTGAATAATATTACATTAAATGATGGTGCTAACTGGAGTAATACTGTAACTTTTAATACTAGTAAACAACAGTTTAATTTGGTTAATGCAACAGACAATGCAACATTGAGTGGTGCTAATGCTCATATTGAGGTTACTGTGGATTATTCAGATTATGGTGCTTTAGAGTTTACTTTTATGGAAGATTTGAGTAGTGGGGCTGCTAGTTTTTATATTCCTTTGATTAATGCTACAGGTACAAAAGAGATTAATGTTTATAGTATGAGTTTTGCGCCTAAACGTGTTGGTGAGTTAAGTGTTAGTGATCTTTCTGCGATTTATAATATTAGTATGAAAGAATTTTCGCCGGGAGAGGCTGATGCTGGGGAAAGTATTGCTCTGGCTAGTGTTAATTTTAGTATGTTTATCTCAAACAGTACTTGTGATGTTCCAAATTCTCCTGCAGGGTGTATGCTTGCAAGTTTTGCTCCGACTATGGATGCAATGGTGGATGAGATGCTTCCATTGGTCCTGGGTGGTGGTCAACTTAGTTCTCGTATAGCTTTTGGTGGTGTTACTATTCATTATGTTAATGTTGATTTATTAGCTTCAGGACCTCCAGATGCAGACTTTGATAGTGTGGCTGCTGAAGCAACTAGTGGAAGTTTTAGTGGGGCTTTGAAGTTTGGATCACAAGGGCCAACTGTTTATGATTATGTATTGGTTGCAATACCTTATACCCAAGGAAGTACGGCTGTTGCTGGGCTTAATGAAAGTGAAGATGTCAACCTTAGTATTCCTTTACTTTATGATGAGGATTGGAATGTTATCTGGAATACTGCAACTAATGGGACCAGTGGAACTAATCTGGCTGGAAATTATTCTCATTATAATGAGGATTCCAGCGAGTGGGCGACTTTGCTTGGAAATATAAACTGTACTGAGAATGTTAGTTTGTTTAATTCAACAAATCCTTGTTATATTGATAAGACTAATAATAAGGTTTGGGTACGTCTTCCACATTTTTCAGGAACAAAACCTACAATTGCTGCTGGAGTGACAACGGTTGTAACTGATGATCCTGATGATCCTGATGATAGTAGTTCTGGTAGTCCTAGTGGGGCTACAGTTCGATTTTGGACTTTGACTCATAATCCAGAGCCAGGAGATTTCGGGGGAGGATATGTAACGCGTCTTGGACAAAAACATAGGGTACAGGTTACTGTTGATGGGGCTATACATTATGTAGGGGTTGTTTATATAACAACAACAACTGCAACTATTAATGTAAGCAGTACTCCTCAGCAAGCATCTTTTGTTGTAGGTGATGAGAAAAAATTTGATGTGACTGATGATAATTATTATGATATCTCAGTCAAAATGCATGGTATAAAAAATAGCCAGGCAAATGTTACTATAAAACATATTCATGAATTAATGCCTGATGATCTTAGTTCAAATACTACCAGTTCTGGGGGGCTTATAGCTAATACTAATGGGGATGCTGGAACTACAGGGGAGGATGCTAAAGATAAAAAAGGTGGGCTTCCATGGTGGGCTTGGGTTTTGATTGCTTTAGGTATTCTAATTATTTTAGCCGGTATGGGGTTTGCTGCCTATTTTTTCTATTTTAAGAAGAAAAAGAAAAGGTAAATTTTTTTTATGTAAATCTGAAATAAAAATTGATATAATAAAAGTTTTATAAAGTAATTTTGGTTTGATAAAGGATGGACGAAATAATAAAAAGTGAGGTGTGGAAAGTTTTGAGTGTAGGTCTTTTCCTTTTTGTTAGTATATTCTTGGTTTTACCTTATTTGGTTCAGGTATCAACCTTTTTTCATGAAAAGGGTCATATGAAGGGATTAAGTAAATATGGTGTAAAAAATAGTTATCGTTTAGATTTGGTTTCTACTATTCCTAACTTTTTTAATCCAAAAGTTGAACAATTAGGGGTTACAAGATTTAATTTGGCAGATTATAAGAGGCTTGATAAATATCAAAGGGCTGATATTAATATTGCTGGTATTGTTTCGGATTTAAAATTTTTGTTCTTGATTGGTGTTTATTTGGCTCTAGTTAATGTGTATACTTATTATAAGGTCAGATTTAAGCAAAATTATAATCTTTCTTGGGTTTTGGCTACAAACTGGATGCTTTTTATGTGGCTTTTAGCTTTAGTGCAAATAACTGTTTCAAATATTACTTATGGTGGTGGTGATATTTATCAGTTAGTAAGATTTTTAAGAGTTTAAAAAAAAAGATGGTTTCATTAAAAATTCAAATAATGATGATGGTTGGATTTAGTTTTTGTTTTAAATTTTAGACTTTGACAATTTCAACGTCTAGCTTTTTCTTTACTAATTTTATGAATTCGTTTTCATGTTCTTTTTTTATCATGCAGCCGGCTGCATGTTTGTGTCCGCCAGATTCTCCGCCTAATGTTTGGGCTACAGATTCCATTAATTCTTTTAAGTTTCGTGGAGATTTTGGATTACGGCCAGCCATACGTGATGAAACTTTTATTTTATCGTCGTTATAAGCCATTGCAATGATTATTGTGCCTTCTTTGTATATTGATGAAAAAGATAAAATGCTTGCCATTGTTCCAATGATTGTATCTTTTATTTTATCCTGAGCATTGATTATTATATATTCTCGTCCTTTAATTTTTTTGTTTTTGTTTATATGCTTAAGGCCTGATATTATGTGTTGTCGGTATTTGACATAAATACGTTCTGCACGCTTTTTTGCTGTAGCGCTTCCTAAACAAAATGCTAAAGCAATTCCTGGATGATCCATTCTGCTACATGCGTTGATCATTGCAGAAACTTCGCGAGCGTCTTCAATTTTGTTGAAAAATTTCACTAAAAATAAATTCCCTAAATATTCTTTTTCTTTGTTGTCTGATGATAACCGAAGCATTACTGAAGTCACCAAATTTTTCATCTCTTGATCTGTTAAATCTATTAATGCTTTAAATGTCTTGCCTATTTTTTCAATTCCTGCTTCTCGAAGCATTTCATAAACGCCTTTTGGATCTCCTGTAACTCCTGGAATGTAAGGTTTTGATGAAAATTCTAATGCTTTGTCTAACGGTCTAGTGGACGGATAAATTAATAATCCTTTTTTTACTTTAACATTTGCGTCTTTTATTATTTTGTCGCGTGTTTTGTTGATATGTTTTTCCATGGTGTCTCCGACCATGCCAATGATTGCTAAATGAGACAAGTCTTGATTTTCTGAAGAAATCTTGCGTCCAATCAGATAACATAATTCGGCGCTGCATAGATTTTCATATTCTTTTGATAAATGCGGGTTTATTATATTTATTTTTGTTGTGTCTGTTGTATCTTTTATTTCGTGATGATCAATTACAAATACTTGATTATTCAAGCTTGATAGTTCTTCTATATGGCTTGATCCGAGGTCTAATAAGATTAGAATTTTATCTTTTGGAAAATCTTGAATGTCTTCTTTTGATAATGATTTTAAAATTTTTAATGAAAATTGTGCATCCAAGCGTTTAAGAATTGTTGACATGATCGCCGCAGAAGTTATGCCATCTGTATCAAAATGGCTGACTAAATGAATCATATTACCTTTGATCTTTTCCTCAAACTTGGAACTAAATGTGTTAATATCTGTTAGTATCATGTTACCGCTTTTTTAGGGGAATAGGCAAATCATTACTTTTTTTTCTGATAATCTTCTCTCTTTTTGAGTTTTGCTTTTGTAATTATTAATGAACGTTCAGCATTTTTGTCTTGTTTGTTCTTTTTATAGTGTGTAATTACTTTGTCTAACTTTTCTTTAAGATTTTTATTTGTTGGTTCAATAAATTTACCTTTTTCTTCTAGAATTTCTTTTATTTTTAGGTCGAAAATCTTTACTTTTGGTATCCCATATTGATCTCTAAGGACTAGGCCTATTTTTTCAGCTGTAAAGCCTTTTTCTGCTAGTTTTAGCACTATTGCTTTGACTTCATCCTTTGTATATTTAAGCCATACTGGTTTTTCTGTTTTTTTTGATTTTGCCATTATAAACGTTATTTTAGGGTGTTTAAAAAGCTTATTATTGCTTTTTAGGTGTAATCTCTAAAATTTAATAGCCCCACCCGGATTCGAACCGGGGTCACAAGCTCCAAAGGCTTGCATCCTTGACCACTGGACGATGGGGCTGTTATAACCTGTAAAAATAGAGAACATTTGATTTATAAGTTTAATTGTCTAGAAAAAATGTTAATGGCCTTTGTATCTGCCACGTTTTTCTATGGTAGATATGCGTTTTATAATCAATTCGTGATCTTTTGCATGATAATTTTTAAGGATTATTTTAAACGCTTGATCCCAGATGGTATAATGTTTTGCTTCTAATGCCTGGCGTAGCAAGTGCAGATCTACTGCTTTATCTTCAATTTTTCTTGAATGAAAACCAAGGCCAAAATCTATTAAATATATTTTGTCAGCATCACTTTTGTAGATCATGTTACTTGTTGTTAGGTCTCCATGAATTATATCTTGATTGTGCAGAAGTGATAGTGTTTCTCCTAATTGTTTGCATAACTTTTTCCAATTTAATTTTTCTAAGTTGGTTGATAATTTTTTGCCTAGAATGTATTGCATGATAATTTCTTTTTTGTTTAAGTTTGTACTTATGATCTTTGGAACGGGGATTATCTTTGCAAGTTTAGATATTATCTTTGCTTCACTCTTTGTTCTCCGGTTTCTTAATTTGTTATCTATTTCTGTTATGCGATAAGATTTTTTAATTCTTAGTTTAGATACTTGATTCTCTTTTAAGGTGAGTCTGGCTTCTGCACCTTGACCAATTATTTCTTGTTTCATTTTTTAATTTTCTAAAACTTCATTTTTTTCCCGAACTTTCGTGCCAATTTTTGCATTTGTTTTTGAGAAAGTCCTTGTTCAGGGTCTATATTTGCTAGGTCTCCAGATCCTGTTGCTAATTCTTTTAGTAGTTTGAATTGTTTTAATAATTGTCTAATTTCTGTTGTTGTTGTTCCTGATCCTTTAGCAATACGGCCTAGGCGCGTTGTTTGTTTTTCAATTATTTCTGGATTTTTTATTTCTTTATTAGTCATTGAATCAATTATGTGTTGCCAATTTTTCATTTTGTCTTCTTGAGTTCCAAGCATGTTTTCAGGAATTTTTGCTTTACCAAGGCCTGGTATCATTTCAGCAATTTTTGATAATGAACCCATGCCAGACATTTGTTTTAATTGTTGTTGAAAATCACGCATGTCAAAGTGACCTTTTGCAAGTTTTGTTTTCAAGTTCTTTTGTGATTTTTCGTCAACAGCTGATTGTACATGCTCAAGAAGGCCTTCTAAATCTCCAAGACCTAACAAGCGCGAAATAAATGATTTTGGATTAAATGTTTCAAACTCGTTCATTTTTTCACCAGTTCCTATAAAGAATACTGGCGCATTTGTCTCACTGCATGCTGTTAATGCTCCTCCTGCTTTTGCAGTAGAATCCATACGTGTTATGATAACTCCGTTTATATTGCAAGCTTTTTGAAACTCGCTTGCTTGAGTTTTTGCTGCTTGACCAATGTCTGCCTGGATTGTTAAAAGTGTGTAGTCTGGTTTTATTTTTTTGCCTAAATCTGTAATTTCGTCTACTAATCCTTGATCTAACGAATGACGTCCGGCAGTATCAATTAAAATAAGATCATATTTTTTTATTTCTTTTTCATACTTTTTATAAATTTTTAATGCGTTTGTTTCTTGCATGTCAGTAAGTACTGGAACTTTAACTTTTTGACCTAATTGTATTAATTGTTGTTTTGCAGCTGGTCTGTGAACGTCAAGGCCCATCATGGCTACTTTGTATCCTCGTTTTGAATAATATAATGCTAATTTTCCTGTAGTTGTTGTTTTTCCTGCACCATATAACCCTAGTAACATTATTTTTTGTGCACGACCCTTTTCTAAATTAATTTCATGTTTTTCTCCGCCTAAAAGGTTTAAAATTTCGTCATGCAATATTTTTGTTAAATGTTCTTTTCGTTCTATTCCTTTAATTTTTTCGTCACTTGCTGCCTTTTTTATCCTGTTTCCTATGTCTTTTACTAAGTAAATATTAACATCTGCCTGGATTAAGGCGCGTTGCAGGTCTTTTACAATGCCTTCAATAGTTTTTTTGTCAAGAAATACAGCGCCCGCTATCTTATCAAAACCTTTTTTTAGGACTCCTCCTAACTTGCTTAATACCATGAAATTAGTAGAAATTAGGGGTTTATAGGGGTTTTGGTCATTTTAGGATTATTAACTTAAGAAGAATTTAATTTAAATATTCCTAATTCTATGGCTTTTTATGCTAAAAGAAATTCCAGATAATGTTTTAAAAAAAATAGATGGTTATGCGCGAGCTTATAATGTTGTAGTTGATACTACTCAGATTTCTGAGCGTTTAAGAGGTAAGGGGCTTGAAGGAGGCACGGATTCTGAAATGAGTGTATTAGATGATTTGAATGATAATGATAATGATAAAATACATCAAATCTGGTATGTAGATTATTTTAACGATGAATCTGGAGTTGATTTAAGAAATAGTGTCTTGGTCTTGACTGGTTCAAAATATTGTGGTAAATTAGATGATTTTGTTACAGAGTTGGATTTAGATATCGCACAGAATGATCACTTTGATTTGCATTTTCATACCTGGCCTTTTAATGCGTTGAGCGGGCTTAAGAGAAAAGACGCAAAAATGCTTTTTGATTATGTTGGAAAATGAAGATTTGAAAAATTAACCAAACAAATTTTCAATAAATTTTTGTTTATCAAAAAGTTCTAAGTCTTCATAGTTCTGGCCTGTTCCAAGATAGAAAATCGGTTTATGGGTGGTGTGAGAAACTGACACTATTGTTCCACCTTTTTCGTCAATGTCTGCTTTACTAAGGATTGAACCGTCAATTTCTATCATGTCATGAAATGATCTTGCTTGCTCTGTTGCATCGTTGCCTGCAATACTTTCTGCGACAAATATTTTGAGGTCTGGTTTTGTGACCCTTACTATTTTTTCCATTTCATTTAGCAAATTGGTTTTTGTATGCATTCGGCCAGCAGTATCTATTAACACTACATCTATTGAATGATTTTTTGCATATTTTATTGCATCAAACGCTACTGCGCTAGGGTCTGCATTATAATCATGTTTGATTAAGGGAACTTTCAGGCGGGTTGCATGTTCTTGAATCTGTTCTATTGAAGCTGCACGAAAGGTGTCTGCTGCAGCTAATACCACTGAGAAATTATTTTTTTGAAGTAATTTTGTAATCTTGGCAATACTTGTTGTTTTTCCAGTCCCATTAATTCCAAAAAATAATATGACAAAAGGATCTTTTGATTCTTGCTTTTTCATTTTTATTATATCTAAGGGGTCGTCTGGCTCAATTAATAATTCATTTAAGGTACTTTTTAGTTCTGTGATTATTTCTTGTTCTAAATTATTCTTTTTTATTTCACGACCAATTAGTCTTTCTGATAAGCCTTGTTTAATATCTTCAACAACTTCTAAAGCAACATTGTTTTCTAAAAGAAGCATTTCAAGATCGTCAAACAATTCATCAAATTCTTCTTTGTTTATTTTGTATGAAAATGAAGATTTAAGCTTTGCAAAAAATCCTTTTTTTCCTTCTTCTTGTTCTTCTTCTTGTATTTTGGGTTTTTCCTTTTTTATTCTTTCAAGATCGGGCTCATATTTGTGTTTTGCAACATCGTATTTTACTGGTGGCTCTTTAATTTTTTCATCTTTATCTTTTATTTCTTCAATTAATTCTTCTGCTTTTTTGATTTTTTCTTTTACTTTTTCAGGCTTTTCTTCTTCTTCCTTTTCGATGATTTCTTCTTTAACATCTTCAATACGTTCATTAACATCTTTGGCGGTTTCACCTTCTTTTTCCTCTAAAACTTGTGCCACAACCTTTGCGGGTTGTTCTGATAGAATTTGTGCTTCATCTTTGTCCTCTGTTTCTGTTGCTATTCCTGGAGTTACTTTTTCTTTTTTCTTTTTTCTCTCTTGTTTTTTCTTTTCTTTTTCTTCTTTTTTTAGTTTTTTTTCTTCTTCTTTTACTTTCTTTTTTTCTTCTTTTTTTGTTTTGGTGACTTTTTCTTTTTTTACTTCTTCGATTATTTCTTCTTCTTCTTCACCTGAAGTAATTTTATCTTTTGCAGATTTTACCCAGCCCTTTAACTTTTCTTTTAATTTTCCAAACATAAATTTTCTAGGTACAGTGGGTTTATAAGGTTAATTAGGTGTTTTTATTTTTGGCAAAGTATTTAAACGAGGGAGCTTTTTAAGTATTAATGGTTAAGAAGAAAAAGGGTGGAAAGTCTAGTGAAAAGAAAAAACCTGTAAATTCTTTAGCTGGGATTATAATTCTGATTATTATCTTGATTTTGTTAGTTATTGTTTATTTTGACTCTTTAAAAGATATTTTTATTAAAGTTAATGATCAGGCTAGGAATGAGTTGCCTATCTCTGGAATCCTGGGAGATGAAGATGAAGGGCCTGATACATCTGATGATTATGTCATTATTACTGGATGTGATTCTGTTTGTAATAGTATAGACTTAAATGATACTCATTGTGGTGATGATGTTGTAGTTTTATGTAATAATACTAAATTCTTTTGTGGAATCGGGACCTCTTGTTCGAATAGTGATAAACAGTACTGTTCTTCAGAAGGTTATTGCAGTTGCCGTAGCCCTGTAATAGATACGAAATGTAAAGATATTGCTAATACTCAACTTGGTGTTTGTAATTTAATGTGTGATAAGCTTGCTGCAAAATCAAATGATTTAAAGATTCTTTTTAATTGTAAGGATGATTGTAAGGAATCTCGGGATGATGCTATTGAGAAATGTACTGACTCTTTTTGTAAGTGATCTTGTTTAGTTTATTTTTGTTTTGTTTTTTGAACAGTTAACCTTTTATAATAAAGTATATTTTAGATTATATACTAAAAGGGGTAAATAGATATGAAAAAGATTTTAATAGTTCTTGACGGAGCTGCAGGACTTCCACATCCTAAGTTGGGTGGTAAGAGTGTTATTGAGGCTGCAAATACTCCTAATTTAGATTTTTTGGCGAAGAATGGTTGTTTAGGATATATGTATCCTATTGATGAAAAAACTGTCCCAGGTAGTGATAATAGTTTGATTAGTATTTTTGGTAATGATCCTAAAAAGTGTCGAAGAGGGGTGTATGGGGCTATAGGGGTTGGTCTGAAACTTAAAAAAGGTGATTTAGCTATTAGGTGTAATTTTGGGACTATTCGTGATCTAAAGTCTCGGCGTGTAGTGGACCGGCGTGCGGGGCGTACATTGTCTAGTAGGGAGGCTGCAATTTTAGCATCTGCATTGGTTAAGGGTGTTAAAATTCCTGGACCTTTTGAATTTAAGTCAGCTGTACAACATCGGGGCATTTTGATTTTAAAAGGTGTAAAATCAGATAAAATTACTAATGTTGATCCTGAATGGAGCACTGGTGGTGAGCAGAAATTTAATTTTTCTGTTCCATTAAAAAATGATGAAGATAGTGAGTATGCTGCATTTTTGTTAAATAATTTTTTGACTCAAGCATATCTAATCTTAAATAATCATCCAATAAATAAGGAAAGAAAACGTAAAGGGTTATTGCCTGCAAACTTTTTGTTTACTCGTGGAGGTGGTGTAACTGTTGAAAAACTGAAAAAATATAGAAATTGGATGTCAATAAATCCTATGCCTTTAGAAATTGGAATCAGTAAACTCTCTGGGATGAAAGTTTTTGATTTCCCATATCCTGAACTAAAGGGTATTGATTCTTATGCTAATTATTATAAAGGATTACGTAGATCAATACGTTTTGCAAAAAAAATAATCAAAAAGCATCATTCTTTTTATAAAGGATGTTATATCCAGTTTAAAGAAACTGATATTCCTGGTCATGATAATAAGCCTTTTGAGAAAAAAAATATGTTAGAAATGATTGATAAGAAATTTTTTGGATTTTTAAGAGCGTTTGCAGAAAAAAATCCTTTAAAAATAGTTGTCACGTGTGATCATAGTACTCCTTGCATATTAAAGAAGCATAGTAGTCATCCGGTTCCTGTTTTGGTCTATGATGGGAAAAAAAGAGATCATGCAAAAAGCTTTTCTGAAAAGGAGTCCAGAAAAGGGATTCTGGGAAAAATGTATGGTAAAAAGTTTATTAGAAAGACTGGCCTTGATAAGTGACTTTTGAACCGGCTATTCATAGTATAATAAATGTTTTAAAGTGATTTATATTTTTTGGAGTTATGATAACTTATAATGAATTATACGACGCATTGCGTAAAGAAAGATATAGTGAACAATTGCAGCCAATTCCAAAACGTTTTGTTAAGGAAGTTTCTATTTATTTAAAAGATAAAAAAGAAATTGCTAACAAGGATAATGATGATTTTAGTGATACTATTTTAAAAACGAAAAAACAATTTGAGAATTCTATTGCGATTTTTCGTGAATTAATGCTTAGACGAAAAAAAAAGATTTTAGAGCTTGCTTTTGTTGCTGCAGAAACCGGTATTTCTAAACGAGATTTTGAAAATATGCTCTTGGTAGAAAAGGAAGCTTTTGATGAAATTATGCGAGCCTTGGAGAAAAGTGATAAGCGGGTCAATGAAACACTTAAGGGTGTGGAAAATATTAATGACGAAAAGTCAAAAAATAAGATGATAATGTTTATTAGTAATACTGATGAATTTTTGGATTTGGAAGGTAATAAGTTGGGTCCTTTTAAGGAAGGTGATGTTGCAAATGTTGCTGAAGCAATTGCTAATATTTTGATTAATGATAAAAAGGCAGAAGCGATTGATGATGCTTAGAAAGGGTTAAAAATGCTTGTTACCTTTATTATTTGAAGATGAGGTTAAAAAGGGAATTTACTGTTCTTGTTTTATTAGCTTTGTTAGTCTTTGGTGTTGGACTTATGGGGCTTGGTATAACTGGATTAGTTGTTAAGGATGAAACTGTTGGTGTGCTTTGTCTTAATGATTCTGAATGTGAGGGGATAGGGGTTTGTTGCCCTTTTTATGATGAAAGTATGGGTGTGTGTCATGTAAAAGAAATGTGTGAATCTATTTTAGAAGTGACTCAAGAAGGGGATTTAAATGATCTTGAATTTAGTAGTTATAAGGGTTTACCAAGGACTGATGATGTTTTTACAACTTTAACTTTAGGTTTATTGATAACTTTGGTTTCTGGCTTGATTTTGTATTATTTGTATAACTTGCGACCAATTAAGATATATAAAAAATATTATGAAAAATTAAAAAGATCAAAAAAATCAAGTAAAAATCATAAAAAAAAGTGATTATTCTGTTATATTTTTGACTGTGTTATAGATATTGTCTGCATATGCTGTTGCTACACCTAGTGTGTATGCTGCAATTCCTGTTGCTTTTCTAAGGGCCCCTGGTTTTTCGCAGGCAAGCATTGCTAATTTTGTCATTGTTGTAAGTCCTGGGGCATTGTGAGCACGTTCTGTAATTCCAAATACTACTCCTGCGCAATATTGTGTATTAATGTGCTGTAGAACTTCTTTAGTCTTGCTTGTTTTTGTTTTTTCTTGATTATGTGGTTGAGTTTCTGTTAATGCGTCAGGTAAGTCTATCATCTCGTTAGGCCTTACTGGGGCTATGTCTGAGGCTATTTCGTCCCTTTTCAAACTACCTTCTAATGTATTATTTGCCATTAAATATAGTGTAAATAAGAGTATTTAAGCCTTTCTATTTGTTACTATTCAGGAGTAGTTAAGATAGAATTATGTTGGATTTTGCCTTTAAATTGGAGTGAAAATGTACTTTTTATAATGAAAAGACGAATTTAGTAAATTAAATAAAGAGGGAATTCTCTTGTTTGTAGATGGAAAAATTGTACTCAATGAAAGATGAGAAATCAGAATTTTATGTGCAAATAAAAGTATCTAAGAATATTTGGAAATTTCTTGATAAATTAGCTCATGAAGTATTTGATGAAAATTGGATGATTGATGATCATTATAGGGGGGAGTTAAAGGATAACGATTATTTTAGATTTGAAAAAAATAAAATCTCTTTGATTATTATAATGACAAAAGAACGTGCTCATATAATCTTCTTAGGATTACCAAATAATGATCAAGTTAAGGAATTCATATTTGAACATTATTCTTTCAAACCTCTTGGATAATGTAAATATTAAAAATAAGCCCCCAGCCGGAGTCGAACCGACGACCTACGGTTTACAAAACCGCCGCTCTACCAACTGAGCTATGGAGGCATAGATATTTTAATATCAAAGGGTTTTTAAAGATTTTCTATTAAATTAAATATGTTTTACTTTAGGTCATACGGTGATGTAGGATAAAAATGATAAAAGTTGTAGCATTTGGATGAATTACTTAGAATATATGACGCTCGTTTGATCTTTTATAATCATGGATTTCGTCTACTGAAAACCATAATGCAAGTTCCCTTTTTGCGTCAGCCTTATCACTTGAAGCATGAATTAAATTTTTTACTGGAATTTTTTTCTCGTCTGCATGCGCAAAACTAATGTGAGAAAAGTCTCCTCTTATTGTTCCTGGAAGTGCTGCTTTTGATTCAGTAACTCCAACAATTTTTCGTACATTTTCAATAGCGTCAACGCCTTCAATAATCATTGCAACGATTGGGCTTTCGACAATGTATTTTAATAAGGAATTTCGTACTCTTTCTCCACGTCTTTTTGTAATGTCATCAGTGTAATGCTTTTGTGCTAGATCTTTATTAACTTGAGTTAATTTTAATGCAACAATCTTTAGGCCACGTTGTTCAAAACGTTTTATGATTTCACCAATAAGGCCTCGTGCCACACCATCTGGTTTAACTAAAACTAAAGTTTGCTCAAGCGCCATTATTTTTTCTTTTCCTCTTCTTTTTTATCATCTTTAACCTTTTTAATACTTTTTTTTGTTGTTTTCTTGGTCTTTTTTTCTTTGTCGTCTTTTTCTTCTTCTTTTTTATCTTTAGTGTTTTTTTCTTTATCTTTATCTTTTTTGTTGTCCTTATCTTCTTTCTTTTTCTCTTCTTTATCTTCAATTTGTGTTGCTTTATCTTGAGT
>JAAOYK010000024.1 GCA_018221305.1 Candidatus Pacearchaeota archaeon
CGCCCAGATCTCCTCGTGCAACCATTATTCCTTCGCTGACTTTGATTAATCTTTTCAAGTTTTCAAGACCTTTTTGTGACTCAATTTTACATATAACTTTAATTTTTCTTGGCAAAAACATTTTTTTTATACGTTCAATCTCGCGAGCACTTTCACTAAAAGAAACAGCCAAATAATGAAACTTTTTTTTCAAAAGTTCTGACAAGATTCCTCGATTTTTAATGTCAACAACAATCTTTGTTTTTTTGTCACATTTTAAAATCTTTTCTCGTATTTTGTCATATTCTTTGATAGAAATATACTTTGTATTAATTCTTATAAACGATGCACCTGATTTAATAACTTTTTTTAATCTATGAAAATTCTTAGTTGCAGGGCCGTAAGTAGCCATAATTTTTGTTCTCATCTTAACTATATACTAGAAACAATACTTTTTAGACTTATCTTTTTTTCCGGCCCAGTGTGCGACCCCTACTTTTTTTCCGACTCATATTATCGCCAGCGTCATAAATTCTTTCACCAAGTCCTCCAATAAAACTGCAGATCCCTGCTGTAACTCCTCCAGCGAGCTTACATATACCGCCTACTGGAACTTTTATTGGCCGCAAAAAATCTTTTCTTGCTGGAGCAAGATTTATTGGTTTATCATAACTAAGAACCCCTGCGGCAGCATGATAATATTCTCGAGAAACATCTGTTGTACTTAATTGTGAAAAAAACGCATATGGATCAGATTGCACTAAATTGTATTCAAGTTTTTCTGTTTCCTTTTTTTCTTCTCCTTTTTGTCCTGATTCAACATTTAAAATCTTATAACCAGGGTCCTCTGGCATTAATACTGGTTTTAAGGAATCCTTTATATTTTCGCTTTCAACAATATCTAAAACCTTTTCAATACCTTGTCGGGGTAATCTTTCTTTAATTGTTTCTATGATGCTATTATGATTACATAATGTAACAAAAGATTCAGGCATTTTTTGCCCTCCCTCAGACTGAATATAAAATTCAGTAGATCTCTTAAATTCGTTTATCCAGCCATTATACCACTTATCCCTGTTCACCTGAAGGCCCTCTTTTTCCGCCAAATCCTGATCAACTGCCTTTTTTAAATCATCAAGGCCAGTCCTTATAGTTCTATTCCACAGTGTATGGCCGTCTTTTGCAAAAATTAATTCAGTATCATTATTATTTATTGATATGAATCCTTCAACTTCTGGGTCCAATTGATGTCCTCGGAGTTGGTATAGTGACGGAAGTGTTGTTGCTGACACTTTACATACATTAACTTGTTCAAACGGGTAAAGATTTGTAAAATTATCTTTTCTAATTGCTTGGATTACTGCTTCAATGTCAGGAATATCAACGTCTCCATAGACTTCATAATTCCAAAAAACATCATCAATATGAAAAGGTATTTGTTGTACTGCTTCAAATTTAACAACTTCAGGTATTCTTCTTTTTTCGATAGGTGGAAGACGTATGCTACGAGAAAAACTTGTCATAGACGGGATAACTCCTACAGTATATTTTGGCTTTTCTGTTTGTAAGAATTGTTTCACTCCTCGCAAACTTTCAGTAAATGCACATTGCAATTCTAGTGTTTGTGGGATTTCCTGTGTTGCTAATACAACCTCATAATCAGTAACATTCTTTTCATCAGAATATGTTTTTGGGTAAAGTCCAACAATCTTCTTAGATTTAGCCATTTCTTATCAAATAAATACTTGTTTTTAAAGATTTAGTTACTTTATAGTAATTGTAGTCTGTCCATCTCTATTCGGTGTCTTGTTTAATCTTTTTAAGCCCGTTAACATAACTATACTTTACTTGTCCTTTGGTAACTTTTCCTTTAATTTTTAAATATTTACCTTTGATGCCTTTCCTAGGCAAACCTTTTGAAAGCTTTTTTGTCTCAGATTCTATCTTTTTGGATTCATCATTGTCCCACATTTCATCATAATTAAAATTCTCTTTTTCACACTCTTTTTTCAAATCAAAATCTTGCATGAGATTTTAGTAGAATTCTTAGTTTTTAAGCTTTACCAGAATCTTGTTTCTGTTTTCCTGCATACAAATTCTGTCTTGCAGCTTCTTCTTTTGCAGCTTTTTGGTTTAGAAAATCACCATAAAATCCAGTTAAATCTATGCCTATTGTATGATCAGCAACACCAGAAAAAAATGCTTTTGCATGAGTATTAATATACGAATGATTACTTGCAGGGTCAAATTGTCCATTCACGTGAAACCTATAAAGCCTGAAAATTCCACCAACTATACCTTTTGTAAAACCAAAACTAGTAACACCTTTACATATCTTGACAAGTCCTGATCCAATCTCCATAAAATATCTAAGTCATTGAACTTAATAATCTTTTTGCTTCTTTGTTTATCGTTATCTTTTTAAACAAACTTCTATTTCTAAACTAGAGAGATTAAGATGGAAGACCTTAACAAAAGGATCATTTGTCAAAGTTGTGCAATGCCTCTGAAAAAATCTGAAGATTTTGGCACAGAAAATGACGAAAGCAAAAGCAAAGATTTTTGTCATTTTTGTTATAAAGACGGAAAGTTTACTGACGAAGGTATCACTTTAAATGAAAAGGTTGACCAATTAGTAGATATTGCAATATCTAAACTTGGATTATCAGAGGATTTAGCGCGTACTATGGCTAAAACAAAACTTCCAACCTTAAAACGCTGGAAAAATTAGCTTTTTTATTATTTTCTTCTTATTGTAATTGCTTAACAACTAAATAAATATAAAGCCTTCATGCTTTTATTTATCAGATGAGAAAAGAGGATCACGAAAAAAAAGAGATCTGGGAAAACATTGGTTTTGACGAATCTAATAACGGCTATGACAAAAATCATCCAAAACTTCCAGCGATTTATGTTACTGTATCTAGTGACTTTGGTGCAGATCTGCAAATGTTGCCACATGAAGAAGCGATTATGATGCCAAAGCCTAGAAAGTCAATAAAAAATCAAAAGACTGCAAAAGAACGTCTTCAAGCAGAACTTGACATGCGTGACTATTCTTACCTTTTATTAACCAAATTTGATTGCAGTTTTATTGATTATGATAAACGGCTTGGAATAATAATGTCTAGTCTTTTGTCTGATCAACCTTTAACAGATCATATTAACTTGTATGTTGATGGGATCTGGTCACAAACTTCTCAAGATTTCACTAAATCTGTGCTTCATGATGTAACAGGCCTTGAAAGAGATTGTATTACTCTTGTGACTGGTGCAGACTTAGATCGGCGCGCGAGCATTGTAAGCTTGGCAGATCAGACAGCTTATTGGTTATTAAATAAATCAATTAAATATCTACAAAATGATAATCATCGTCGCGAACTGTTACCAGATTTTAAAAAATATCTAAAAAGAAAATAATTAAAGATTTTTAGTATGAAGAATTTTCACTACTTTTTTGGCCCTTTAATTTTCTAAGAAGTGAACTCTCTCCGATACGTATTTTCATCGGGTCAAGATCAATGCATCCATCATCGCGCCCAGAAATTGCCTCTAAAAATTCAGAAACATTATTCGGATTTACTCCTCCAGACATTTTTATTCCGCGTGAGAAATTTTCTTTCATTAATCTTAAATCTTTTGCATTTGCCCCACTTCCTGTGTACCCTGAAGATGTTTTCACAAAATCTATGCCTTCTTTTTCTGCTTTTTGGCATATTTCTTTTATGTGTTCTGGTTCTAGCTCAGAAATCTCTAAGATTATTTTTGATTTAACCCCTAACTTTTGTGTAAGAGCTGCCATTACTTCAATGCTTGTATGTGCGTCAAGGGCCTGTCCCCCTTTTAATGACTGATAATCTAAAACAAAATCTATTTCTGTTGCACCATGTTTTACTGCCAGATTTGTTTCTGCAATCATGAAATAAATATTATACATATTCTGCGGAAAACCAACAACTGATGCAATTATGATTTCACTAGAATTATTGTTGATCAAATGATTTTTAGTAAACCCTACGCATTCAGGCCTGACACAAACTGCATAAGGTTTATGCTCAAACTCAACAGTTTCCTTTAAAAATTTTTCAAAGTCTGCTTTCCAAAGACTTATTGGATTTTGCCCTTTTTCTGCAATACTTCTAAACGCTTCTGGTCTGTTTAAATATGTATGGTCACAAATACTTGCAATATCTTTTATTGTTAGTTCACTTATTTTTTTAATCGGTTCCATTTTTATAATTAATTTTAGCACTAAATTTTCCCTGAATAGTTATTGCAGGATAAACTGATTGAGAATGTTCTTTAGAAGGGCTAGTTACAACTTCTGCATAATTTTGATCATTATTAAGAGTTTTTTCCAAAGACTTTCTTATTTTTTCTGCATCGCCTTCTACTAAATTCTCTTGAGGCTGAGCATAAAACAATTCTAACATATTATCCATAGGCCCTATAATAATATTTCCTAAATAAGCCCCAACAATAATTCCTTGCAAGTTAACAGTTTCCTCATTTACTTTCAGTTCTCCCTTATTAACATTCACTTCTAGGAAAGGGGATTTTTTTGGACATCTGATACCCAAAGTCCGCGCAACTTTTATCATTCCCTCATCTGTAACTTTATAAGGATACATTTTATTTATTAGTTCATTTTTCTCTTTTAAAATATTCAAGATCTTGTTTGATACGCTTTTCAAAATATTTGAAAAATTCTTCTTCACTTCTAAAAAGTTTATGAGCAATATCCATGAACGGGCTCATACGCTCCCTTGGGCATATTACATAAACATATTTACCAGTTTCAAGCGCGCGTGTACATTCGTCACTTACTCCTTTTGATAAATTAATCTTGTCATCAGGATAAAAAGCAACAACATGTGTAGCTTCTCCAATGTCCCAGTTTAAATCTCTATGTATTGTTTGTTCATCAATTGTGCTACGTTCTCGTGGCCCGACCCCTTCTCCAAGTTCAATATCAATGTCAGCAGGGTCAAGTATTGGTGTTTCATAACCATCAACTTCTTTACGTAATGCTCGCAACCTTTTCTTAAAATTAACTATTTTCTGTGTTGCTTCAGGTCCTGCATCAGTCATTGGAAAACTTGAATAAATCAAAAACATGTTGTCAATTAACGGGTCAATAATATGCGGATTTTGTCGTCTTGAAAAAACATACATTGGTTTTTTAAAATTATTAGCCCATCCCCGTGTAACATTAACTTCAACATTTTGCCATAATAATAAATCACGAAGGTCATGAGTTTGGCTTCTTCCTTGTGGTTTTTTAATTTGAACCTCTTTAATACTTGAAGGTTTGTCAATTATTGTTATAAACATGTCAGCATTAATTTCGTTTAAATGACTCCAGTCATAAGCATTTTGATACACATCGTTCCAGAAAAATTGTGCATGCGTGTCAATAAAGATTAAATCATACTTTTCTCTGTCTTCTTTTAGTTTTTCAATTAAATATTCAAAAGCTTTATCACGCAGGTGTGCTAACGTGTCTGGCTGCAAATATAACAAATTTTCTTTAGGTATAGGTGTTTGAGTAAACTCTTGAGACAATTTGTAGATCATTTCTCCTGTAGAATAAATTTTAGTCTTTTTCCCAGGATTATTATATCTTTCACAAAAAGCTTTACTTCCGCTTCCTGAAATTCCTGTAACAACGATTACTTTTCCTGTCATTTTATCTTTTATATTGTTTGTTTATTTTTATTATTTATGTATAAGTCTATAGCATAAGGTATATCTATACTATATGGGCAAATAATTCCTTTTCCTTGTTTATCAACTTCTGGATGCGAAGCTTTGCATCTTTGTCCATGACTTCCTGTATTATATTGGCATTCTACACTGCTTGAAAGTATACTTTCTCCGGAAGGGGTCACATTTACTGTAACCTTAACAGCTTCTTCTAATACTTCGTTCCTTTGTTCATCCCTTCCCTTACACTTTACTTTAAATTCTGCCATTTTATTCTATTAATATCACAAGAACTCTTCTTCCCTTTCTGGGTTATTTTTATGTGTTTTTACGTATTTTTAAACATTTCTATACTTTTATCTTATTTGCTTTATGCTGCTTTTCTGTACCCAAAATCATAACTTTTTCCTTTCTTCATTACAACAACTTCTGCATTATTTTCTCTAACATATCCTTCTTTTTCAAGGCGTGCTTTTACAGCCCAGCAGGATTCTTTTTCTCCATGTTTTACATAAACTCTAAACATCTTGTCACGTCTTCTGCTCTCTTCAGGTGTACAGACATTCTTTACATGCGCTACTAATTCTTCAATATCTGCATGTCCACTTAATCCATGCATTCGTCTAACTTCTGCTTTACGTTCAATTATTCCTCCATCTAAGAATGGTATTTTTGTTGCCCCATTTATTAAATCATAACCACGTGTTCCTGGAGATTGATATCCTGTTGCAAGGATGGTATTTCTTGGATCTTGCAGCCCGCCATTTCTAAGTAATCTTTCAATTCTTCCTCCTTGAAACATTCCTGATGATGCCAACCACCCACACGGGTTTATAGCGTCTCCTTGCGCTAGTGCATCTTTTGTTTGTTGTACTTTATTATGATGCGTTAATCTGTCAAAATAAAAGAAATTATCTTTTTTGTCTATAAATCTTTTAATGGCTTCTTCATCTAAATCTTGTTGATGTTTGAGCATTATCCTTCCACACTTGTCGGCGCCAGGGCTTGTAACATAAAAATGCATATTATCTGGCAGTTTTCCTTGCAGATCTAAATCATATAAATAGTATTGCAGCATATGTGTCCTCATTATACTAAACGCACCAATTATTAATTGACCGTTTTTCTTTGCTGTATGATTTATTACATCTTCTAAAACTTCTCTTGGATCATCTCCGCTATGTGTTTTATTACCATAAGTTGCTTCAATAACCATTGAATCAATGTCTTCTGGAAAGTCTGTATGCGGTGCCTTAACAATAGGTGTATCTGCTATTGGGTGGCCTTTAATGTGATAATCTGTTCGTCCAAGATCAAAAGATGTTAAAATTTTTGATTTTACTCCCTTATCTTCAATTTCTAAAAGGATTTGTGAAGAGCCTGGGATATGTCCTGCTTCATAAAATGTTGCAGTAACTTTTGTATCCCTCTTGTTAAGGATTTCAATAGGTGTTTCATACGGAAAACCTAACTGTACTTTTTTACCTTCTTCAGGTTCTTCAAAATACCTAAACTGTGTGTCACGTATATTTTTAAAATCACGATAACCCCAAAGGACTTTTTTTCTTGGAATATATATCCCCTTTTTTGCCAAATCTTGTGCACGTTTGTTATGCATCCAAAAATTGTTTGCTTGTTGAGGTAACTGAATCTTTGTAGCAATATCTGCAGAGGCATATGGTGTAAAGATACCCCCTTTAAATCCTGCTTTACAAAGTTTTATGACTTGGCCAATGTGGTCTGCATGAGGGTGAGTTAAGAGTAAATTATTTATCCCAGTTGTAGGAAACGGTATCGGGTCTTCAAATTCACCGTCTCTATACTCCATACCCATATCAATAAGAATTTTTTCTAGATCACTAAATTCTAAAATTAATTTTGAGCCAGCAACATCTTCTGCTGCTGTGTATTCTGTGCCTGTTACCATTGTTATTTTACTATTTTATCACTAAAACTCTCTTTCCCAGAAGACGCTCTTATATGATGTTCTAATTATCGTTTATAAAATTTATTATACTCTACTTTTTCGCGTTTTCTTTATAATGTACACGCGAAAGTCCTACTAAAAAGAAAATTAATCCAAGTGCCCACATTCCAATGTTGCCAAGCACTAATCCAACGATTAGAAATATTATTCCCAAAGTAAACGAGACATCATGGCCTGCTTTTGCTAATTTTTTGTATTTGTCTGATTTTCTGCAAAATCGTGTGTGAATCACAAAAAAGGCTAAAAATAAAAATGTTGCAATAAGATTAATTATTGCTAACTCTTCGTTGTCTCTATAAAAAAATAATAATGAGCTTATTAAAAATACAAAAGTTGCTACAAGAAACCATTTATTCTTTTTACATGTTTTATTTTTTTTCATCTTTCAGCCTTTTTTATTAAGTTTTTATTATATATAACATTTGTCCTACCCTTCTTAACCTTCCTTATGATTCTTACTGTTATGTAACTAACTGCTAATCCTATTACTGTACCATAAAAAAGTGCAAAAAGTGGTGTTTCCCAAAAACAAGGCCTACATGTGCCTCTGCATTGAATAAGATATTCACATGAATTAAATACTGGCCGAACTATTGGGTTTCTTCCAATATACCCAAGCCCTAGGGAATAAACATTAAATAACGAGAATAAAATTCCTACAAGTAAGCCTGATTGTATCCACCTCTTCATATTATTTAGTATTTTGTTAAGTTAATAAACGTTTGCTGCCAAAGCTTATCTCACTACACTTTATAAACTCTCAACCCTTATTTTGATTATGAAAAAGAAAAAAGATGTATACGGTAACCATTTTGAACAAAAGTTAATTTTAGTAATACTTTTGATTGTTTTTGTGGTGGTTGTTTGCTTTTACTGGTTTTATCCAAAATTTGAATATAATCCTCAAAAAGCCAGTTTATTTAATGTTACACGTGTTATTGATGGTGACACTTTTGAGCTTGAAAGTGGTGAACGAGTAAGATTAATCTGTGTAGATACTCCTGAAGCAAATGAACCAGGATATCATAAATCTAAACAATTTCTTGTAGATCTTATTGAATCTAAGGCAGTTAGACTAGAAAAAGATAAATCTGAAAAAGATAAATATGATCGTTTCTTAATGTATGTTTACATCACTGATGGTGATGAAGAAATATTTGTAAACAAAGAAATTGTTAAACAAGGTTATGGTGAAATCATGAAAGTTGAACCAGATATAAAATATTGCGATAATATTGCTGCAGAATAAAAAAGATTATTTTTTCTTGTTTTTAATAATTGCGTTTCTTCCTTCAAAAGCTCGAAGAATTTCTAATGGAAGTCCAAGGACTACTGTGTTACTTTGATCACTACTTAAATCGTTTAATGTCTGTAAGGTTCTTAAATGAAGCGCTCCAGGAGATGCTGCTAAAGTGTCTGCTGCTTTTGCCATATTTGTCGCAGCTTGAACTTCACCTTGTGCTTTTATTATGACTGCACGTTTTTCACGTTCTGCTTCTGCTTCTTTTCCAATAGTTCTTTTCAATTGCTCTGGCAATTCTACATGTTTTAGTTCTACAGAATCAACCTTTATCCCCCACGGGTCTGTAGCTTTATCAACAATTTCTTTTATTCTTTTTGAAACTGCGTCTCGTTTACTTAATAATCCATCCAATGTAACTTCTCCCACAACATCTCGCATTGTTGTTTGTGCTAACTGTGAAACAGCATAATTAAACTCTTCAACTTCAATTATTGCCTTTTTAGAATCACTAACTTTATAGTACAAAACTGCATTAACTTTTAAAGAAACATTATCTCGTGTTATAGCGTCTTGGTCCGGGACATCTACTGCTTTGACTCGTATGTCTACTCTATTCCAGGTTTGAAAAATTGGTATTACTAGTCTTAATCCAGGCACCATTATCCCAGAAAATTTACCTAATGTGAACCTGACTCCTCGTTCATACTCTTTAACTACTTTTAATCCTGCAAGAAGAAAAATGATTAAAAATACTAAAATTCCTACTGCAATTTCTATGGCTGGCATTTTTTTACTCCTATGTATAAATAAGCAGAACTGTTACTTAATAAAGTTTTCTTTCACTAATTCTTTCTTAAGTTTTTTGTAGTCTTTAAGAATTTTTATTTGATACTTTCTTATATCTTTTTGCAATATTTTCGTTTGTTGGCTTTTTTGTTTAGATTTAGACTTTTTCCATTTATCAAGATTTTTTTCTACTTTTCTTAACCATTCTCCGTTTTGTTTCATGTCAAGATAAAGTGTCTTTTTTTTCACATCTTGGATTTTTGCCATTTGAATCATCCATTGCAATACTTTTTGGACTTTTATTTGACGTATCCTCTCTCGCTGCATTTTTGAGGATATTAATCTTAGATTGGATAATAATCCGCTAATTCTGCCTTTTGTTAGGCTTACCTGTGCTTCTACCTCTTTTTCTTCTTCCATTGTAACTAAGTTAAAGAATCATACTATAAAAATTTACCCACAAAGAATCAAAACCCACGATAATCTAAAACAAGTTTTCCTTCATTATCTCTTAAAAATACAATATCTCCATCATTGTTCCAAATAGCTTTACATGACCCGCTGTTTCCATGATTTTCCCAATAGAATTCATTATTTTTATCAATTCCATCTCCGCTGTAAAGTGTTAAACTGCCTTGCCCTTTTAAGATATAGGTTGGGAAAGTGTAGGTATGTGTTGCTTCGTCTTTAACAGTCCAACTAGTGATATCACAATCAATATCGCACGTGTTTTTAAAAGTAATATATTCATCATTTGTGTTTTGACAATCATTACCTTCTGCGTTTAAGTGAAAATAAGATATACCTATACATCCACTACATGACTGGCTTTTTTCCCAAATACATCCCTGATTTTGTTTTGCTATTTCTTCTGCTTTTAATAGCTCTGGGGTATAACGATTATTTTCTCCTACTATAAACACGCTTGCAAGGCCTTCTTCTACAAGAAGTATATTCAAATTCTTTCCATCAACTATGATATAACGTAAAAGACGCCCATAAATATCTTTGTCATCAAGATCACCTTCAAGTTTAATCTCTTTCTTTTTAACTAATTCTTCGACTCTTGTCTTTGCTAATTCAAAACATCTCTGACCTTTCTCTTCTGTGTTAATTCCTAAAAGTCTGACTTTATTATTATCACTTAAAACAATTGTGTCTCCATCAATAACTTTTGAAACAGAAAGATTTGGCTCAATATCAATGCATAAATTTTCTATACATTTTTCTTCAGAGTAACATTCTTTTTTATCATAATCTTCTCCCCCGCAACAATCATAAGGACAATTACCCTCATTTAGTGTACTGTTACTGTTGTTTGATAATGTTAGTAAATTTTTTGCGTCTGAACTATCTTTATAATATGCATAAGCAAAAACTCCCAACATCACTACAAGTGCGATGATTATTAATCCCATTTTCTTTTCTTTTTTATTAGGCGGCAAAAAATCATGCTTTTTATAATTCTTATATGGCTCTTTTTCAGAATTATTAGATTTAATATTGTCTGGAAATCCTAATCGTTTTCCACAATAAGGACAAAACCTAGTTTGTTCTTTTATTTTCCTTCCACAATGATGGCAGTATTGCATAATTTTTTTAGAATAAATTATTATAAAAGGTTATCTAGGATGCATTATAATAATCTTTTATCTTCCTCTTGCATCTCCGACAACAATTTTTTCTAAGATCCAGTTTTCTTTACGTGGTTCACTCTCTTTTCTGATCTTAGGACTTTTTTGTCTCAAGGTGTATTGTGTTATCGTGATATATGTTCCAACTAGATCCTCTTCACCTTCCTCCTCGAGAATTGTTTTGTCACTAAATTTCACTTTTCCTGCAAAATAAAATCCAGTTGGTATGCCTCTTTCGTCCCGGTAAGTATGTGTTTCTAATTTTTCATCTGTAATACTTCTATTAAGTCTCAAAAGACGTACCTCATCATCGAAATCTTTGGCTATGGTCGCATAAGCAGACATGTAAGACCCAAAGGATTTGTCAAGATTAATATTCACCAACTTTTTTCTTTTTTTTGGTTCATTCATTAGGATAAAATAGCCTTTTTCTTTTTAAAAATCTATATAATCTAACCAATACATTAGATTTACTTATTTTTTAACATCTGGATCTTTTTTCAATGCTATATCTAATTCTTCTACAGCACCTTTATTTCCTGTAGGAAGCGTTGTATTAAACTCTGTAAACCCGGTAGCTTTACCAACATGTTCTTTAGGTAATTTTATTAAATCATTCTCTTCTGCCATAGTACTAATGAGAATTGTTATTATTTATATTTTTGTATTTTATTTTTCAATTTTTATTGTAGAATCTTTATCAATAACTTTGTTTAATGCGTCTAATGAGCCAGGGTCTCCACCAGGGTAGGTTGTATCCTCTACTATACTTCCAGTTGCTCTTCCTAACTCCAAATTTGGTAGTTTTAGCGTCATTTTACTCTTTCACACCTTTTGCGAATCATTAAGTTTGAATTACTCGTTTATAAAGTTTACCAAAAACAAAAAAAACCTTTATATACAAGTTCGCACAATAAGATTGATGGATGGTGCTGAATTTCTCAAAAGGCTAGAAACTGAGATAAAGATCTCAAAATTGTCCCCTTATACTATTCGTAATTATGTAGATTTTAACAGACAATTGTTAAGTCATGCAAATAAAACTCCTGAAATGATTGATAGTCAGGATGTTAAATATTTTCTTGCAGACAAAATGGATAATAAATCTTCTTCATCAACAATTTTATTCTTGGCATCAGTTAAGTTTGCATACACAAATGTTTTAGGTAAAGATCCAACTAGTGGCGTGAAACGACCAAAAAAAGAAAAAAAAATTCCAGTCGTGTTAACAAAGGCTGAAGTTCAAAAACTCTTTGATGCTTCTCCAACATTAAAAACACGACTGATTTTACAACTTCTTTACTCTTCTGGGCTTCGTGTATCAGAGATTGTAAAACTTAAAACTCAAGATTTAGATTTTGATGAACATACTGGTTGGGTGCGTGAAGGAAAAGGTAAGAAGGATAGAATGTTTATTTTTTCGAAAAAGTTGTCAACCAAATTAAAAAAGTTTATTAGTAAGCATGATGGTTGGTCATATCTGTTTTCTAAAGATAAACCATTATCAACTCGTAATATCCAAAAGCTTGTTCAAAAAGCCACCATTCTTGCAAGAATCGAAAAATCAGTTCATCCCCATACTCTTCGTCATTCTTTTGCAACACATCTTTTAGATGCAGGGGTTGATCTTAGAAAAATTCAGTTTCTTCTCGGACACTCTAGCATTGCAACAACCCAGATTTATACTCATGTAAGTAGTGAGCAAGTAAAAAATATAAAAAACCCTCTTGATAACCTTTAGTCTTAGTTTTAGGGCGTACCAATAATTATTTATATCAGAATTTCTTTTAAAATAATACAATGACAACTGTTGGACAAATATGGAAATGTAATATTTGTGGAAATATCGTTGAAGTAGTCCATCCAGGAGTAGAAGCTTTAGTTTGTTGCGAACAACCAATGAACTTACAAAAAGAAAATACTGTTGACGCTGCAACAGAAAAACACGTGCCAGTAATTAATGATAAAAAAGTTAGTGTTGGAAGTGTTTTGCATCCAATGCAAGATGCGCATTATATTGAATGGATTGAGGCAACAAGCGAATCTGGAGAAATTTGTAAAATATTTTTAAAGTCAGGGGACGAATCTAGTGCTGAGTTTAATTTTGTTGTAAAATCTGCACGTGCATACTGTAATTTGCACGGCCTTTGGAAAAGTAATTAAAAAATAATGTGAAATGTGAAGAATATTAAAATAAATCTTTAAACCAATTAATAATTCTCTTAAAAAATCTTATAGAGTATCCAGGCTTAAAACTCGGCAAATCTTCAGGAGGTCCAGACGATGGAGGATCATCACTTCCACATTTTAGATTTTTATCACGCACATCATTTTCTTTTCCATCATTATCATCATCACAACACTGCTGAATTTTGCTATCATATGCTTTTTGCATTGGGACTTCTCCACAACATGAATCACTTTCATAATATCTTCTGTCTATATTACAACAAACATCTCTAGTAGGATCATAAGGCCTGCTGCGTTCTGTGGATTCGTCTCCACAACAAACCTCTGTTTCTTTGTTTCCAGTATCTCCTGCGCCTTCTTTATTAATACAACAAATCTGTATATTTGGGTCATACGGTTCCATGTTTGATGAACCTTCTTCTCCGCAACAGATTTCCCCTTCTTCAGTAACAGTCCCTGTTCCTTGACCATCTAAACAACATTCCTGAGTTTCTGGGTTATATGGTTCACTGTTAAATCCATTTTCATCTCCACAACATTCTGTTTGTCCTTCTTCTCCAATTATGCCATTACCGTCTTTATCTTTGCAGCAAATTTTTTCACTTGGATCGTATTTAGTTTCTTTACCCTCTTTATCTTTACAACATTCTTCTTCTTCTTCTAAAAGTAGTTCTCCTTCACAACATGTTCCACCTTTTTCGTCGTATACTTTACCATTACCATCTTCATCAATACAACAGGTTTGCTCATCAGGATAATATCCTTCACCATCTGTTACACCTGATTTATCATAATCTGCACAACATTTTTGTCCAGGCTTTAGGATTCGCCCACCTCCAATAGGAAACCCTACTATTGGGATTACTCCTACTGTTGATTTACTTCCGCAACAATATCTATCTTCAATTTCTCCTTCTTCATTAGTACATTTTATAGGATTATTGTCTGGGTAACAATATGGCACTACATCATCATAATATGAACACGACTTTAAAGTAACTTCTGCTAAACAAGGTTTTTCCATTTTAAATTCTACTGTTGTACAGGTTTCAGGCTTTCCTATATAAGCTTGCAAAATGTTTCCTGTTATGATTCCAATACCAGGTCCATCATAAGTATCTGCTAAAAATTTGCAATGATCATAATCATTGCATGTCTGGCAGCCTGTTATGTCAATTTCTGTAATTTCTCTGTCATCACACGGATCTTGTGTACAAAATTTGTACACTTTTTCAAAATTTGCAGGCTCTGAGTGACCATTAATACGGAACCGCTGTATCTTATATTCATCACTACAATAAATACCTTCAGTATTTTCTGATTCATCCGGACATATCTTATCAATCGATTCTAAATGAGTAGGACCCTCTTTTAGGTCACAGTCATCCATTGAGTCTAACCATTCTTCACAATCTTTTTTACCCGCATTATAAACCTTATCTCCTATCTCTAAGCCGTCAAGATTAATAAAACATTTACAACAAACTTTTGATCCTTCTTCCTCTTCTTCGTCATCCTCTTGATCTTTTTCGTCATCATCAACACATTCTTCATCTTTACAAACTCCTGTTTCTCCGTCCTCTTTAGTACAACTTGTCCCATCTTCTATGGGATCATTTTCACAGAGCCCTCTATTACATTTGTCAATTGTGCAGTCATTATCATCCTTGCAGTCCGGATGATCTCCTACATAATCCAGATCTGGGTCACATTCTAAATAATCATCTGTAGTTTTAAATTCAAGAGATCCAATTCCCTTTTCTGGGCCACTTCCCTTTTTAAAAGTGGCTTCTATACTTTTTTTAAAAGCTTCACTTTTCCCAAATCCATAATAAGATATAAAAATCAATAAAATTAATGTTATTATTCCTATAAAGAGTAATTTAGAATTATTTTTTTTAACTTGCTCTTTTTCCATGATTTTGCAAGTGAACATTTCTATATAAATGTTCTGAGTAATGTTATAAAAATAAAAGAAAAAAAACACTAAAAACTCAACTGAAGTAGCGAATTTTCAAATGTTCTATGATTAATTATTAGTCCTTAGTTACTAATCTCCACTAAATACTTACACTTATTTTTTTTTCTGTCAATAATCTTTTTCCAAGTTGCTCTTGGATATCTCTTAATTAAGTCACTAACTGTTTCCCAGGACCTCTCAAGTCCAAAATTTAACCCCCCTACTAATGCAAACGAAACCTCTATTATCATTTTTACCTCCTTATACACAAAAGAGGTTTGTTTTCTTTAAATATAAAATGACAGAAAAAAATATATTTTTAATTCCAATTTTATTTAAATAGCAAAGACCTAGAAAGTAGTTACATGTAATTTCTAAGTGGTGGTGTCTCACTCTTTAGTTATTACTAATTTTATTGCTTGCGTTCTTTACGTTCTTTAAGGATTATTCCGATTTTTATGGCAATGATTATTGGTAATGCAACAAAAAGGATCAAACCTTCAAGTATTGCAAAAATATCAATAGAACTTCCAGGAACTTTAATAATTATGTCTATTAATTCTTTAAATTTATAACTACGTAAAGATAAAGCAAGAAAGACTCCAGCTGCTAAGACAATTAAGATTAAAGAAATTTGTAGGCCTTTGATACCCCATTTTGCATAAAATCTAAAATTTACTTCTTCTGTCATTTTACCTCTTTTGTTAAATCCCTCTTTTTCTAAGATCAGAAGTAAAGTAGTATATTTAAATTTAATTCCCAGCTATTTTTTCTTTTTCTGGAGCAGGTTTATGTTTTTTGTAATAGTATTGTCTGATAGAATCGCATTGTATGGCCATACTATTTTTTGTTGTCTCATTCCCAATAACTTGTTGAAGCACTTCATCCATTTCTTTTAACATTCCAAGATCTCCATAGATCTCTGCAGCTGCAATCTTTTTATCACACAAAGGATATTCTGCTAATGATTTAGCTCGCTCAATATAGGTTGATTTATACGGGCTGTTGATAATGTCTGCTTTTGGTAACTGTTTGGTAGGGTTTGAAGGCCTTCGTGGAGAATTTGAAAAAGTGCTATAACCTTCACTTCCACACCCAGAAACTAGCACGCCGCAGGTTAAAATTATCGCAGCTAAACCTCTTCTCACACTCTTTTTCATTATATTATCATGCCTTTAAACTTTTTAAATCATACCTTTTTGTAAATATATCTTATAGTCTATATATCTGCTTTATTTGGGTAAATGATGCTTATTACAACATGATAACAGGACTGTATAAATCCTTATAAGTTAATTATTATCAGTTTTATATATGGAAATGAGGTATGATTTAGCAACTAATTTCGACGATGAGTTGCTAAAAAAAGTTGGTGAATTTGGTGTTGTTAAATCTGTTTACGGTAAATTGGCAAGCGACATTGTAGGTGGCGGGCGTCCAACTTTTAATCTTCCTAAAATATCCAAAAAAGAGCTTGAAGGCCATGTTAGTACAGCACATGATAATAATATTAAGTTCAGTTATCTCTTTAATGCACTATGTTCTGATAATCGAGAATTTGTAAGTAAATCAAATAAAGAGATACGTAGTTTTGTAAAATACTTAGGAGGTATTGGAGTGGATGTTATAACTGTTGCAAGCCCATTCATGTTACGTTTAGTTAAAGAGACAAGCCCTGAGATTGATGTTTCTATTTCTATTTATGATGATTTAGATTCATTTGATAGAATACGTTCTTGGCAAGATTTAGGGGCTGATGAGCTAACGCTTCATTATAGTTTTAATCGCAATTTTCCAAAATTAAAAACGGCATTACAAATGACTGACATGAACCTACGTATCATTGCAAATAATACTTGTCTTCATGAATGTATTTATCGTTCAAATCACGCAAATGCATTAGCGCATTCATCTCAGTCAAAGCATGAGTCTGGAGGATTTTTTCTTGACTTTTATTCTTTAAATTGTGGCAAAGAAAAACTACAAAGTCCTGGAAAATTAATAGCTGCTGACTGGATACGGCCTGAAGATGTTCATTATTATGAGGAATTATGTGATTCAATTGGAAAAACTAATTTGTCCTTAAAATTAACAGATCGATCCCGGCCAACTGATTGGCTTGTTGGAGTAGTTAAGGCATATGCAGAAAAGTCTTATGATGGAAATTTGTTTGATATATTAAATTATAGAAATAAGGAATTTAGTAGAATAGATAAAACTCCTTTTATTAAAGGCGCTTTGTTGGGTAAAGCTCGTGTTGACAAGATGCGTGCTATGCAGGATGCAGTTTTCCCCCCACGTGCATATATTGATAATAAAAGTTTAAATGGTTTTATGAAGCCTTTTATTAATGGGCATGATTGTTCGTCAAAAGTTTGTGATATTTCTGGATTTCATGATGACCAAAAACTAGATTTAGAAAATGCTTGCAGATATTGCAGAAATATTGCAGAGAATCATTTAAGCTTTGAAGGCGGAGAAGATGCAAGAAGAGAATATCTTGGGAAGGCAAATAACTCTGTAAAAGATATGACTAATGGTGAGATGTTTGAAAAATGAGTAAAAGAGTGGTAATAACTGGCCTTGGTCCGGTTTGTCCAAATGGGGTCGGTATAGACAAAAAAGAATTTTGGTACAATATTTCTAATGGGAATCAGATTTCTGATTTTTTGCCTAGGGTTGAGCAAAGGGGGTATGGTTTAGTTCAGGCTTGCATATTTAAAGATTTTAATCTTGACACTTATTTTGCAGAAGATAGAAAAAATGGAAATCTAAATCGTAAGGCTTATGCAAAACTTCGTTATGATGATAAATCAATTCAGTTTGGGGTCTTAGCTGCAAAACTTGCCTTAGAAGATTCTGGTATTGAGTATGATCCTGAGGATAATCATATTGGTGTTTATTTTGGAAATGCAGAAGAAGCGATATATTCAACAGAACAAGCATCAATTGCTGTTTTTCAACGCGTTTTCAAGAAAACTTTTAAGCACTTTAAAAAGCATATCAATCCGTTTAATTTTTTTAAAATAAAAAAAGAGCTTGAAGGTTATTTGCCACTTTTGGAAGAAGAACGCTTAGAAGATTTTGTAGACTTGTTGTCTAAGACCTGTGGTAATTTGCACAGCTTTACACCACCTTCTTCAGTTAATTATAAGAGTTATGCAATTCCTGGAAAAATCGCAAGTTTTTTTAATCTTCACGGTCCAGGGAGGGCAATTAATACTGGTTGTGCGTCAGGCCTTGACGCTATTGGATTAGCAGCTTTTGCAATAAAACATGGTTATATTGAAGCTGCAGTTGCAGGGGGTTCTGAAGCTCCTATAAGTTTGCAAGCAATATCATCTCTTGGAAATTTAGGTGTACTTTCAAAAACATTACCCAAACCTTTTTGTATTGATCGTGATGGATTTGCAATAGCTGAAGGTGCAGGCGGTGTTGTTCTGGAAGAACGTGAGTCTGCAATAAAACGAGGCGCAAAAATATATGCAGAAATTAAGGGGTATGGATCAACAAATGATGCAAACCTTCAGACATGTATGATAGATCCATATGGCACTTATTTAGCAAAAGCTATGAAGATTGCATTAAACTCTTCTGAACTTAATACTGATGAGATTGATTATATTAATGTTCACGGGACTGCCACTCCTCAATGTGAACCTGCGGAAACTGCTGCTGTAAAATATGTATTTAATGCTGACTCAAAGAAATTAAATTTAAGTGGAACAAAATCAATGACAGGACATTCTATTGGTGCAGTCGGTGGTATTGAAACGATAATCTCTGCATGTGCAATACAAGAAAATATTGTTCCGCCTACAATTAATCTTTTAAAACCTGATCCAGTATGTGATTTAAACAATACCCCAAATGTGGCTCAAGAAAGGGAAATAAATAATGCAATGATTTTGTCTATGGGTTTTGGAGGATATAATTCAGCAATGATTTTAGGAAAATAAAGATGGATAATCTAAAAAAAGGAAAACAGATAAAAAAGGCTTTTGTAACAGGAGCATTAATTTTGGCAGGATTAGCACAAAATGTTTTTCCAGGAACTTTTCATAGTAGTTTAGAAGAAAAAGAAAAAGTGACAACCAAGACCCAGCAAAATGTTAATTTGGAAGATATAACCAAAAAAATAAAACAAAAATATCCTAAAAAAGATGTTCAATATTTTTCACGCGGCTTTCTGCAGTTTAGTGGATATGAATTAGTTCAAGATGATGAAATAAACAAGTCTATCCAGCAAAAGTCTTTAATCGGAAAAATTGATAGTGCGAATTTGTCAGTAGATTCAGTATTAATGATTGACCCTTATCTGCATCATATTGGGGATGGAGAAAAAGATGAGTTTATAATACCAAAACCAGAAGGTACAACCTATGAAAAAAAGTTTACTTTAAAAGGATTGAATAATGTCCAAAATGTTCGGATTGCTATGGAGGCTATTTTTTCAGACTCAGAAAATAAGGTTTATTTAAACGGGCATGAAATAGGTATTGTACCTAGTATATCTAAAAAGAAATGGCGAAAAGTATTGAAAAGATATAGGAAAGATACACCTTTTATTTATGGTGAGCTTAATGCTTCTAAACATCTAAAACAAGGGGAAAATATAATCAAGATTGTTTCAAATAAGCCAAGGGGATTGTTTAAGAGTTATGATGATTTTATGATTCGAAGAGTGCAACTAACTTACTCAGAAAATAAAGAGGTGCTTAAATGAAACTAAAAAATATTCTTACAGGGGCACTTTTGTTTTTTGTAGGATGCTCATCAACACCTTCTATTACCCCATTAGAAGATAAAATTTTAATGTTAAACAATATTCCTTATAAACAAAGCGCAAATGTTATTACAGATCAAGGTCCTAAAAAAGATGAATTAGTATTTGGTGTTGTATCTGACTTGCATGCCGAACCAATAAAAGCACAAAAACTAGCAGAAAAATTAAATAGTTTTAATGTTGACGGATTTCTTATAGCTGGTGATGAAGTAAAGAAATATGGGGGTTCAAGTCTTCCTAATGATGTAGCAATGGAGTTAACACTTCTTCCTTTTTTAAAGACACAAAAACCAGTTTATCTTATTGCAGGAAACCATGAATCAAAATCAGTTTATTCAAAAACTGTATCTAAGTTATCAAAATCATATAGCAATTTAGTTGACTTAACAAAAATTGATTATGTAGATTTAAAAGGTGTAAATTTTTTTGGGATTTCAGGAGGCCCTTTTGGAGGTTTTAGTGTTAATACTGAAAGAAAAAAAGTAAACAAGGAAGTTTTTTCCCTTGATGATGATCCTGTGTTAATGCTCTCACATGTTCCTGCTAAATTTTCTCATACTGGAGCAGTTGACAGCACATATGATGTTGTTGACAATGACTCTGGTAAAAAGACTACAAATAGGCACAAAGGCGAAGATCTGATCTATAGTGGAGCGAATGTAAAAAGAATAAATTCAAGAAATAAAGGAGATAAGAGTCTTACAAGTTTTATTCATGAAAATGATATAGATCTTGGAATTTCTGGACATTATCATACAAATTGGGGTGCTAATGATTTTGAAAAGAATTTACCTGAAGGTGTATATCATGAAAAATTATTTTTAAATCCAGGTGCAGGCAAGTTTGATAGGGCAGCAATACTTACTATTAAAGACAATACTGCAAAATATGAATTAGTAAAAATAAAAAATTAAATTTTAGTTTAGAGGTGAATAATCCTCAGTTTAATTCTGAGTATAATAAGAAATAATAACATGGTAAAAGATAGATCAATGCTTCGTGAAATAAGGGCTTTAAAAAAACAAGTTAAAAAAGGGCCTGTAGAAAAGCAAGGATATGTTGTAACAAACCATTTAGCAGACGGGCATGCAGGGTCTGTGTTTAAGGCGGAAAAAGGTGGCCAGGATTACATTTTAAAAATTATGGCCCCGTCAGCAATTCCAGGGCGTATTATGTATAAATTATTTTTTCAAGAAGAACATGGTTATTTTGATAAAGAAGCTGTTAATGCTGCTTTTTGGAAAAGAAAAGCAGTTAATAGGATTACAAGACACTTTGATTCTGATATTGATATTTTAGATATGACTGAACAAAGTACTGATTATAATGGCTTTTATTGTCCATTCATAAAACATCCAAGCGCGCAAACACCACAGCAAGAGAAATATGTTTTGGAGAAAACAACAAAACTAAAAAATTATTTTAATAGCTTAGGGCTTCCTTCCTGGTCTTTTAATCCGGATTATCCTTTTTATAAAAATCGTAAAGATAACTTAAGATTAAATGGTGACAAATTAATAATTATTGATTATGAATCAGCAGTACTTACACCTAGTACTGATGGATACTTAGATTTAGATCCTGTAGATTTTGAAAAAGTAAGACAACATATAAGCGAGAATAAACAAAGTCTTGTTGATTGTCTTGGCAGCTCTGATTTTGAAATTATGCAAGATTCGTTAGATAAAAGCGAGCATTACACTCAATTGTGGCACCAAGGTGAAAAAAGAAGAATTCAACGCGTTAAATCAAAAAAAGAGCTTAAGAAAACTATTGATAGTTTGATTGAGGATAAAATCTTGTCTGAGCAAGAAGCAGAAGAATTAGACTGTAATGGTTTAAACGCCTATATCGCGAAAAACTTAGGAGTACATCTAGCAATTGGATGCACTGCAGGCCTTTTTACAGGCCCAATACCTATTGGATTATTTCCCAGAGGCTTGTGGACCATTGGAAACCGCATTTATCATGAAATAAAAAGAAATAAAGAAAAAGCAAAAGTACACTCCCTTGGTGTGCTTGCATGGTCAAGCATTCCTATTCCAGTATTAAACTATTTTGGATACTTACTTCCTATGAAAAAATTAAATGAAACAAATGCATTAGTCTACGGAGAACATTTAACAAGAGTTTTGAAAGGGAAGTCTTTAGGTGAGTATCTTGAAAGAAAACCAAAATTTGTGCAATCTATGGTAAAAAATGCAGTTGTTCCTAAAGATAAAAGAAAGTTTTATCTGATTAGCAAGAAAGAATAATTTATCTGTATAATCCAACTAATTCTGCTTTTGCAATAACATGACCTTCTATTGCAGATTTTAGTTCTTGTTTTGTAGCGCCTTCACTTAAATCAAGCATTGTATCAATTGCGTAAAGTTTGAAAAAATATCTATGACTGCCACTTGGAGGGTTTGGTCCCCCATAACTTGTTCTTCCCCAACTATTTCTTCCAACTACTGCTGATTCTGGTATTGAATTCTCTTTAATTTCAATAGCCTCAATTGATAAATTAAAAAGTAACCAATGATCCCAGGTTCCAACCGGAGCATCTGGATCATCCATAATTAATACAAGACTTTTTGTATCTTCAGGAATGTCTTCAAATAGTAAACTAGGATTAATATCTTCTCCATCACCTGTAAATCTTATAGGGATTTTTTCATTATTTTCAAAATCTGGGCAAGTAATTTCCATAAATTTAATGTGTTTTTTAGATTTAACTATCTTTCTTTTTTCGCGAAGCATTAATTTGTTGACGACTTTTTTTAGCTTTTCTTTCTAAATCTTTCTTAGTTGCTTCATGGCCTAGTCGGTCATACTCCATGCTTTCCACGGTTTTCTGAAGTTGTGTAATTTTTTTATCAGCAATTCTTTGAACAATTTCCCTTTTTCTTTTTTGCTCTTGAGTTTCTCTCCCTCTAACCTCAATTTCAAAAAATAAATATTTTAACACTCCTTTTAACTCTTGTGTTTTTTCTTCAATAAGATCATTAACATTATACTTGTTAAGATCTCCTACAACTCCATATCTTTCTGTAGTACTATGATTTAGGTCCTGCTCGCTAGGAAATGTATACTCGATATTATTTTTTTTAAAAAAGGCTTTTGTTTTTCTTTGTATCCTAACCAGGTCTTCTAGCCACTCTTTTTTGTCCATAATTTAATTGGTGTAAAATAACTTTTAAACATATATAGTCTAAAATATATATGATTTTGTCATAGAAAGTTTATAAAAGACAAATTTTTCCTTTCTATATGCCTAGAAAAAGAAAGAGGAAGCCACTTTGTCACAAAAATGGTTCTTTAATTGGAATTGATGAATCAAATAATGGGTTTTCTTATTGCTCGTGTAATCCTTTCCATAACTCTCGTTCTTATGTAACAATTGCAGGATACTTTATGACCCATGATCAGCATTTAGAATATAATTCAAAGAATAAAGAAAGTAAGAAAGGTGTTTTTCGTGATTTTATTGATGTTGATGAGGGTTTGATAAGGGCCAAAGATTTTTTAGAAGAAAATCCTGATTTTTATTATCTTTCAATTTCTAAGGCCGAGGCCCAGAAAACTGATATGCATACCTTAAGGGCTAGGGCTGCTGCAACAATTGCTTTAAAATTTTTATCAGATTATGATGTTGATCCTGAAAAAACAACAATTGTTATGGATGATTTAAATAAATATCAAAGAAACCATCTAAAAAGACGAATGCACAAATTGCCTCAATTTACTATTCCTACTGATAAAGATAGCTTTTCTTATCGTGTTAATAAAAAATTGGATCAGATTTTTTGTGAATCCGGTATAACCACTCGCCATCTTTCACGTGAAAATGCAGATAAGGAGATTTCTGCAGTTATAAAGGCAGATTTAGTAGCTTTTTATTTATCAGCGTTGAATTTTTGCGGAAATGAGAAAGAATGGTATTACGATCACAGACGATTAGATTTAAAAGACCTTGATTCTTTAGTGAAAGAAGTTGCGTCTTGCAAGCTGATTTAAATAAAATTAGTAAATTTTTTGAATAATCTAAAAAAATGGTAATGTACTCACATTCAAAACTATCTAGTTTTGAACAATGTCCAATGAAGTTTAAATTTCAATACATTGATAGATTGAAGCCTGAGATCGAATATACTATTGAAGGTTTTTTAGGCAACATGGTGCATGAAACTTTAGAGTGGATTCATAAGCAAATTATTAAAGGGATTAGTATAGATTTGGATTCTGCGATTGAGTATTATGCAAGGTTATGGCATTCTAAGTATAACAAAGATATACGTATTGTAAAAGAAGAATATGATTCTGAATATTATTTTAACAGGGGCATAAAATTTATTATTAATTATTTTACTTCTAACTACCCTTTTAGTGATAATAGTATTGCTACAGAAAAAAGAATAATTATTAGATTAGATTCTCAAGGAAAATATATCCTACAGGGATATATAGACAGAATTGTTCATAATCTTGATACGAACATATTTGAAATACATGATTATAAGACTGGCAGTTTTCTCAAATCTCAGGAAGAATTAGATAATGACCGGCAGTTGGCCCTATATTCTATTGGAATTCGTGAAAATTTTTCTCAGGCACAAGATGTTCATCTGGTCTGGCATTTTTTAGCGCATAATCAAAAAATGACTTCAAAACGTACTATAGAACAATTAGATAGTTTAAAGCAAGAAATAATAGATTTAATAGATAAAATAGAATCAACAAAAGAATTTCCTGCCAAGTCAGGAGTTTTATGTAAATGGTGCGGCTTTCGTTCTTATTGTCCGCTAATGAGTCGCTCAGGATCAAAAGAAAAACCTTTGGATTCTTTTATATAATTTTATGGAATGGAGTTTATTTGATGGAGATAAGAAATTAGAACCGCTTGTTTTTTCTAATGGTAAATCTCAAAAAGATGTTGTAGAAGAGGTGCTTACTGCAATTAAAAGTGGCCATAAGGTTGTATTGATTAAAGGAATGTGTGGGACTGGAAAGTCAGCTATAGCATTAAACATTGCTAAAGAGCTTGGACGAGCCTCAATTGTTGTCCCAATTAAATCTTTACAGGAACAATATGCAAAAGATTATAGTGATAAAAAATATGTTGAAAAAAATGGGAAAAAACTAAAAATTAAGTCAGTTTTTGGTCGTCAAAATTTTAAATGTAAATATTTGCAAGAAAGTGATAAGCCGACTATGAACCTGGCTGATTATTATTCTAAGGAAAAGAATGCTAAATTAAGCGATATTTTTTCTGGAGTTAAGCCTAAACCCAAGGCTAGTTTAGACAAATCTTGTAACAATTTCTATCTTCCATGTAAAATTGAAATTAAAGAAAAAAATCTTCCAACAATAAAAGATTATATCAAACAAAATCCAAAATTAAAAATATCTGATTTTGATTCGATCAATGACGTGCGTCGTATGAGTATTGCCCCTGTTTGTGACTATTGGTCCCCGATTTTACCTAGTGAATTTGAAATCCGGCAGTTTAATGATGCGAACAAAATAAAATATATGGGTCTTGATGACCGTGAATTTACGATTTATCAAAGAAAACCTGGTTGTGGGTTTTATGATCAATATCTAGCTTATGCAAATGCTGATGTTATTATTTTTAATAGTGCTAAATATAAACTTGAAACAGTCATGGGCAGAAAACCGCGTACAGATGTTGAAATTATTGATGAGTGTGATAATTTCTTGGATAGTTTTGCGAATCGTGAGCAGATTAATTTAAGCAGACTATTGTTTGGTTTAAACCTTTTGTTTCCAGAAGATACAGATTCAATAAAAATAATAGAAGAGTTAGTCGATATAACGAATACCTTAAAGATCAAAAAAGAATATACAGAACATGCTAATGAAATCTTTCGTATAAAAGAAACTTTAGTTGGAAAATTGCTATCGACTGTTATGTCAAATACTGACTTTTTAGAAAAAGTTGAATGTGATGAGAATAATTATGTTTATCATTTAGACGAGGTAGCTAAAACGTTTCATAATTTTATGGACGAAACCTTTTTTTCTTTTGAAAAACGTGATCGTGACATAATTATCCATTTGGTGACCACTAATTTGGCAAAAAAGTTTCAAGAACTCCTTGACGTAAATAAGGTTTTAGTCTTAATGAGTGGAACACTTCATTCTGAAGCAGTCCTAAAAAACATTTTTGGTCTACAAGATTTCAAAGTTGTTGACGCAGAAGTAAACCATCAGGGTGACTTAATAAAATGCAAATGTGGTTATGAGAAAGACTGTAAATATTCAAATTTTAAAAATCAGCTTGTGACCCGTGAAGATTTTTTAAAAGCTTTATCAAAAACCATTTCAGCAGCAAAACGTCCTACATTGGTACATATTACTGCTTTTGCAGATCTTCCAACAGATTATGAAAAACAAAAATATGCACTTGATAATTTGCCAACTCAATACAGTCTTATTAATTTTCAATCAAATGATCCCTTGGGTCAAAGGGTTAAAGATTTCGCAGATAAAAAGACAAATCTTTTGTTCACTACTCGTTGTAATCGGGGTGTTGATTTTCCAGGGGATGTTTGCAATAGTATTGTAATAACCCGTTTCCCATATCCTAATATTTCTTCAATCTTTTGGAAAATATTAAGACAAACTCATCCAATGCATTTTAGAAATTTTTATATGGATAAAGCTAGGCGAGATTTGCTACAAAAAATTTATAGGGGGCTTAGAAGCAAAAATGATAAGGTTTATCTATTAAGTCCTGATAGTCGTGTGTTAGATTTTGAGATTGAATGATTTTATTTTTTATTCAATAGGTGCTTCTGGTGCCATTTCCTGTGTTTGATTTTCTTCTTCCTCATCTGAGCCATTGGATCTTATTAATTGTACTATTGAGTAGGTTCCTCTCAAAATAAATTCAACCCCAAATATAAAAATAACAAACATGACTATATTTTTAAAAAGAGAAGGTATTGCTGAAAATTTGTCTATTAATGTTTGTATGTCAAAGAATTTTGGGTTTAGGATTACTGTTGCAAGCAAAGTAAATGGCAAGAACTTTGCCAGATCACGTGATAAATCTTCACTAATGTATGATGTGACTCTTGTAGATGCAATAATCGCTGCTGAAGCAAGTAAGATTATTTGTGGTTCTGCATCAGCTAGTAAGAACATGAATAATGAAAATACTGTGAACCAAAATAAGACCAAAAATGGTAAAACAACCATATATTCAACAGTGTAAAGAATCACGGCTAAAAACTTTTCAAGACCTGGATATTTTGAATAATTATATTGTTTTAAGTTAAGTTCTAAAATTTCTCGTTTTGCTAAGAACTTGTAGAATTTCCATATAAAAATAGCATAAAAGGCAATTACTACTGTATAAACTGCTAAATCAAGAATCTGTTGATACTCTAAAGGAATCGCGTTTTTAAGATTCATGTATGGTTGAACAATCCAGTCTATAATAGCCATTTTATATCTCTTTTTTTCTTATAAAATTATAATAAAAGTCTAGTTAATAAATATTCCGGCTTATCTAAATGAACTTTGTCGTTTACGTCTAGCTTTACTATCTCCGGGCTTGTATGCTTCCTTACGTCTAGTATCTGCGACTAACAGGTTCTTATCATACTTTGAATATGCTTGCTTAAGTTCTTTTGATTTTGTAAATTCTACTATTGCTTTTGCAATCGCAAGCCTAGATGCTTCAATCTGGCTTTCCATTCCACCACCTTTAGCATTAACCTTAATTTCAAAATTAAAATGTCCTAAAATTCTTGTAGCTATCTTTACTGGCTCTTGGATTGTTAATTTTTTAAAAAAATCAAGATTCTCTATCGGCCTATTATTAATAAAAACTTCCCCTTTACCTTCAATTATTGAAGCTTTAGCTATGGCACTTTTTCTTTTACCTGATACTGTTAATTTTCTTATAATTTCTGTCATCTTATAATTTTTCTGACAATTCTTTTAATGTTATGAACTTGTGATGTTTTGGACCTTGGATTTTGACTGATGTTTTTTCTTCAAACTCTTTTGGAACACTTTGGTGGCATTTAACTTTTTTACTTGCTTCTTTTCCAATTCCTCTCCTATGATCTGGTAACATACCTTTTATCCCTCGTTTAAGTAGTTTGTAAGGAATTTTTGAAACTCTTGGCCCTTTTAATGAATGTCCACCTTTAGCACGTAATGCTTTGAACCTATTAATTATATCTTTTTTGTTTCCTGTAATAACAACTTTTTCTGAGTTGATGACATCAACTTGATCTCCTTCTAGTACTTTTTTAGCAGCAAAGCTACATAATCTTCCGTAAGTTGCGCCTTGACCATTAACAATTATTTTTTCCATTTTATATGATTTTAAAATCTTTTAGTTTTGAATCTTGATCTATAGCTTTTTTTATAGTCATGATCGTGCATCCTTTTTCTTTTAACTTTTCACGAGCATCTTTTGAAAAATCAAGGGCCGCTATTGTTAGTTTTTGTGTTATCTCGCCAGATCCTAAAACTTTACCAATAACTAAAATCTTGCTACTTTTTAGGTCTGCTAAATCTCCAACATTTATTTTTGTATGAAGTTTTATAGGGCTTGAAAGCTTTTTAGCAACTTTTAGTAAATTGTTTTTTTTTGCAAGATTTATAGTTTCCACTATTTCTGGTTTTGTCTTTTTCTTTGTTCTTTTTGCAATCTTTGTTTTGCTGATCATATTTTTTATTGCTCAAATTTTAAATGCGGAGAAGAGGATTTGAACCCCTGTAGGCACTAAGCCACAGCGGCCTCATCGCTGCCCGTTTGACCACTCCGGCATCTCCGCTTGATCGTATATTTACTTTAGGGCTTTTTGCAATGTCTCTAAATTTTTATTTAAAACTCCAATCGCCCTAGAGAATATTTCTTTTGCTTCAATTTGGCCCCATGATTCAATAGTAAAGTGTAATTGATCGACATTTTTTAATTTCTTAATTTTCTCCATTACGTCTGCACTTACTCTTTTTCTTTTAAGTTCATCTTCATTAAAAAGAATCTTACCCTTGTCATCTACATAAACAAAGTCTATAATTTCTGGTGTTAGGTTATATGTATAATATATTAATCCTGGTGAATATTTTATATGTTCAATCCCTGTACCTAATTTAGCACTTCCCACAATTTCTAATTCCTGTTTATCATCTAGTATTGTTATTGGAAGTTTCTGACCTGAGCCTACTGCTGGCTGAATATCAGTAGAATAAACTGTTTTTGGTCCTTTTGCTACTAATTTGAACTTTGCTTCTTTTGAAGTCTTTAAAGTTTTTACTGGGACTAATCCTAATCTATGGGCAATGATTTCATCATATAGTGCTGAATCATTTTTATAAATTTCAACCTCATCTATAGCCATTATAGGAATTTCTAAAGCTGACCGTCTTATTGCATTAGCTAAACTTGCAGACATGTCTGTAAGAAAAGTTAATTTCTGTTCTTCTTTGTTATTATCTTGAATTTTTATCATTTTTATATTTTGGCAAGCATCTGTTGGTTTTTAAATCTTATTAAACCCTTCGTCCACGTCTACCGCCCTTCTTTTTAGGCCCTCCACGTGGTACTTTTGTATTATCCATTATGCTTAATATTTTAAATCCTGCACGAGTTAATGACTTAATTGCAGCATGAGCACCTGGTCCGGGGTTAGCTTGTCCTGTACGGGCCCTAATTTTAACATAAAATCCTGTAAGACCGTTATCTTTTGCATCTTCAGCTATTCTTTGAGCGATAAACATTGCAATTGTAGGGTTAGCTTTTAGTCTGTTTTGTTTTGTTGATTGCCCTCCACTATATTTTACCAAAGTGTTTCCTGCCATGTCAGTTAGACACATAATTGTGTTATTAAACGTTGTATATATATTAAGAATTCCAACTCTATCTCTTTTTTCCTTTTTCTTTGAAATTTCAGGTTTTACTTTTGTCTCGGTAATTTCTTCCTTTTTTGTTTCTTTTTCAGTAACCTTCTCTTCAATTTTTTCTTCTGCCATTATTGTTTCTCCTCTATTTCTTTAACTTTTTCTTTTACTTCTTTTTCAATTTCTTTTTGATCTTTATCTTCCTTTCCACTAATCTTTTCAGCAAGATCTTTTGTTTCTTTTTCAATTTTTTCCTTACTTTCTCCCTCTGCAACATCCTGTGCAATCTCTTTTTCAGCATCTTTTACTTCTTCTGCAAGCTCTTGACTTTTTTCTGAAACATCTTGTGCTATTTCTTTCTCAGCACTTTGAATTTTTTGCGAAGGTTCTTTTTGTACTACTTTTTCACTTGAAGTACTTGCTTCTTCATTTGGCACGCCTTCATCTGAGTCCATAACTTCATCTTTAATTTCTTTTAATTTATCTTTCTTTTTTGGTGTCTTTAACACAATATTTAATGTGATCTGTGGTTCTTCTTGCATTGCAACTTGATATGATGGAATATTAACTATCTGCTTTCCGATTGATACATGTCTATGAACAAGTAACTGTCTGGCTTGTTTTGGTGTATTTGCTAACCCTTTTGCAAAAATTATTGTCTGTAATCGTCTTTTTAACCAGTGTTCTTTATTCAATGCTAATGCCTCAGCAATGCTGCTAACTTCAAATCCTCGCTTTTGCAATCTTTTTACAAAATCTTTTTTTTCTTCATCAGATTTTGTAATTAATTGTTTAGCCAGATTTCTTATTCTTCCAATAGCTGCGTCTGCTTTCCATATCTCTCGCTTATTTTTAAGGCCGTATTTTTCTTTTAATATATTTTCTTCAATAATTCTAGCTTTATCAAAAGGTCGTTGCGGTCTTGAATATTTTTTTCTTGGTCGTTTTGGCATTTTTTATTTTTTCCTTATTTCTTTTTCTTTTTAACTCCAACTGCTTTTTTCTTACCCTTTGCCCTAAAATGGCTTCGCGTTCTTTGACCCCTGGTTGGATGTCCAAAAGCATGTCTTAGTCCTCGATATGATCTTATTTTTTTAAGACGTCTGATATCAAACTCTTTTTTCATATCAAGGCTTGTTCCTATGATATGTGAATCTTCACCAGTATCAAAATCTTTTCGTCTGTTCACAATAAATGTTGGAAATTTGTCTCCTGGATTTGTCAAAAATTCTGTTATTTTACTAATTTCATCTTCGCTTAATTCTGCAATCTTTCTTGTAGGATCTAATTTTAATATCTTACATGTTGCATTTGAGATTGTCCATGAAACTCCTTTAATATAAGTAAATCCGACAAGTAGCTGTTTATGTCCAGGAATATCTGTTTGCAGAATTCTAATTATTGTTGCGAATTCTTGCTTTTCTTCTCTCATGTTGCTTTTTTTAGATATTTGCTTTTCCATCTTTGTTAGTCCAGTAAATCTTAAATTAAAAACCTCATTATCATTTAATGATTTAGGAAAAGGTAATACTTTTCCATACGTGTTATCTCTTCCAAAAGCTTTTTTTCAATAGCCTTTGTAGGGTCTGGTAAGTTTGAAACACGTTTCTTTAAATCTTCTAATGATTCAAAAGGTTTTTTATTTCTTTCTTCAAGAATTGCTTCAGTATGCTTTTTCCCAAATCCAGGGAGTAATTCAAACTGGTGCAATCTTGTATTTATTGCTTGTGCATTATTAAAAAAGTCGACAAACTTTTGTGCATTATCTGTAATCTCTTTCTTAATAACATCTTGTAACTGTTCTCGTGCTGTTTCTGTAAGTTTGTTTTCTGGAAGTTTTCCTAAGATATAATATATCTTTTCTCTTCTTCCATCTCCGATATAAACTTTTTCACTAATCTCTAGTTTTATTCCTCTCCTAGGGACTAGTTGTAATAGAGTAAATTTTTTGTCTCCTATTGCTTGCGCTATAGGCATCATTTTTTTCTCTAAAGGATAACCATAAGGTAGGAAATCTAGTATGGTTGCGTTTTCTTCTTTGTCTTTCATTCTTCTTACTTAGTTGTTTTAACAATTTCCAATATTTTATTCGCTTCATCTTCATTCAAACTGATATCTATAAAGATCTTATTAAGATCTGAAGTATCTTGTGGTAACAGGTCAACTATTTTCACTATATGTTCTCTTTTAATCTTGAGCATATCTAATTTTTCTAATTCTTCTTTAATTTTTTTTGCGTGTTCTGGTTTTGTTTTTAAGAATTTTTTTAAGAATTTCTCCATTTCTTCTTTTCTTTCACTATCTGGAATATTTTCAAGTATCTCTGAAACTTCATTCAAGTTAAGTGGGGCTCTATCATATATCATTTTAATTTTATTAAGTGTACTGGGTGTATCACATAAGTTTTTTTCTTTTTTATATCATTAATATCAACCATGTATGAATTACCTCGTTTATTTTTTACTACTCCTGATCTTCCTTGAAGCTTTTTTGGAAATTTTGGATTTACTGAAAGTTCTCGAATAACTGCTACTCTGTCTCCTTCTTTAAAGTCTTGAAAGTATCTACTAAACTTTATCTTTCCTTTATCGCGTATTTTTTTTCTAATATTCATTTTTCGATGTTGAAATAACTAAAGAAGAAATATTTTTTTGGTCCTTCTTTAGTGATTGTTGTCATTTAAGATGATTCCTTTTTGAATCATCCACTAAATTTACTGGCCTCTTAAAATTTAAAGAAATAATAGCTTTAAAAAGCTTTTCCTAGCTTACTTTTGTGATTTTTTACTAAAATTCAATGTGGTGATGCTGATGCTCCTTGGTCAAGATCTCCTCGTTGCTGAGCTTCTTTCATATTCTCGACTATAGCTCCCAACATTTTTTCACCAAAAACACCCTTACCACATCTTTCACAAAAGTCAATAACGCTATCATTACTTATATCACATTTGCAATAAATACACTTTTTCATCTCTGCCTCCTTTAGGATTAAATAATCTAACAAAATTACTTTATAAAGTTTTATGTAAGGAATTGTATTCTTATCCTTTTTTTCCTTTCTTTTTCTTCTTGTATCTTCTATAGAAATAATATCCAATAATCAGCAGTATAATAACAACTGTAGTTATTGTTCCTGTATTACTTTTCGCTATCCCTAACTCTTTTTTTGTTCGAAGACTTAATATTGGTTTTAATTCTTCACTAAATTCATTATTAAACGCGTCTTTATATGTTGCTCTTACTGGAAGTATAATATCACCTTTTTTCTTATTAACTTGTATATGAAAGTCAGCAGATTCAAAATCATCACTATCTAAATCTCCAATATATTCCTTACTATTAGAGATCACGCTATAGTCTTCTGTTTCTTGCAATTCTACAGTTAAAAACTTTAAATCTGCTACCTCATTATTAACAAATGTGATTGTAACCTCTCCATTAAGTTTACCTTGATGGATTTCTGTATCTTCGATAATTGCATAAATTTGTGGGCTACCTTTAATTGGTAATCCAAAATAATCAACATCTTGACGTTCATCGCCAATATGGTTTAGATAATCTGTCGTAATCGTAACATTATAAATGCTCTCTGTTGCAGTTGGTAAAATAATTATTTGGTAACTTAAATCTATTGTTCCTCCAGCTGCTATTGTGGGTATTTTTCTTTTACTTATATCATTAAGAAATGCTGCTTGTGCTGGAAGGCCTAATTGTACTCGGACATCTTTGATATTAAAATTCCCATTATTTTTTATTTTTAACATTATTCTTCCGATTTGTCCCGGAACCAATTGTGGCGGATCAAATTCTATATCTTTAATCTGCATTACATGTCCAAAATTAAGTCTTTGACTTCTGTCAAGGGTGACCTCATCTGCAGCAAGTACAAAACTAACTAAAAATAAACATACTATCATTGATGATAAAATTACTTTTTTCATTTTCATCTCTTTTTATATTTTGTTTAATATTTAATAGTTTAAAAGCTTATTCCTTCTATTGTAGTATTATTCATAGCGAAGCGCGTCAACTACATTAGTTTTTGATGCTCGATATGCAGGAAATGCGCCAGATAATGCTCCGGTGATTGATGCAAACACTATACAGTATACAAAAAGGTCGTTTGCAAAAAATGATCCAGAAAAACTCGGTAAACCATTTATTCCTAAAAAACTCAAAAATGATGAGATTAAAGCTGTCGCTCCTGAATAACTTGGACTTAAAAATCCCCACCCTAGGCCATTTAATATCGCTCCTGCAGCGCTTGTAAAAAGCCACCCAAAAATTACTCCAAGTACCCCTGCAATAAATCCTAATATAAATGACTCTAGTAAAAATATGCTAAATATCTCACTATTTTTAGCACCTATTGCTTTCATAACTCCGATCTCTTTAATTCTCTCAAGTACTGAGGTAATCATTGTATTAGCAGTATTAATTGCTGACACAATTACTGAAATAAATGCAATGAATACAACAAAACCAATAATTATGTTTAATGCTCCTGAAAATGATTCAATAAGGTCATTAAAAGATTGAACAAAAAAGTCTTCCTTACCTTCATCTAAGTTTCTATGCTGGCGTAGCTTTTTTTCAATTCTGGTTACGGTTTCATCTAAATTATTCACGTCAACCCTAGCAATAACCCATCCAAACCCAATATTCTCATTTGGATATAGTGTCTCTAATGTTTCTTCCAAAGTATATATATTAGAATCATCTGGCGGATTTCCAACAGATTCCATAAAACCTACTACTTTTAGGTCCTGGCCTTGGATATTTATATTCTCCCCTACTGTGTAAGCTTTTGGAAAAATTTTATCTTTGAATTGGTAATTATAACCTAAGAGAACTTTACTTGTATCTCCTTTTTTTAGCATTCGCCCTTTTTCAATTCCAACATTAGAAATGTCCATAATGATTGGGATGTCTGGATCATATGAGATTATGAAGGCATACTTCACTACTTTTTTTTGTTTAATTTGAGCAACCTTAAATGCTGAGCCTGTTGCTTCTTCTACGCCGAGTGTTTTACTGACAATGTCTACTTCTTCTTCTGTAAGAGCAAACGTAGCATCAAGTCCTGGAGCTCCTGTTCCTTTTGGTTGTATAATTACTTTATCTGCTGAAGAGCTTGTTGTTAGATCATTTACATAATTAAAAAGTCCAAGCCCAAAACTAAAAAATATAAATATTGTGACAATACCTACAAGAATTGAAAATATAGTTAAAAAACTACGCATCTTTCTATTCCAAAGATTTTTCAGTGAATATTGTATTATTTCTAATCCTATCATAGTATCATCCTCTTAATGCATCAACTGGATGCTGTCTTGCTGCTTGCATTGCAGGTGCAATCCCTGCAATAGATCCAACTAAAAAGCTTCCAACAAGTGTCGAAACTATTAGTGGTATATTAAACGTCATCGAAGCTGTTGCCCCAAGCAAATTATTTATTGCATTAGTTCCTCCCATCCCGATGAGTAGCCCAATACCTACTCCAAGTATTCCTCCAATTAATCCCATTAATCCTGATTCAATAAAAAATAATGCAAAAATTTGTTCGTTCCGTGCCCCTATTGCTTTCATTACTCCAATTTCTTTACGTCTTTCAAGAACAGAAGTCGTCATTGTGTTAACTATGCCTATTGCTCCAACAAATATTGAAATAAATGCGACTAAAGCTACAAAGATTTGTACACCTGTTAATACTTGGTTTACAGTTTCAAGTGCTGCTTCAGGTGTTGAAATTTCAAAGTCTTCTTCACCTTTATCAACGTCTCTTCTTTTTCTAAGTAATTTTTCAATATCTTCTTTTGCTTTTTCCATTAAATCTTTATCTTTAACTTGAACAGCTATAATATCAACATTATCTCCATAGTCCATTAAATCGTTTAATGCCCTATCATTCATATAAACGATATTATCAAAAATAAAGCTCCCTTTTCGTTTACCAATCCCTACAACCTCAAAACTTTCATCTTGGATTAAAACTTTGTTTCCGGGCTTTACTGGTTTGTCAAGTCCTACTTTATCCACATAAAAATTATATCCTAAAAAAACTTTTTTCCCATCACCATCTTTTAATGCTCGTCCAGTTTCAACTTCTAACTCAATTTGTTCATGTATAAACTC
>JAAOYK010000025.1 GCA_018221305.1 Candidatus Pacearchaeota archaeon
AAAACATTGAAGTAGCGTAATCCAACAATGTGCATTTTTGAAAATAGATTAAAAGCAATTTCGTCCATCATTAATTTTGATTTACCATAAGCACTTTGAATTTCCTTTTTTTGATTTTCTTTCATAGGTGCAGGGCCATTACCATATAATCCTGCAGTGGAAGCATAGATAAGTTTTGCATTGTTTTTTTTAGCTAATTCAATTATATTTTTGAAACCTTCAACATTGGCTCTAACCATCTCTTTATCATCTTCAAATCTTGGGTCAGTGATAGCAGCTTCATGGAATATAACATCAAATTTTTCATTTAATTCAAAAGGTTTTGAAACATCAAGGTTTAGAAAATTTCCTTTGAAATCTTTTAAATTTTCTTTATTGCCAGTTAATAAATTGTCAACTACAATGACATCATGGCCTCTTTTTTCTAATTCTAAAGCAAGGTTTGATCCAATAAATCCTGCTCCTCCGGTAACTAAGCATTTCATTTTTCAAATAATTTATTTTCTACGAGTTCACATATAATATGTAGAATTGTAATATGTGCTTCCTGGATTCTAGGGGTGTTATCAGATTGAGTTATGATTTCAATATCAGAGGTGCTTTTTAATTTTCCACCATCTTTCCCAAGAAGCCCAATTGTTTTTATTTTCATAGATCTTGATGTTTCTATAGCGTTTATAATATTTGGAGAATTTCCACTTGTGGTTATTGCAATTAATATATCGCCTTCTTCACCTAAGGCTTTAATCTGTCTTTCAAATATTTTATCAAAACCATAATCATTTCCAATAGCAGTTATTATTGCAGTGTCAGTTGTTAATGCAATAGCTGGCAAGGCTTTTCTTTCTTTTTTGAATCTCCCAACGAATTCTGCTGCTATATGGCTGCACTGAACATTAGAACCTCCATTTCCACATAATAATATTTTCTTATTATTTTTTAGACATTCAATTATCGCAATTACAGCTTCTTCTATCTTGCCAGAATAATTCTTTTTTAATTTACTATTTAGTTCTATTCCCTCAGTAATCATATTTTTTATATCTTCTTTCATAGTATGAACTGTTCATACTTACTAGTATTTAAATATTTTGTTTTTTTAAATTTAAAATATATACTAGGGAATACAAAACTATTTAAAGTATGAACTTTTAATACTTATTCATACTATTAAGTTGGAGTTTTGATGAAGATTTTAGTTGTATTTTATTCGAGAACAGGTTCGACAAAAAAAATAGGGGAAGAGATTGCTAAAGGAGTAGCTGCAGATACAGAAGAAATTGTTGACTTAAAAAAAAGATCTGGAATTATTGGTTGGTTTGCATCAGGTAAAGATGCAATGCAAAGGAAAACCACCAATATCAATATTAAAAAAAATCCTCAGGATTATGATTGTGTTATTATTGGAACTCCCATATGGGCATCAAATATGGCCCCTGCAGTAAGATCTTATCTAAAAAGTCATAAATTGGATAATAAGAAAGTGAATTTTTTCTGTACAGCTAGAGGTAGTGGAATAGAAAAAACATTTTCAGAAATGAAAAAGTTAGTCCCTAACTCAGATATTGGAAAAAATCTTGTTGTTTTATCAAGAGAGATCAAGTCAGGAGAATATAAAGAAAAAGTTAAATCATTTTTAAAAATTAATAATCAATAATAAAAAATGAAAATAATGAGAATCGTGAACTTTCAATTAATCATTTTCTCAGAGGTGAGATAATGAAAAAACCAAAGATAGCAATCAGCCTAGATAAGCCATTATTAGATTTAGTCGACAGTAAGGTAGATGGGAATGTTTTAAGGTCAAGGAGCCAAGCTGTAGAGTTTTATCTTAGAAAAGGTTTACAGGATCAATCCATAAATACTGCCGTTATTTTATTGAGAGGGGAACATCAATCAATTGCCTTAAATAAAATTAAAGGGGAATCATTAATTAAAAAACAACTTGATTTTTTTAATGAAAATAATATTAATAATGTTTTTATTGTTACCCAGCATACGAAGAATATGAATGTATTTCTTAATGAGTTAGCAGATTCGAAAGTTAACGTCCAAGTGATTGAGAAAGAAGTTAAAGGTAATGCGAAGGCTCTTGAGGCAATCAAAGATAAGTTGAATGGTAATTTTATCGTAATGTCTGGAGATACTTATAATAATTTTGAGATGGTCAAGATGATAAGAAAACATTTTGAGATGGATAAGGTAGCTACAATGGGGCTTATGACAAGACCCGATACTGCTGGTTATGGAACTGCTATCTTAGACGGAGACTTTGTTATTGATTTTCAGGAAAAACCAGAACAAAGCTCTACAAATATTGTCAATGCTGGTATTTATTGCTTTAAACCTGAGGTTTTTGAATTGTTTGAGAATGTTAATTCTCTTGAAAGAGATTTATTTTCTAAGTTAGCAAGAGTAAAACAGTTAGTTGGCTTTTTTACCTATGGAGAATATTTGCATTTGGAAAGTTAAAATTTGACTAATTTCAAAACATCTTCAACTTTAATATTCTTCATACACTTCTGATAATCTTTTTCTTGATAAAAACATTCTGGGACTTGGCCTTTGTGGACATTGATGCAGGGGCTGTATTTGCATATTTCTCCTTTGTAAATCGAAAAACTTTTATTGTTTAGAGGTCCAAATCTTATTGGTAAGTTAGGTCCAAATAATCCTATTGTTTTTGTGCTTTGGGCTGCTGCAATATGCATTGCGCCAGCGTCATTAGAAACCATTAAGTTTAACTTTTCTGTTAGGTAAAATAATTGCCTTAATGTTGTTTTACCCGCAAAATTTATTATTTTGCTTTTTTCATTAATTTTTTTAATTATATCTTCAATTAAACATTTTTCTTTATTATTACCGATAAAAATAATTTTGATATTCTTATATTTCTTAATTAATTCATTTGATAGTTGGATATAATTTTTTAATGGCCACATCCTGCTTCTGGCAGATTCTGCTGCACCAGGAGCAATGCCAACTATAAAATCATTTTTATTAATTTTATTTTTTAATAAATTATTAATGAATTTTTTATCTTTTTGAGAATAATTCAGTTTAATCAAGTTTTTTACTTTATAATTTAATTTAATAGGTTTTAATAAATCAGCGAATGTCTGTGAATTATGTTGATGATCGTTAAATTTGATTGTATCAGTATAAAGTTTAGACCTTATGTTGTGAAAAAAACCAATTCTCTTTTTACCTATAAAAAATGATATTATTGAAGAGATATTTAGGTATTCTTCCATGTCAATGACAAGGTCATATTTTCTGAAATTTTTTAAGATGAATAATTTTATTGAGAAAGGATTTAATTTTAAGGATATTTGTTTGTTTATGTCTTTGTTATTATAATAAACATCTTTATTTCTATCAGTCAATAAAATATCAATATTTGCTTTTGGAAATTTTTTTCTTAAACCTGAGATTGCAGGAAGAGTAAGAATTGATTCTCCAATACCCCATAATTGTATTATGAGGATTTTATTAATTTCAATTTCCTTTTTTGAATAAAATATCCTAAAAAAAGATAAAATTAAGCAGATTAATCTGCCCAAATATTTATCCAGAAATTTAATGACATTTACTTTTGACATTATTTTTTCTTTTTAGCTTCTTTGAAAGCAATCCTTCGGACAATCTGCTCAATCTTATTCTGGTTTTTTCTAGTAATTGTATACATATAGAAGGTTATTCCTGTCAAAAATACAAATCCAATGATTATGAACAAATCAAATGTTCGAGCAAAATTAAAAGTTTTTACAATAGGATCAAGGAAGTCTGGAAAAAGAGTAACTATAATGAATAAAGCCCAGAGTAATAGCCAAAAAACATATTCACCTGTCCTGAATTCTTTTCTTTTGTAATGTAGAAAAGTATAATACATCATAAAAAAACCGAATAAAATTCCAATTATCTGTACACCAAGTATTTCAGCCATTTTTACCTCCTAAAAATTTTCCAAAAAAACATATCCAAAACAATTTTAATACCATTTACTACAGTGGTTCCTTTATATTTGTCTGAATATATGGTTTCAATAGGAACTTCCTTATATTTTAATTTGCACTTACCTGCATTGGCAATCATTTCACTTTCCATACTGTAATCAATTGCTTGCCATCTAATTTTTTTATAGGCTTCGGCTGTGAATGCTCGATAGCCACACTGACTGTCTCTTAATTTTACATTATACAAAAATCCGATTATATTATTTATAAACCAATTACCCAATTTGAGAATAAAGGGCATCACTTTATTTAGTTTTCTGTATCCGAAGACAATAGGGGCTTTTTTTATATTTTCGACAAACTTTGGGATATCATTCGGATTGTGTTGAGCATCAGCATCTAAGACGATAATTATTTTTGCTCCTTGTTTTAAAGCATAATTACAACCTGTTTTGAGAGCTGCCCCCTTTCCTAAATTTACTATGTGCTTTAGGACAATAGCGTTACTTTTTTCAGCAATTTTAAAAGTATCGTCTTTACTACCATCATCCACAATAATGATGTTTTTACAATATTTTTTTATTCCTTCAATTATTTTGGAAATATTTTTTTGTTCATTATATGCTGGAACAACCACCCACATATTTTTTATCTTCATAATGATTCGTTAGAATTATTTTCACTTGTTATATTTTTTTCCATTGTTGTTTCTTCTGTTGAAGTATTTTCGTCTAAAGATGATTTATCTCCTGTTTCATTTACCTCATCAATATCCAAATTATTGGATAAGTTATTTTCAAGTTCAACTTCTTCTTCAGTCTCATTAATTTTTGAATTATTATCCTCATTTGATAAATTTTCTATTATTTCTTCAGTAACTTCAATTTCTTCTGGAGGTTTTTCTTCAGGTACTTTGATAACATTGGTTTCATTGCCTTCCCAGTCTACTTTCCAAACAATAATCCTTTCACCGAAAACACTTCTTTCGTCACTGAATTTCTTAAAGTGCTTTAGCCCAATACCCTCCATATAAAATAATCTAGTGAACATACCTGCTGTTTCGGCTTCGTCCATCTGTAAAAGTTCATAGCTGTTTCCACTTTTTATCAGTCCTACACCCAAACCTCTTCCATTTTGTAAAGTAATAACAGATTCATTGTATTCTTTTACAATCAAATCTTCATCTGTCATAATTGAAGATATTTTTGGATATCTAATGCCTTCAGCTGTTGGTACAAATACTTCATAAGTTGTTAGGTTAACTAAAAATTCACCGCAGCTTAATGTCTCATTATCAATCCTGCCGCAACCAACCGAACCAGCATAACCTGGCCATGGAGCAATCCAATCATTAGCTTGCTGGCTATTTGTTATGGATTGTACCTCATAAAATAAGGATTCTGCTTCACTTTCAGAGTAATTAAATCTTTCTTGCAGGAATTGAATACTTGGTTTAAGTTTATCTTTGTACTCTTTGCTCTTTAGAGTTTTATAGGTCAATGCTCTATCAAAATCCCAAGATCCAAAGTGGGACCAAACTCCGCTTTTACCAATCATATCTTGAGATGTGATAAAATAATTTTCAGGAGGGTCACAATGTGTAAATTTTATTACTTCTTCAATTTCGTCATTTTTGAAATTATAATCTCTTAAAATTTCCCTTGCTTTTTCTTTACTAACAGGCATTATTTCATATAAAATATCAATTGATTTTGGTCCATCATCTATGACCTCGAAAACAGAGTCAAATGCATAAGAACCCCTCCAATAACCACTACAATCCAGCATTCTTAGTATGCCAACAGATGTATCTTCATCTGAAGTTAGAAGTGAGTTGCCAATCCAATGCGCTTGAGGCGTGTTTTGGGAAGTGCCATCGAAAGTAACTGCTCTATCACCTATATATTTAAACCAATGTCCAAAATCCCACCAAGAGTTAATTATTGCGTCAGGTGCGGCTTCATTTTTAATTTTAGTTAGCGAATCATACCATGCATCGTTCATACTAGGGATTTCTTTTTTTGTTGTGTCTGCTCCAGCTCTGTAAGGGGTTAATAAAATTAAGCTTAGTAAGATAATAATGGTTATTTTTGATATGTACTTATTAATATTAAATCCTCTTGACATTAATTTACTTGAGTAATTATAAAGTTGTCCAAGAGCAATACCAAATCCAATTGCAAAAGGTGGAACAAGTAATAATAAGAAACGGACACCTTTGACACTGGCATAAATTGTTGAAGCAAGCCAAAGTATCAATAAAATTGCATACTTAATGTCTATCTCTGATTCAGTATCGATAATGCTATAAATCAACCTAGTAATTATTGGAACGCTTATTAATACTAAGAACATATTCAGATTTTGGGGTTTGATCACAGTGAAGACTATTACGTACCAGGCTATTGTACCAAGTATAAACCAAGGCTTTTTTTCTTTAATTTTTGTTAAAGTTAAAACAATCCCTACTAATGCAATCAATAAAAAAAGCCATTGCCCCATCCCTATTTGGCTTATTACAGAGTTTAATGAAGCAGGATTCTGTTCAGCTACGGTTGTAAAAACATTGGGCCAATAGGTGGTGATACTAACTTCTTTTAATTTTACAAAACCAAAAGGACTTTTAATAGTATTATTTATAAATGCAGCAAAACTCTTGAAGATTGTAACAAATATCCCAGAAACTAATATGAATGATAAAAGGGTTACTATTGTCTTAACAATCTCTGATGTTTTTAAAAAGTTCATAAACCCCTCTTTAAATTCATTTCTGTGGATAATAGTATAATAAAAAAGGTAAATTAAAGTTGAACCAACTATAAAATCAAATATGAACCACCAACCACCCCAAGAGAAAGCAAAAAATCCTACAAAAACTCCAGCTAAACCGCTTAATATAATACTATTTTTAAGAGATTTTGAATGTAAAGCTTCTAAGAATAACCAGGTTATCATTAAAGGAAATAGGATATTATAAGCGTCTGTATCTGCAAAACCACCTGCAGTCCTGTTGATAAATGCAGGATGGACTGCAATAATAAATGCAGCAACAAATCCTCCGAAATTTCCCCCTAATCGGCTGGCAATGAAAAAAGCGGGTATAACAGCTAAAGCAGAAAGCAGGACCGGGACATAAAATACAACTTTAATCAGTTCTAAGTCTTTATTAAAAAAGCTCAGAAACTTGAAAAGGTAGGCTTCAAAATAAGCATGAAACATATCTGGGGGAACTTCCCTTCCATTTGGCGCATACATTTTATTGTCGTGAGGTACGCCATCCTTTATTTCATCTCCTGGATGACCATTTTCTAAAACATTCCTTGCATGCCTCATCCAGAACCAAGGATCAATTGCTAATAAATAAGTCTGGCCTTTGTCATTTTGCATCCTAGATTTAAAGTAATTAGAACTTCCTTCGATTTGTTGCTGTATCTGGTTTTTTTGTTCTTTGTACACCTTTTCATATTCAGCATTGACTATAGAATCTTTATTTTGAGCAGGTAAATTTGGATATTGTTGGTC
>JAAOYK010000026.1 GCA_018221305.1 Candidatus Pacearchaeota archaeon
ATACAAAAAAAATCCTTTTTTCCTTTTTTTAATTTCATCTAGTTTCTTTTTACTAATTTTCCTATTCTTAATACTAAAAATCTCATTAGGAGAAATAAGGTACGTTATATCCTTATATTCAGAGAAATTTTTTTCAAAAAAATCAGTAAATACTTTATCAGCATTATCAGTATATTCTTGTGTTAAGTCGCGCATTTTGATAAGCCTTTTTTTAATTTTTTCATCTAACCAGTCAGCGTCAGGAGCAACAGTAATTATTGCCATTGCCCTCCACCATCTTATTAAATTTTTATAATACTTTTTCAATTCATCAATATTTTGAATTTGTTTCCCCTCTTTTAAATAAACCTTTAATAATTTCCAATATTTCTCAAAAGTATCTTCAATTTTCCAAACAAGTTTTTCATTAGTATTCAACTGATCAATAATACGTGACAAAATTGAATCAAGTTCATTTTTATCATACCAAACAGAAACCTTATCTGCTTCCCCTTCCCGGATAAATAAAACAGTTTTTAGATTATATGTCTCAATATCGCTTTGAGCCCAAACAGAACAATAAAAAAGAGTATGCTCTCGTGTAAATAGTTTTGTTAGTTTTACCATTGTTTCTAAAATAAAATAGGACTTATTTAAATAACTGCTTCAAATCAGGTGCGTTTGCAGTTATTTCTTTAAAATTATCTAAATAATCATCATCTAATCTTTTAAACAAAGCTTCTGGATTTCCAATTTTATGCTTTTTAGGAATTTCATAATCTTTTGCAGTATCCCAATTTTTAGGATCATCAACATTCCCTTTAAGACCTATCTGCTTCCAAACATTTTTGGCAGCATTTGGAACAAAAGGAGAAAAAATAATAGCCAAGGTTCGACAAAGGTTTACACAATTGTAAAGAATTTTTTTAGTTTTTTCTTCATCTTCCCTAACAAGAACCCAAGGTTTACAGTCATCAAAATACTTATTACCTTGTGCTGAAAGTGCAAACGCTTCAGAAAATGCTTTTTTAATTTCTGCAGCCTCTAAATAATCAGTAATCTTTTGAACACCTGTGTTTACTTTTTTCATTAGTTCTTTATCATTTTTAGTAAATTCATTTTCATTAGGTTTAATTACTTCTCCACCTAATTTTCCATTAACAAACTTTAAAGTTCTATTAATAAAATTGCCAAAATTACCTATGAGATCTGCATTTATTCTGTTCTTAAAATCTTCCCATTTAAATTCAGAATCACTAGTTTCAGGAAGCACAAAAGTAATATATGCTCTAATAATATCAGAATCAATACCTGTTTCAGGCAGTTTTTCACAAAAAATACCACGTTTCTTACTTTTTGAAAATTTTCCGCCTTCATAATTCAAATATTGATATCCTGCCACATGATTTGGAAGATTAACAATTCCTCCAGAAGCCATTATTGTTGCAGGCCAAAAAATAGTATGAAAAGGAATATTGTCCTTACCTAAAAAATGAAAAATCTGAACATCTTTTCCTTTCCAAAAACTTTTCCAACCATTAGGAAGTAATTCTTTTGTAGAAGAAACATACCCAATAGGTGCATCAAACCAAACATAAAGAACCTTATCTTCATATCCCTTTAAAGGAACAGAAACACCATTTTTCAAATCCCTAGTAATACTTCTTTCATGCAAACCTTCTTTTATCCAGCCTTGCGCAATACTCCTCACCTGAGTCCTCCAAGATTTTTGTTTTGCAATCCACTTTTTCAGTTTTGGCTCTAATTGATCTAATCTTAAAAATAAATGTTTTGCGCTTCGAATTTCTACAGCATTTCCTGTTATAGAAGACTTCGGATTTTTCAGTTCAGTAGGATCATGAACAGAAGTACATTTTTCGCATTGATCCCCGCTTGCCCCTTCAAACCCACACTTAGGACATTGCCCCCTAACATACCTATCTGACAAAAAACGCTTTTCAGTTGGTGAATAAAAAACATTCATAACCCCCTCTTTTATGTACTTATTATCATAAATAGCTTTAAAAAATTCTTGAGTTGTTTTATGATGAATAGACTTACTAGTCCTTGAAAAGTTATCATAAGAAATATTAAACCATTTATAAATTTCTGCATGAATCTCATACAATTTTTTAGAAAAAACATCTAAAGAAATTCCAATCTCCTCAGCCGCTATCTCTGAGGGAGAACCACTTTCATCAGTACCGCCTACAAAAAGGGTTTCATAACCTTTAGATCTACAATACCTAGCAAAAATATCCGCAGGCAAATGACTTCCAGCAATATGACCTAGATGCGGAACATTATTTATGTAAGGGAGCGCAGCAGTGATTAATATTTTCTGATTCTTTGTTTTCTTATTTACCATAAAACACCTAGAAAAATACAATTAATAAAATTAACTAATCAAACCAAGATACCCATTTTGTATCATCCGGGTCAGGCAAAACCCCATCCCAAACATTATTAGACCTTTCAGGCCTTTGTCCAACAATATCCCCTAGACTTGGATGTGCTGGCTGACTCAAACGCCTATCTCGTTCCTCTCTTTGCTTTAAAAAAGTATTAAGCTTCTCCACCCTTTCGTTATAATCAGAAGTTAAATTCAAATCACTAATACTTGCAGCAGCAGAATTTCCTTCATCACTCATACCTAGCCTTTGGCGTAAAGAACCATGAAAGACCTCTGCATTAGGATCAACTTGCGCGTCGTCTGGATCTGGGCTTGGGCTTGGCTTGTAAGATTCGTTTTGCTTTTGCTCTTGTACTAAATTTTCGTTTTCGTTTAGGTTCTGGCCTTCTGCTAAAGAGTCGACTTCCGCCTCCGGCGGTGAACCGGTTTCCTGAGCCTCTGCACTGCTTCGGCTTGCTCGAGGGATTTGATCGGCTCGACTGGCGGGTCTGGCTTGATCGGTTTCGGGGGTTCGAGGATTTCGGGTTTGATTTTTGTTTTTTTTTTTAAAATCCCTAACAACGCGTTTAACAAAACTAGTAGCTTTAACTTTTCGGACACAGTCACAAGGACTATAGGCTCCAGCAACCCCAATTCGTGTAGGGCGCGAAGAATCATATTTAATCATCTTTTTCTCAAACATACCATAATTTTTAGGATCTAAAACACTCCGAATTTCACTAGCCATCACACCACCAACAATATGATTAGTAATAACAACACTAGGATTTGGAGAATAAATACAGCTTCTGCTTGTTCTTGCTTTTGCTAATGCTTCATCAACAGACCACCTACAATTTAAACAAGCAGTTTGTCCAGGCACATAAGTTGTAACTTGTCCAGCCTTAGGGTCTGTTCCCCCAGAGATTAACGGAATATGATATTTTATTGCAAAATGGTTTAAGATTGCACGTGTCGCATGATTATCAACACAATCAAGAATAACATCTGGATTTATTTTTTGTAATTCATCTTCAAAATTTTCAGTAACTCTACCGATTATTGCTTCAATATTTGCATTAGGATTAATGCGCTTAATACGGTCCCCTAAAACTTCTGCCTTATGTTTGCCAACAGAATCATAAAATAATATTTGTCTGTTCAAATTAGTTGTTTCAATAGTATCATCATCTGCAATATAAAGTTTTCCAATACCACTATATCCAAGACCAATACCTGCAAAATTTCCTGACGCACCAGCCCCTACAAGCAATGCAGACTTACTTTCTAAACTAGCAAGTTGTAATTGATGATCTTTTGCAAACTTTGTTCTCAAATCATACTTCAAATTAGAAATACTATTTCGACCCATCAAATGATTAACAACCTCTCCAGATAACAGACCTGTTATTACTTCACTTGTGATGCCATCTTCATTCCCAACATCATTACTCAAATCTTCATCCTTAAGATAATCAGTAAAAGAAGATCCCTGCTCATCCCCTCGTATAACATAAGTTTTTAGATCTTTAGATTCTGCATAGGTATAATATTTTGCAACATCTAAAAGATTATTTGTAGCAATGACTAAAACATCTAAACCATCAAGATATCTTGCAGCAACAGTATCATAATCCATATTAAACCCAAGAACATTAACTAACGGATTAATTCTGGACACTACATGTTCTAATTTTTCAACCCGATTTCCACTCCCATTACTTTGAGCTAGCAAAAACCCATCTTTTGATTCTGGGTCAGCTGCAACTTTATCATAAAGACGCACATCTCCAACACCCAAAGATGCAAAAGATGCTGCTAAAAAGTTTCCAGAATGTCCGCTGCCTACAATCCCAACACTTGACTTTGTTAGTTTATCTTGATCCCAGCCTTCAATACGTTCCTGACGATCATACCGATTTATTGCTTCACTCATTATTCACGCCTCCAGTATTTGTTCCATCATCCTCCTCATCATCACCTATATCGAACAAATGTGCTTCAAACCAATCCTTTCCTGAAAAAAATTCATCATACTCATCACCGCTTAATTGTTTTAATTTTCTAGGCCGAGTTACATCATCTGGCTTGATTCTTCTCCTATCAACAATTTTTACACGTTTGTATTGTTCAGGAGGAGTATAAATTTGTTCTTGACCAATTTGTTCTTGACCAACTTGTTCTGGACCAGTTTGTACTTGACCAGTTTGTACTTGTTTTTGGCGATTTTTTCCTTTCTTTCCTTTCTTTCCTCGTTTACCTTTTCCACCACAAAAAATTCTATTTAATCCTGCAGTAACAGGTATATAAACTCTTGGAGGTGGATAAACTATTTTTGATTTTACCTCCTTTTTCAATTCCTTAACATTTAAACTTAAACCAGTTTTATAGTCTAAAACTTTTACTGGAACTTTTTCATGTTGATATTCATTTTTATGACATCCAGTACAAAAATTTACTGTAGCAATTTCCCCATAAGGCTTGCTTCCAATAGCGTTTACCACCATACTATAAGCATAACTAATCTTTTTAGGAGTTCTTAAAACTAATTTCTCTATTGGGAGATATGCTAATGGATTTTCATCTAGTTTTGAAAACAAAATTTCAAGACGTTTACTGTTATTGTTTCTATCACAGATCATAAGTTTAGAATCACCAAACATTGTCTTTTTTAGGTCTCCGCTCAAAATTTCTTTTTCAGTGTACTGATTAATATAATTAGATGCAGCAATTTGATTAACAATTGTCCTATGATTTGCATCATCAGTTCCAGAATGAAACGTTGGCATTGTGGCATGACTATGCCACCATCCAAGGACCCTCATCCCAAGATTCTCCCTTATATCTCTTCCAGCTTCAATAACTTTTTCTGAAGGAATATAAACATGAGCAGCATTAGGCTCTTGACCCGGAGCGAAGTAAACATCATAAGCAATCCTATTCTTCCGATCCATTGTACCAATTAAATACCCATAACATTCAATATGTGATCCATTACGCTCTCTTGCAAGTTGTGCATACAAGCTTGCCTTAACATACGCATCCTTTGTGATATAAATTCGTGAAAAAGGATTTTTTTCTTTTTTTACTTCAACAGGAACTTCTTGCGACAATAATTCATCTAATCTCTTATTCATCGTCTGCGCCCCCTTTGATAATTTATATTAGTTATTGGCAACTTCTTTTTCTTAATTTCTCTTAAACTAATTCTTCTATCTTCAAAATTTGAATCGCTTAAACTTCTATAAGGATTACTCCCTTTCTGATATCCATGAAGAATAACATTTCGTGCATCAAGCAAATATTTTGCAATAGCTTTTCCCCGATCCATTCTATCAAAATAATCATGATTATAATGTCCCATACATAATCCTGAGCTGCCAGACCCATCATAAAAAGGACCAACCACATGGGAAAGTTTATGAGGTCCACGATCAAGACCTGCATTTTTATAACCAGAATTCCATTTAAGCCGTAATGCAATTTTATGACCTTTAAAACGATAATACGCCTCACGCCCAGGACTTTTAAGCACATAATCCGGAATTTTAGCGTAAAGAAGTAATTTATTATCCGCAGCCTTTTCAAAACCAAATTCGCCCTCATGATAAGTATTAACACCTGCATACTTTGCTATATCAATTTCTTTAGTTCTTAATTTTTGATATTCAGCATTTTCTGCAAACTTATGGCGTAGTGCATCAAGCGACAATTCATTAGCTTTTCTTTTAGAAAATTCTAAAAAAAGTTTTCTCGATTCAATAGCATTTTCTAAGATATAACCACGCCCATCAACATTTAATTCACCACCAAGAGGCATCTTTCTTAAAAAATACAAACTACGATCAATTATTGCAAAATCCTGTCCATTTGTTAAACTATAAAGTACAGAATCCCTTCTGTCAACCTCAGGTTCACCCCCAAGATCAATCCCTTTCCTTACTGAAACAGGAAGCAAAATAGCATCCAAGCTTTTTTCTTTCATCCGGTTTCTGGACCTAGAACTTTTAGTAGGAACTATTGGTTTATATCTTGATCTCTCATTTTCAAAATATTTTACCCGTCCTTCAAAATAATCTGCAACTTTTTTATCATAATCCCTTACAGCCTTACCAGATTTACTTTGTTTACTAACCTTTTTACTTTTAGCTTTTGTATTAAATACTGAAGCTAACATACCTTCATCATCATGGCGTAAATACGGAAAAACATTTCGAAGCACAAATCTCACCAAATTATTATCTCCACCAAGATTTGTTAATCCAGACCTTTTAAATTCTTCTTTAATAAAAATATCCTGATAAATAGCATAACTTTCACTTAATTTAATGTCTCTAAGCTTTTCTAAAACTCTTAAGCTAGGACCTTCTTTTACAGGTCGCACCCTATCACTATGAAATTTAAAGGTGTTTGGGCCAGAGCGGCTATTACCAAAGCAATAATGAACTTGTCCGTTTATAACAAAAATCGGGGTTCTTTGTGCCAGCCCAAACACCTGATCATTGTCCATTACTGCTCCTTCAATAGCTCGTGATACCATCTTTTACTGTAACAGGGAAGCTAATCCGCCCTCTTGGACTGATGCAATCTCCATGTCAAGCGCCTTGTATGGAACGTTTTGGTGTTCTCTCTCAGTAAAAAGACCTCTTACTTTGTCTTCAGACCGAGCAGATGTACCATTAACTGCTACTGTGTAATCACTTTTCATCTCTTCACGAACACTACCAGCTACTGCAACTTCATCATCAGTTAACTGATCATGAGTTGTTAAGTACTCAAGAACGTCCTTTACGTTTTGGCTCACGTATGCTTTTGGTAACTGCCTCATTAAACATTCGTCAGGTCCTGACAATGCAGTTCTGACAGATGCTACATACTTTACCTCAGGGTTTGCTTGTGCCATTTGTTTTTCCTCCTTGCAATTTATTATCATGAATCAAAGAAAGCAAAGCATCTTGAGGCTGCAAAATTGTTTTATCAGTCACATATAATTCATTTATACCAGCACCAGGAAGATAAAATTTGAACGGAGATAAAGCTTCCTCCATCACAGATTTTAATCCCCTAGCACCGATACCTCGCTCATAAGCTTTTTGCGCAATAGCATCAATAGATTTTTCATCAAAATTAATCTTCAAATCATATGCCTGAAAATCTCCAACATAAGATTTTAATATTGACTCTTCACTTTCAGTTAAAATTTTTACTAGATCATTTTTTGATAATTCATTAAACTTAGTCAAAACCGGAAACCTACCCAAAAATTCAGGCACCAAACCATATTTTGTTAAAGCCATTATAAGTCCTGGAGAATCAGCGTCATGAAGCAATTGCCCATAATTTGCAGACTGTTCTACTGCAAACTCTTCAATAATATTTTTATCTAATGATTTATATAATTCAGAGAAAGCTCCTCCAGCAATGAACAAGATGTCTTTTGTATCCATCACCTTTGGACCACTAGATGTCATTACTGGAATTTGTGCAGACTCAATAAGTTTAAGGAGCCCATTTTGAACATCTCTTCCAGCAACATCCCTACCTCCACCTTTTGCTGCAGCAATTTTATCAATTTCATCTAAATAGATAATACCCCTAGCTGCTTTCTCAGAATCTCCTTCAGCTTTTATTACCAATTCTTGAATTAAGCTGCTCACATTATCACCAACATAACCTGTTCCTGAAAAACGCGTAGAATCTGCAATCAATAATGGCACATCTAGAAGTTGTGATACTTTTTCCACTGCATAAGTTTTTCCACTACCAGTTGGTCCAATAAGAAGAGTATTAGATTTTTTTCTTCCAGAAATTTCAGCGCCCTTATAATGGTAACACACAGCATTACAAATTTGTTGCAGGCCTTGACCTTGACCAATAACATATTTAGTCAAATCACTAAATAAATCACGTGGTGTTTTGTTAAATTCTTCGTTTGTTTCTTCAATAATATTAGCTTCAGAAATACCAGTATTAGTATTAACAACAGCAAAATCATCAGTACTAGCCCCAACAACAGGCGCTCCTGCCATAGGAGTGTCACCAACAGGAGGCTGACTTGAATTAGCCCCATTTAAAAGATCATGTAATTTTGAATTTCTTCGCGATCCAGAATCATTAGGTCTTGGGATACCTAATATCCTACTTAGCGGATCACGCCTTTGCGCCATATTTCCCCCTTTTGAGAATCATAATTTGTGTTCTGTAATCTGTATTTCTTACTTTTCTTGTTTTCCCTGTGTTTCCTTTTTCTTTTGTTTCCATCCTACAATTACTATAGGAGTTGTATTTTAGTTATATCTTTCTGACAAAAAAATGTGCACAGTGTTGTACAAGATCAAAACCTTTATATATTCAAAAAGCCTATGTAAAGCATGGTCTTAGATAGCAAAACAATGGGGGAAATCTGTAAATTTGTTAAACTAAAACCACGAACAGTACAAGAAATTTCTATACTTCTTAAAAAAAATTGGCGAACTGCAGAGCGTTATATTGAAAAAATTTCAGAAGAAACAGGCTGTATTAAAACTAGAATTTTTCGTGGAGGAACAAGGGGCGCCTTAAAAATTGTTTATTGGAACATGTTAGATGATATTCATTCAACAAGTTTTCAAGAAGAATTACTAGAAGAAATAATGAAAGGGAAAAGACGTTCAGATTTCTCACCATTTGATATTTACCAATATATTGAGGACGAGAAAAAACAAGCACATATTGAAGATGCAACAATGATCGATACAGATATTGAGATAAGTAAACAACAAGACCTAATAACAGCACTTAGAAACGCACAAAAACAGATACTAATTTTTTCAGGAAACCTTTCATGGATAAATTCACATCAACAAGGAACCCCAATAATAAACATCATAAAAGAGATTGCAATGCGTAAAATTCCAATAAAGATAATTGCCCGGGTTTCAATTGTAGGTGCTCAAAATGTTGACAGACTTTTATCAATAAATAAAGAAGTCGGAAGAGATATAATAGAAATAAGACATAGGTACCAACCATTACGTGCAATAGTAATTGACAATAAGGTAGTAAAAATGCGCGAACTACGAGAGCCAATATTTTACAGATATGGAGAACTAAAAAAGAAAGTTGAAGTATTCTATGACATTTATGACCCAGAATGGGCAGAATGGCTACAAAAAGTATTTTGGAAAATGTATACAAAAGCCTTACCAGCTCCAAAACGTATCAAAGAGATTGAAAAAATTCAAAACAAAATTTTACTGTCTTAAAAATAATAAAATAAAAACACCCTATAACTTTTTATCCATCTCGGTGACCATGCATTCAGCTACCCCTACAAACCCCTTACGTTTGTTAACAATTTTATATCCTAACTTTTTATAAAACCCGCACGCATTAACAGTAGAATACAACCTGACCTTTTCTTCACTATTCTTTTTAAGAAAATTTTCAATATGCAAAACTAGTTTTCTACCAACCCCAAGCCCCAAACAATCAAGCCCAACATATAATCCGCCTAAAAAGTTTTTATCATAAAATCCAGCAGTTCCAACAATTTTTCCATGCCCATCAACTGCAACAAACATTGACCAGGATTTCATTTTTTCGATTATCTTTTCTTCAGTATTACGAGCAACAGATTCATTGATATACAACTCATCATAATATTTACTAAGCTCTTGCCTCAAATTTTCAATTCGAAGCTTACTCATTTCAGATGCATCAGAATCTTTTGCCTTTCGAATTTTTATTTTCATTTCAACCGAAACCGTTTAATTTTTCTATCTTTTTTTAATAGCAAAACAATTACTTGCTTCATTTTGTCCTCTTTTTAAATTCTTTATTATATAGTTGACAACATCATCTTCATTTATATTTGTTGTGTCAACCTCTACCCCAGATTCAAAAGAGTTAGCTTTTTTATAAACAGCTTTAGCAGCCTCAGGACCGTAAGGTTTTTCACGTGCAGCATCCCGGCCCATACAAACATCCAATGGTGCAGTTAATGTAAAGATTTGCCCGCTATAACCTAAATCATGCATTTTCAATACAAAATCATCTAATGTAGATTTCCAATAAAAGTTTCCATCAAAAATAACCAATCGCCTTTTTTCTAAATCTTTTCTTGCCCTGTCAAGAGCCATATTATTTGCAATAAAAAAACTTTTTTGAGAAATATAACCATCCTCCTTATGATCCAGAAGATACGGGTGTACATCAATTAATTCATCATAACTAATATGTCTTGCATCCAGCACGTTTGCCAACTTTTTTGAGACTGTAGATTTACCAATACCTAATGCACCCCGGATAATAAGATAGTTAATAGATTTATTTTCCATTATTTTTGGTCAATGGCAAAAAAGGTTTTATTGCTTCCCTAAGTCTTGGCTTTCGCCAAAATTTATCAAACTCAAGGGGGGTTACATCTTTTAACTCAGGCATCTCGCGCACTGCTAAATCAATTGAATCAGTAACATCAAGAACTACCAACTGTTTATCGCCGAGATCAAAACGACGTGCAACAATCTTAAGCAATCGTTCTCTAACAATAATAACAACATCTGCCCAATCAAGATCCTGTTGCGTTATAGGATTTGGTGCTTCTTCACCAATATTAAACCCCTCCACCCCACCAAAACGGGTTTCATATCCTTTAGTTTTCAAATAACCTGCAAGATACTGACTCCTATTGATACCCTTAGCACACACGCACAAAACTTTTACTTTTTCTTTTACTTTTTTATTTTTTTTCATTCTTAATCCCTTCTTAACCCAATTAAATAAACAAACCCCTCTAATAAAGATAACGCCCCACTAATTAATAAAGTATTAACAACCCCTATAAAATTGATTGATAGGCCGGCTAAAAATACAGCAATAGAAAATCCAATTGCCCAAATAACATTATTCATTGAACCAAGTGATGCCCGAATCTTAGAATCAAATTCACAATGATATGCACTATCCCCTACTACATCTAATACTACGATACTAATTCTTAATAAAGTTAAAAAAATGATTGCAAAAATGATTGAGTTAGACAAGGCAAAAGAGATCATAAATATACTTGACAAAAATACAAACAATACAAGAGAATATTTGATTCCTTTTTTATGTGCAAATTTTTCAGCAATTACCGGACTAATAATTGATAATGCAGCAATAAGTGCAATTATTCCAGAAAAAGACCCAGGACTTAAATTCAGTATTTGTATGAATAATAAAGGCATCGCAATAAAAAAAGCACTACCAGCCAAAATACCTAAAAAATCTCCAAGCATTAAAGCCCTTAGCTGTTTATTTTTCTTATGAATAATATAACTAAAGGACTCTCTTGCTTTAATCATTGATTTAATTAAATAATTATGTTTAACTTTTTCAGGTTTAAAATTCCTCTCCTCCATGTAACGCCAAACAATAAAAAACATGAACAATTGACAGATAGCTACAAAGAGCCAAACAAATCTAAAATTAATCGAGATAAGAACTAATCCAATTAATCCCCCGAGGATATGCCCACCTTTTTCAAAAATATATCCCTTAGAAATTAAGGAAACTAGTTTAGATTTTTTCTTACTAATATTAAGTGCGTCAATAGACCAAGCACTGCCACTACCTGAAAAAAATGCCCACGCAATATCACCCAACATCCAAGAACCTGCAAGCAACCAAAAACTTTTAAAAATAAATAATCCAAAAAATGCAAGACTCATAAGAAAAAAAGAAATCATAATAGATTTTTTCCTAGAATCATAATCCGCAATAGCCCCGGTTGGAAATTCAAAAAGAGTCATTACAATTACTGAAATTGCAAAAAGGGTTGTTATAGAGACAACATTAAAACCAAACGATAAAAAATAAATCAATCCAAGAGCAGCCATTAACGCCCTCCTAATTCCATGAGTAAACTCCATCCCATAAAGAAGGGTTTTTACTTTTTTTGAAAATTTCATTTTACTTTAGCAAATAACATATCATGCAAATATTTGCCATCTTTAAACTTATTTTTCCTTAATATTCCTTCACATTTATATCCAGCTTTTTCAAGCACTCTTGCTGAAGCTTTGTTAAAAGTACGACAAAACCCAGTGATTCGTATTAATTTATATTTTTTAAAAGCATATTTAGTCACCATCTTTACAGCCATTGTAGCAATACCTTTTCCGCGATATTCCTTTGCAATCCAATATCCTAAAACACCCTTATGTTTTTCATATCCATAAGACAAACCATGGATACTAACTAATCCAATAAACTTTCCATCAACATCTATTGCAAAATCTTCGTCCTTTGGCTTTTTTTCCCGATAACTTGTCATAATCTCATTAATTTCCTTACGTGCCTCTGCCTTTGTTTTAGGAACTTTGAGTATACCCTTCTTAACCGCACTATCCAAAGAAATCCTAAGATATTCATCCAAATCATTCAGAGTAATATGACGCAACACAAACTTTGGTTTTACAGATTTTAAGATTATTTTCATCCAACAAGCCTCCAATTATTTTCATCAAACCCGCCCATTTTTTTTAATACATAACTTACTAAATCATCAATAAATTTTAATTTTTTCTTGCCCTCTTTAGCCCTAATACATGCAATTAACTTTTTAACAAAAAGTTTATCAGGGTGAGCATCTAACAAATATCTAGCCCGAAAATCGTTATTAGTAAGATAATTATAATATTTTGCAAACGAAAACGCTTCGACCTGACAAAATTTCCCATAATGTCGGATTATTCTGAAAAGAAGTAAAGAATATGCATGATCAAACATTGGAGATTTTTCTAAATATAAATTCTTTAACGAATAATGCAGGTTCCACAAATCATACTTTAAAGATTCTTTTTCCTTTTCTAAAAGTTTTGGGAACTTTTTCTTTATTAACTGTTCAGCCCTATGCCTTAAGATCTTTGCCTTATCATTTTTATCATACAATACCTTCATAAAAAGGGTTCCGCGAACACTTGAAGAATTATTATCATTAAACGTGCTTCCCAAAAAGCTTAGTGCAGAATCAAACGCACTAACAAAATATTCAACAACATATCCATTAATCTTTGTCAACCCTTTAACAGATTTAAAATTTTTATTTTTAACTAATACGTGCATATCAATATCAGAAAACTTACCCTCATTTTTAACAGCATAACTCCCTGCCAAAAAAATAACTTCAACTCCTTTTTTCTTTTTCCAAGTATTAACAAAGATCTCAACTGCTGACAAAAATCCTTTTTTTTTCATTTTATATTTTTATCCATTATAACAACACTAGGCGCTACACTAAACCCGAAGGCGTTATAGAATTTAAATGCACCTGAAGAAGAGTCTGACAACAAAAACATATTTTTTATACCCTCAGCTCTACATTTATCTTCAACAAAACTAATCAATGCTGACCCAAGCCCTTTCCTTTGACACTCTTCCCTGACCCAAAGCTCTTTGATAACAACCTCTTTACCGCTGGGCTCTAAAATTGTCCAGAGAATTATAAACCCTAAGATTTCATTAGTTTTCTCATTCAGTGCATAATACACTTCCCCATTTTTAGCCAATTCTTTAATTTTCAGGAGTGCAGATTCTTTTGTCCACCCCTGATTATAAGGCTTCTTACAGGATTCTTCTAAGAATACCTTTGAAACTTTTTCAAAATCTTTTTTGGTTGCTCGTTTTATTTTCATCTCACAAATCCTCCATAATCATTTTCTGTTTAACAAACCGTGCTTGCTTTTTATATCCTGCATCATGAGCAAGTTTAATAGCGCGTCTTAATTCTTTATTATCATAATGCTCTTCCCAGTGTCCATCTAATCCAAGAGTTATAGGAATGCCTCGTTTGTTTGCTTGTTTAATTATCCAAGGACTTGGAAACGGGCTGTTACATTTTCTAACACCCCCAATATTAATTTCAAGAACCATTCTAGACTTCTTAATTACATCCAGTGCTTCACCAATTACCTTTTTGTACCAATCTGCATGTTCATCAAACAATTTGTATTTTTCATTATACACCTTAATATAATCTAAATGCCCAACACAATTATATAATCCAGATTTTACTAATTTCTTAATCTGGTTATAATACTCAGTAACATATTCTTGTACACTTCCAAACATTTCTGCAGTTTTTTTCCAATAATCAATCCCAGACTCAATATCCCTACCACCTGGAACCCCTATTTTCTCAGTACTCACAACATGAATTGATCCAATAACATAATCATAATCCTGTTTTTTTAGCTCAGATTTAAACCAATCAGTATTTTTCTCATACCAATCCATTTCCACACCAAGATAGATATCAATTATTCCACCATATTTCTCTTGAAGTTTTTTAACTTCATCAATATAATTTGCAGGAAAATGCTTCCGATTATAATTAGTAGGATAATTCAAAGGAGAAAAATAATGATCAGTAAAATATACATAACTCCATTTAAGTTCAATAGCTTTTTTTACGACTTGTTCAGGTGTTAATCTTCCATCACTACCAGTGCTATGATTATGTGTAGAAAAAAGCTTCATTTTTTAATCTTCCAAATGTCGTGTACAATTTAATAATCGAATCCGATGCTTCCTGTCCTCAAACATTTCAAAAACATTAACACAAGTATTTTTTTGTGAATAATGATCCATATAATCTGAATCAAGACCGAGGAGGACAGTAATTAAAGCCTTGTTAAGAAACCCATGCGCAACAATCAAAACAACCCTATCCTTAAACTTTTGATAAATAACATCTATCGCACGCTTTGCACGCTTTTGCATACTTTCAAGACTTTCAACATTATCTGGAGGATTATCCCAATCAGTTTCACTAAAAGGCTTACCTGAAAGATCCCCAACATCAACTTCTTTTAATTCATCCAAAATTTCAATAGGAACGCCTTCATGAAATTTAGTAATATAACTCATTGTTTCTTTGGCCCGCCCTAAAGGGCTACAAAAAATAGCATCAAGCTTTTCACCATTCAGTCTTTCACCAAGCTTTTTTGCCTGAGAAATACCTTCATTACTAAGTTTTCCTTCAACCCTGCACCCTTCATGCATTCGCTCAACATTACCCATAGACTCGCCATGTCGGACCAAGATTATTTTCATTTTATACTCCATCCAAGCTCTTTACTCATTGCATTTATTCTTTTTAGCTGATGCCCCATAAAATATTCACGTTTGTCTGTTGCCTTTTTCATCGTATTATAATGCCACAAAAAGTTTGCAGCAGCATTTCCAAGAATTAATGGGAAAATCAACTTCTCTTGAGTTTTAGGCAAATTTGCAATCTTCCTATATTGAGCAAGAAAATTATTATATGCCCTCCGGTTCAAAACCCCCTCACCCATACACGAATATGAAACAGACTTTGCTAAATCATTAGCCAAAGGAGCAATTTGCACTCCGTCAAAATCTAGCACTCCGACAATTTTGTCTCCTTTAAACAAAACATTATGATACCCAAAATCACTGTGCGTAATTGTTAACCCTTTTCTAAAATCAACAGAATCTAATCGTTTTAAAATTTTACCAATTCTCTCATAATTTTCAACCAAAAGTTTATCAGCATCATTTTTAACAGCCCCAAGACGAATACTTGCATGATTACGTTTTGCCCAATCCAAAGAATAAGCATACCTATGATTTCTATCAAACTTAAAATCTCTTACTGCATTGTGATAATGTGCCAAAGCAGAAGCCAACTCACGAACACGTACAGGATTTCCCTTGTGTGAAGCAGTACCACTAATTTTTTCATACACCCAAAAAGGTTTATTATATACACGAGACAATTGTCTACCTTTATTATCAACTAAAGGAACAGGTATCGCATAAGGATAACCTTTTTCTTTTAAATGATTTAAAACTTCAAATTCTAAATCTGACTGAAACTGTTTATAACTATCAAGCTGATTTCCTAAAAAACGCAGCACATAATTACCTTTAGTTGTTTTAGTATCAAAATTATGATTAACAATCCCAGACTCAAAAGGCTTATAAGATATGACCTTCCCTATATCATACAAATTCTCAATACGCTTAACAAAAGAAGGTGTAAGTTTCATTTTATACCCCTTAAACAGTTAATTCCAGCGTCAAAAAGTTTCTTCATACCTTTTTTAACATCAGCTTCATCAAATCGCGGCGTCCACTTCTCAGTTAAGATATCTGAGACTATAAACGCACTAGCCATTTTTACTTTTTTTACTTTAGCTACTGCAAACAATGCACTTGCTTCCATCTCAACAGTAGAAATTCCTTTTTTTGAATAACGTTCTACCTCTTCAGAAGTCTCCCGATAAAAAGCATCAGTAGTCCATGTTACGCAATCAGAATAATTAATACCAGATTCAGTAAGAGATTTGGATAATTTTTTTGTCAGCCATTTATCTGGAAAACTATAATGACCATGAGGTGCATAATGATAACTAGTACCCTCATCACGAAGAGCCTTTTGACATAAAAAGAAACCTTGCTTATGAAGCCCCCCAGCATAACCTAAACTTAAAAAATATTTTCCCCCAAAAGTGATCAACCTCTCAAGAACAGTAATAACACAAGGACTACCAATACCTTTAACATCAATTATACCAATATCACCATACCAATAAAAATCATATAAAGGTTTTGATAATTCTTTAACTTTATTTGGCTTATATTTACGTTTAAAATATTTAGACACACTTGAAGTATAAATAAGAATATATTTTTTAGGGATATCTTTTGGAAGTTTCTTTTTCTTCAAAGTAATTTTTGGAGAAAGTATTGCTTCATTCAAATGCTTCCCAGGATATTTTGGATAAGTCATCTCAAACTTTTCTCCCAGGAACTTTTAGTTATTACGTAAATTCGGGTCTTATGAGCAATCCCAGTGGCACGACTAACATGATCTTCTTTTTCATATCCAGTAAATTTTCCGCCAAGCTTTTGGGCCAATCCAGCAGACCGAACATTACTTTCAAATACAGGAACAATTATTTTCCTTAACTTCAGCCGATTAAACGCATAAGAGATTAATTTATTACATGCTTCAGAAACTATTCCCTTGCGCCAAAAAGGCTGACCTAACCAATATCCAAGCTCGCACTCACCCTTATCCTTATCAATACTATGGACACCAATACCTCCGAGATACTGGCCAGTATCTTTAAAAGTTATTGCCAAAAAATAAGATTTTTTAGGACGTTTTTTTCGTTTTTTTGCGCAATCATTAATAAACCATCTTGCATCACTAAGCCGATATGGATAAGGCAATGGAAACATCCATTTAGAAACTTCTAAATTATTTGCGTATTTTGCAATACTTAGTTCATACTCTGGCAAAACTTCAGTCAAAGCAAGACGTTTTGTAACTAAACGCACCATTTTTACTTAATATATCCCCCCTTCTGCAAGTTCCAAAGTTTTTTGTATTCTCCGTTTTGTTTGACTAACTTATTATGCTTGCCTGTTTCAATAATTTTGCCCCTACGCATGACAACAATTTTGTCTGCATGCATGATCGTTGATAACCTATGAGCAATTATAATACTAGTTCTTCCTTTCATTAATTTTTCTAAATCTCGCTGAATTTCATGTTCAGTTTCACTATCTAATGCAGAGGTTGCTTCATCCAATACTAAAATTTTCTTATCAGCCAAAATCGCTCGTGCTATGCTTACTCTTTGCTTTTCTCCACCAGAAAGTTTTACCCCACGTTCTCCAACAATAGTATTTTCTTGTTTTGGAAATTCTTTAATAATCTGATCAAGCTGTGCAAACCTTATTGCTTTCATTACTTCCTTACGTGACGCATCTGGTTTTGAAAATTTAATATTATTATATATTGTATCATCAAACAATACACATTCCTGAGGAACTATTGACATTTCATTTCTCAAACTTTCTTGAGTAAATTCCTTGATACCCTTACCATCAATCATAATTTCTCCATCCTCAACATCATGCAATCTATAAAGCAGTTTCACTAAAGTTGACTTTCCACATCCAGAATGCCCAACTAATGCTACTTTTTGATCTTTTGGTACTTTTAATTTAAAGTTGCGAAACATTTTTCGTTTGCCATAACTAAACTCAATATTATTAAACACAATTTCTCCATGACGTACTTTTAGTTTTTCAGCACCAGGCTTATCTAAAATTACTTTTTCAATTTTACCATATTCAAACAAATCTTGAAAGTCTGCCATTGCTCGATAAAATCCTCGAATACCCCATACAAATCCAAACAAACTACCAGCTAGGTTTGCAAAAGCAGTATAAATAAATGCTAAAGTTCCAAGAGTCATGTTTCCGGCTAAAAAGGACCGAATAGGAAATAACATTAAAAAGAATATCCCAGTACCCAAGATAACAATTTGCCCTGCATCAAACCACTTAAAATAACTCCAGTTACGCATCTGAGCACGCCTACAGTTTTCAGTTAATTTTGTTGCTTTACTTTTGATTAATTTTTCTTTACCAAAATATCTAATCGATTCAATATTTGTTAAAAAGTCTGCAATATTTCCTTTTTCAATATCCCAAGTCTTGTTAAGCTCCACCTTTGAAGGTTCTTGCATCTTCAAAATTTTATAACTATACAAGATAAAAACCAGCGCAGTAATAAAAACAATCAATGCAGATACAGGGTCAAAATAAATAATTGAAACCATAACTACAATTAATTGAATAATCATTGGGATAAAATTCATAACAAATACATCAACCATGGTCTCCATCGCCCCACTACCACGACCAAGCCTAGAGATTAAACTACCAGTTTTATGTGTTGTATGAAAATCATGATCCAAACTAATAATATGATTAAAAAATCTATTCTTTAAATCCTTCATTAAATGACTATCCAACTTGTTCAAATAATACATATAGATCCAACGTGACACTGCTTTGACTATGACAGATATTACAAATAAAACTGCAATAATTACCAAAATTTTAGCTAAAACGCTTGCTAAAAGTATTCCAGCACCATAATCTGTCCCCCGATCAATTATTTCTTTAAATAAAAACTTTTCAGAAATACGTGATAATTCAATTAAGGTTATTAAAAATATAAGCAAAACTACGCTTGCCTTATATTTACGTACAAAACTCCAAAATACACCCATGTTGTATTTGAAGTTTATTTTCTTGTTTGTATGATTTTTCTTAGTTTTTGTCATTTTTACTTTATTTTACATTTTGTCCCAACGCACACTTGATAGTTAAACCCTAGAGCTCCAAAAAAATTAGATAACAAAGAATAATCTAAGAAGTGTCCCCCAAGCGTCGGCGCCCAAAAAAACAACAGGTTAATTGCCTGGGTTCTGCGTGAAATGTGTGGCACTATCAGAAACTGCGTTTGCACATCCGATATGTTGTTTTTGTGCCATGCTTTTTTAAGAATAGTACTATATTTAAAATTTTTGGTTTTCATAGTCTTTTTTTTAACTCCTAACCTTTAAATACTGGTTTTCCCCTATGTTTATGTAATAATTTACTGATTTTTATAAAAAAATGCCAGACCCAGACAAAATGTGCTGGTCAAGCTCTCATGAACCCTGGCCATCTAAGGGAGCCTATGACCCAGAATTGGACATTGAAGACATTTCATTCGAACATGATGATGATACAGACGATACCTTAATCTAACCCCTTTTTATGTCATAAATTAAGTACTCAACATTTTATAAATCATTTGTAACCCCTTTTGTATGTCAATACCACATCTTTTAAATAAACAAATAACTTTGCATATTTATGCAAAAAAAAGGATACATACAGCCCATAAAAGCACTGGGCACACTTTTAACCGTCACAGGCCTTTGTTTAATAATATTAAGAATTTTACCAACAATAACAGGAGCTGTTATCAATATTTCAGCAATAGCAACAAATGTCTGGTTTTTTATTGGAATTGCCTGCTTAATCTCAGGAACATTTTTATTGATACAGGAAAGTTTAGATAGAAAAATCTATGTAGCAACAACCCCAGTAATGATAGAATTAGGCAAAAAGACTAAACAAGGCATTATTTTTGACACAAACGCTTTAATTGACATGTACAAAAAAAGAGGCTTGAAAGATGTTTTAGATTCATACTTTAAAAACCATGCAAATGCATACATTCCAGAAGAAGTACAAGAGGAGTTAGAGACCAATAGCTCTAACCTTAAAAATGTAGTAAAACCAAGCAGAGATCGCTTTGTTGCTGCCAATCCTGTTAACAAGTCAATTATTGACCAGCTTATTAAAAGAATAAAACCATACACACATCTTACACCTAAAGCGCAAGATTATTATGAAATAAACCCTTTTTTAATTGACGCAATAGACATAATAGATGGGATCAAAAATACTAAAGAAAAAGAACAAGCACTAAAAAAATTAAACGCAGAATATACAACAAAAGTTCCAAGGTTTGAACAAAGATTAAGAAATCTACAAAAAAAACATAAGTGCCTTAATCAGATGCCTCGAGACAGTTATACAGAACTGCACGGAATTCTTAGAGATTCATATAATCCTGATAAAAGAACACATAGAGGCCCGCAATCAGACGCAGACTCATCAATCATAGCACACGCACTATACCACATAATGCACAGGACAGAAGATCAAAGAAAAGCACTTACAAAGAAATGGAATGAAAACAATAAACCAGTAACACAAGCAGATAAAAATGAACAGAAAATGAAATGGTCTAGGACAAGACGCGCTGCAATAATTAGTAGAGATAATGACATTCCAGCAATACTTGAATTAATGAGAAAAGGGTATAAGGGTGTTGATCCAAAAACAAAAAAAGAAATTAATTTAAAAAGTAAATATCCAATGATTACTCGCGCCATAACATGCATAAAGCCGAGCAAATTTCATTAAAAAAATTGTCTTCAACCAAATATTTTATATAATAATAAACACTTAGTATTAACATGAAAAAAGGAACATTAGAACAAGTATTATCAACTTTTGCAACCATATTCATACTTCTGGGCATATTTATAATAATCATGCAACCATTTGCACCAATAACAGGCGCTGTTATCGACATTTCAACAACAGGTGCTAAGATGTGGTTTTCACTAGGAATAATATCAATATTAATCGGTGCAATAATTTATGTAAAAATCTGGCTAAAGCATAGCCCTGTAAAATCTAGAAAAACGAAAAATTAATTCTTAAGGAGCAATTTCGTATCGGCCACTAATATCAACCAAATCTTTTTCTTTTAATTTTTCTGTGCCTAACTGTTCATAAAGATTTTTAATATTAACAAAGGTATCTCCACATTCTTGCCTAGACTTATAACCTTTAATAAAAACTTTATTTTCCATGTCACTAATTTCTGCTAACATAAAATCAAGGGCTTCATGATATTTTGGTGTTTCTTTTCTAATCAAGTTTACAAAAGCATACCTACCATTACTAATTTTTCTAGCTCGCTTAATACCACCCTTATCAGTTGGCAGTTTATCAGTATTATTATATCCTGTTTCATGTTCATGCCAAACCCGATTAGCAGTCTTAAATGCATCAATAACATTTGTTTCTAATCCCTTACAAAAACGTTTTGCAGTTAATACTGCTCGCACATTTTCTTCAGTAATTCTACCATAATCCCGGTTAGGCAACAAAATAGTTGTCGGAAATTCTTCATCTTTTTTCTTACGCGGCCAGTATAGTTGAAAAAATTCACTATGACTTGTCGCCTTTTTTACTTCACCATTAATAAAATCTCTTAAGTCAGTTGTTGAAATACAATACCCCAAACCTTCAAGAGCTTTCAGGCCATCCATATCATATGCACGAGCATCATCAGCCCGTATTTCTAAAAACTTAAGCACAGAATTATAAACTTTTTCCCAAGAAGCATTATCCCTAGTTTGAAACTTTCCTTTAACTTTTAAATCATCATATTCAAAAACATCTATTTCTTGCTCTTCTAAAGCATCTTTCATTGCAGTTTCTAAAGGTCCAACTGCAAGAGCTTTAGCAATTAAAACACTGCCCTGACTTGTCAAATAATTATCATAATCTTTTACAGTTAGATTACCATTATTAGAGATTATTGGTGAGTATTGTAGTTCAATGTCCATTTTTTTATCCAGTCTTTAAGTTGTATGCTTTAGAATAATAACTATTCAAGGATATATATATTTATGTGGTGATCGATATCACCCTACCAAAAAGTTTATAAAAAAATAAACATTCATCCATATAAGAGGATGGGTGACTTGTGAGGGAAACCTTAGGTTGCCATACGACATGGAAAATAAAGAATTACTAAAACAATTCGGACTTACAGAAAACGAGTCAATTGTATATCTAGCATTACTTGAACTAGGCCCAAGTTTGGCCGGAAAAATATCAAGAAAAACAGGCATTCACCGACGTAACATTTACGACATTACAGAGAGATTAATAAAAAAAGGTCTTATAGGATACATTAAAAAAAATAATAGAAAAGAATTTGTTGCAGCAAACCCAAAACGTTTTCAGGACATAATGAACCAGCAGCAAAAAGAGTTTCAATCATCATTACCACATTTAAACCAATTATATGAAATGACTAAAGAACGTCAAGAAACTAATTTTTATAAAGGTAAAGAAGGCTTAAAAACAGTTTTCCAAGACCAACTAATTAAAAAAAATTCAGAAATATTAATCCTTGGTGCAAGTAAAGCAACAAAAGATGTTTTGCCTTTTTACTTTAAATGGTATGATAAAGATAGATTAAAAAATAAGATTAAGGCAAGAATAATTTCATCAGAACCGTTACCAAAAATACCATATTCAGAAATTAGACATTTCCCTCAAAAATATGCAAACCCTTTAGCAATCAACATATATGCAGATAAGGTAGCAATAATTTTGTGGCAAAAGGAACCCCTTGCAATAGTAATAAAAAATAAAGATATTTCTGATTCATACCGTAAATATTTTGAACTAATGTGGAAAATAGCAAGAAAATAAAGCATGCGCCATGCGAGAATCGAACTCGCGTCTAAACCTCATTCCTCACATACTCATGCGATTGGGAAGGTTTTATTCTACCACTATACCAATGGCGCATCACTTTAAGAATCACTATTTTTCGTACTTAGTCTATAAAAATAAAAAACAATCACAATATTAAACTTTCTGCTCACCACTTACTGGAACACTTAAATCCATTGATTCAAGGGTTCGGTACTCCACGTTTCGACCTTCTTTTCCTGCCCTAGCAATTCCTTGCTTCATACCACCTGAAATTCCAAGGTCAGTATACACAACGGTTTTTTGTGCAAACTTCCCCCAGGTTAAACCTGCCTCAATTCCAAGCTTACGCTCGTCAGGAATAGTGTCATCTAGAATACCTTTCTGCGTGTAAAGCAGATGTGATGCAAAAGGATACTCTCCTCGCAGAAAACAATCTCTCATACACTTACGAGCGTACTCTATGTTTGCATCAAAATTCCCGTTAAACGGGCTTTCTAGGATCACCAATTTTTCCATTACAATCCTACATTGATCTTCTTTTTAAAAACTATTGTATCACACTAGCTACATCAAAAAAAAAGCAGGGAAACACTTATATAGTAGTATATACATAGTATATACATAACAACATTTACCCAGTGTTAAGAGTTACAATATCAAAGTCTTTTTAAAAATTAAGAGGTTTAAAAAGCTTTAAATATAGTATATACATTGTATATACAAGGGAAAAGGAGTGTGATTGAGTATTCACAAGGCTCAAATAATCCAATTTATTTTTCGGATTTTTGAGCCTTTTGTAATCTCTTTTAATTCTTAAAATGTCAAAAAGAAAATTTGATGCAAAACTAAGAAAAGTCGGAAATTCTTACGTAGTTACAATTCCAAAAGATACAATTGATAGATTTGAAATTGATGAAGGAGATTTCTTAGCATTAGAACTTGATACAGAAGAAATTAAACATTCACAAAAAAAGAAAAAATGAATCTAAAGACTAAAATAAAAAGAAAACTTGTAAAAATGTTTACACATAAGCATTACATCAAAATAATGTACGTCACATTATTAGTAACTTCACTTTTGATCCTTTTTAGTTTTGTATCAATTTTTAATGAAATAAAACAAACAAATGCTAAAACAATATCAGGACATGCAGTAGAAGAGATTAATAATACAAACATGGCCAATCAAGAAATGACAGGCCAGCTATATACAAGACAATCATATTTCATATACTATCTAGCATTAATTCTAATTGGGTGTGGCGTCATAATAGCTAGCGTACGACTTAAAGCAACAATCTGGGAAAACATAAAAAAAGAAGAAGAAAGCATCTGGAAAAATGAGTAAAAAAACAATTAGACAATTAAAAGAAAGATCAAGAAAATACAGTATAAAAGATGGATTTTTTACAACCGTCAGAACATCTGTAGGAGATACATACATTTCACCGTTTGCAATTGCACTAAATGCAAGCAATTCATTAATTGCAATTATTAGATCCGTTTCTTGCCTAATAGGACCACTAAGTCAAGTACTAAGCACAAAACTTATTGAAAAAAAATCTCGAAAAAAAATAGTTTTAAAAGCAGTATTTTTTGAATCACTATTATGGATTCCAATGATAATTATTGCATACCTTTATCATATAAATATCATAAAAAGTATTTTACCCCTACTCATGCTACTAACCTTTTCGGTTTATACAATTTTTTCATACATGTCAACTCCAGCATGGTTTTCCTGGATGGGAGATTTAGTTGACAAAGAATATAGAGGAAAATGGTTTTCAAAACGAAACAGAATATTAGGATTTGGAACAATCATATTTTCAATCTTTGCAGCAATAATCTTAGACCTTGCAAAAAGAAATAACAAAACAATGTTTGGATTTATCATACTTTTTTCAATGGCATTGATCGCACGCTTTATTGCACGACACTACTTATCACGTCAATACGAACCAAAAAGAAAAATCAAAAACAAATATTATTTTAGCTTTTTTGATTTTCTAAAAAAAGCTCATACAAATAACTATGGTAAATTTTCAATATTTCGTGCACTCTTCTCACTTGCAATAAACATTGCAGGACCGTTTTGGACTGTTTACATGCTACGAAATCTGGGTTTTAATTATGTAACGTTTATGATGATTACAATAGCCCCAACAGTGTATACAATCTTAGTCATTAGGTCAATGGGTAAATTTTCAGACAGATTCGGGAATTATAGAGTACTTTGTATTTCATCAGTTTTAATTTCTTTTTATCCAATACTTTGGCTTTTGTCACATAATCCACTTTACCTAATCCTAGTCCCACAATTGATTGGAGGCATCGGATGGGCCGGATTTAATTTAGCAATTAACAATTTTACGTTTGATTCAGTAAAACCTCAAAAACGAAGCTTTGCATTATCATATAATAATTTAATGGACGGAATTGGAATATTCTTTGGAGCAATAATTGGCGCAATACTTGTAAAATTTCTAAAAATAGGTTTTATGGACACCTTACTCTTCATATTCTTAATTTCAAGCTTGTTACGTATAATTGTAAGTCTAACAATGATTCCGTTAATCAGAGAGATACGAAAAACAGAAAGTTTTGACAGTAAAAAGGTTTTTGAAAAAATAATATTTCACCCACAACACCATACACACCCAAAAAGTTAATACTAAAAACAAATAGAGCATTATTTGAAAAAATCTAAGCATAAATTTCTAACAAATATTTTATATCCTCACCACTAATTTCTGCATCACAACGAGTGGTATAAGGATTTAAAATATTATCCCAATCATCATTCTCAGAATGATCAAGACCTAGGGCATGCAAGATTTCATGTATTTCTATTGTAGGGCGTCGACCAACACAATGCTGTGCATAATAAATATAAACAGTGCTTGGAGCATAAAGATTTGTTTCAAGATAATAATTAAGTTCTGCTTCTCCTGCAACAAACCCTCGATCTTTTTGCTCCCTAGAGCATAAAAATTCAAGATCCAAATTTTCACTTTCACTTTCAAAAAAGTTAATAACAGAATGGGTAGCATTAGTTATATAATTCATTGCCTCTGTTAGTCGTTCAACCTGCACAGATGTACAATTAATCAAATTATAACTAAGAGGCATATGCCCCCAATGCATCCCAGAGAAATGATCAAATTCATCAACCAATTCACCCCCAGTCACACCAAGCCCAGTACTACCCAACCTTCCAACATTCCCCCTTAATCCATTATCATTATTAATTCCAGGTTTTCCTGAACCAAGCATGCCAGAATCAGAAGCTTCAAAAAAATCATCTACATTTTGTGATCGTTGCCACATCAAAGAAAATCCAATCCCAAATAAAAAAACGAATACAAAAAACATTGCAGCAAACAGTTTACCCATCAAATATTAACAAAAAAGGAACATATAAAGCTTACGCGACCCGAGTCAGTTCTTTTTTAACCTCACGCCCATACTTCCCAGCCAAATGCATTGGTTCTGGAAATTTATGAGGAAGATTAATAAACTGACCACATAATTCAAGAGCGGTTTTGATAGAAAGATCATTACCAGGACTAATATACATTGGCCGGCTTCCAGACTTACTTATAAAAACCTTACCAACAATATGTCCTTCCTTCATCACATTATCCCCATCAACCTCACACCCAATAATTGAATTTGAAACCCCAATACTTGGAACTCCGGCTGATAAAGAAAAATGGCTTGCAAGACCCAAGCGAAAATGCATAATACCTTGACCAGGGATAAACATTACATCAGGCCTCTGACTCAATTTATTAAAAGTGTCCACCATTACCGGAAGTTCACGATAAGCCCTAAAACCAGCCACATAAGGAAACCTTGTCTTTTCAAAACTATAAGCCCGGTCAACAATTTCATAATCCCTATTACATACAATCATTGCGCAAAGCATTTTATTTTTTATAAAAATAACATCAACAGCACCAAAAAGTTCTGCCAAACTAAAATCAATTTTATCCTTTATTGACAAGCTTTTAGCTAACTTTACTTGCTCACGTTCAAGACTTTCCAAATCAAGGTTATATTTTTTAACTAATTCTTCACGATCCATTATTTAGTACCTTATCTTTAAAATATCAGACATTTATTTTTTAAAAAACTTTGCTTATATCAAAACCTATATAAACCCACAAAAATAGAGTAGTTTATGCTTAAGAAGAAATGTCCTAATTGTCATGAAAATGTTCAAAAAAGATTTGAATTTTGTCCAAATTGCGGTGTTAGATTAAAACAACAAGGATCAAATAAAGATTACGGCCTGTTAGGAACCTCAGACACTATCCCTCAAGAACCACCAGCACAACGCCAAAATTTGCCACTTATAGACCAAATATTTGGACGCGCGATAAAAGAATTACCTCGCATGATGAAATTGTTAGAACGGGAAATGAATCAAAACCAAAATCAAAACCAAAATCAAAACCAAAACCATCCTCAGCATAACAATATTAAAAAAAATAATCAAAATCCTTTTGGAATGAAAGTTAAATTTTCAATCAATGGTAAAGAAGTAGACCTTTCAGAATTACAAAACCCAAAACAAAAAAGTCAAACACAAGTTCCAAAAAAGATTACCAACCACATTTCCCGCCAAACAGAAGAAAGGCTAGCAAAACTCCCCAGAGAAGAACCAAATTCCAAGATGAAACGATTATCTGGAAAAATTGTCTATGAATTAGAAATTCCAGGAGTAAACAATGTCAATGATATCTTAATAAATCAGTTAGAAAGTTCAATAGAAGTAAAAGCTATTGCCAAAGATAAGGTTTATTCAAAAACTCTTAATATCAATTTACCCATAATTTCCTACAATTTACAACAAGGCAACCTAGTCTTAGAATTACAAGCTAAATAAAAACACTTATAAATACAAATTATCTAATTTTGAGTATACTGTATGAGGCTGTAGCTCAGCACGGTTAGAGCACTGCTCTGATAAGGCAGGGGTCCCAGGTTCAAATCCTGGCAGCCTCATATATAATTAGTGTTTAAGCTGATTTTTTATAGACAATAAGCTTTTTAAACACAATTTTATACAAAATAACATGGCAAAAGGATTATATCAAGCAATACGAGAAGCATGGAAAAAACCAGACCCTAAACGAGTTAGGGAACTAATGGTAGAATGGCGTAAAGAAAATGCTGCAATAAGGGTTGAGAGACCAACACGCTTGGATAGAGCTCGCTCACTTGGCTATAAAGCAAAAAAAGGGTACATTATTGTACGTATTAGAGTTATTCGTGGAGGACGAAAAAGACACAGAACAAATAAAGGACGAAGATCAAAACGCCATACAATAAAAAAGGTTGTAAAAATGAGTTATCAATGGGTTTGTGAAGGTCGTGCTCAAAAAAAGTTTCCAAACATGGAAGTTCTTAATTCATATTATCTAGCAAAAGATGGAAAATATATATTTTATGAAGTAATATTAGTAGATCCTGAAAGAAAAGAAATAAAAACCGATAAAAAGATTAATTGGATTACAAAATCAAAAAACCAAGGTAGGGTAAATCGTGGACTAACAAGTGCAGCAAAAAAGTCACGAGGCTTGCGTTCAAAGTCACCGATGAATAAAAACCGACCTTCAGTAAGAGCTGGCAAAAGACGTGGTAAATAAGTAAATTTACACCCATTTAATGAGTATAGCAAAACAGCATATAGGGTTTGAACGAAAAGAGCTTTTAGAGCTAATGATTTATTCTGCAGAAAATAAGTGTCCTAAAACATTACTACAACTAAATGATATTTATGAATCAAAATGCCCAGGCCCAGAAGACATCTCTAAAAAAGAGCTAAAAATGGACGAATGCCGGTGTCACTGTATATATTCCTTAAATGAATTGTTTTCATACGATTTACAAAAAAAGTCGCTAAAAGCAGCAATAAAAGCTTTCAAGGATATAGACAATCTAGCAGCATAAAAATGGAATTATTCGAATCTCTCAAATACGTAACAGAGCCCCAGAAAAAACTAAGGCAAACAAATCAAGGTTTATTTATCAAAGGAGGCAGTTTATCAGAAATAGTACAAAGTCATGTAGCAGGATTAAGACGAGGAAAAATAAATTTTACAGATAAAAAAAAGATGGTCCAAAAATGGGTTAAAAAATTAACACCAAAATCAGGACTTCACTATCTTGTTGAAAACGATTTTTGTTGGACTGGATACATTATTCCAGTAGATAATCAAAAATATCCTAAAAGCAATGGAAAAATTTTATCTTGTAAAGATCACTTCATACTTCAAGACCCTCTTTTTAAAAAAAGCAAATTATTTAGACCTCCAAAAAAAGAAAACTGCATAGCAACAGTTAATTTTGAGGGTCAAGAATATCAGATAGCAGCTCACGCACTAGACAGTTTTTATAATAGATCTAATAATCCAGAAGTCTCAAAAACCCCAACTAAAAAGGAAACAACCAGCGATTATAAATCTCAAAGCTATTATGACATGCTCCAAGAACAAAAACAAGAAGAGCAGGAAAAACAAGAAGAAAAGTTACAAAAAAATAAAGAACCAAGATTCAAAACAAAAAGAGATGCATTGTACTCATTATTTGAATTATTAAAACGGTCTGTCCCAGTAATAAGAAAAAATAAAGTAAAACAAATAATTACGTACGGCTTTAAAGACGCCGAATATCGTTATGCAAAAAAATGGATATTTGTAATAGAAGATGGGAACGTGTTAGGCACTTGCTACCAAAAAGATAATCTCCTAGAAGCAGGTTATAAATTAAAAAAATAATTCTAAATACAATAAAGACAAAGACACAAAGGAATTATACACACAACAACACAACTCTTAAAAACTAACAACCCTTCTAATTTTTAGAAAAAGAGGTAAAAGATGAAATATATCCAGCTATGTGAAGTCTATGAAAATTTACAAAACAATTCTTCCAGACTTAAAAAAACAGAAATCTTAGCAGAATTTTTAGAAAAGTTAAAAGAAGAAAAAAATAAACAAGTAGTTTATCTTCTTCAAGGAAAAGTTTTCCCAGACAATTCTGAAAAAGAGTTTGGCATTTCAGAACAACTATGCATTAAAGCTTTAGCAAAATCATCAGGCATATCAAAAGAAAAATTAGTTGACGATTGGAAAAAGATGGGAGATTTAGGTGAGGTCGCACAAAAAACAATAGACAAAAAAAAGCAAAATACGCTTTTTACAAAAACCTTAACAACCCAAAAAGTGATTGACAATTTAAAACGATTACCAGAGCTAGAAGGCAGAGGGACAGTTGACAAAAAATTAGCACTCATATCAGAACTACTTACTTCTGCGAAAGGGCTTGAAGCAAAATATATCATACGCACGTTACTAAACAATTTACGTATCGGGGTTGCTTCAGGAACCCTTAGAGACGCAATTGTCCAGGCAGCATTCAAACCAAAAACAATAAAAGAAAAAAAAGAACTAATGGAAATAGTTCAGGACAGTTATGACAAAGCTACAGACCTTGCATTAGTTTTAGAGAAAGCATATAAAGGCATTCCTGCATTAAAAAATACAAAGTTAATTCCAGGCAAGGCAATCAAAGCAATGTTGGCACAAAAAGCAGTAAGCGTGGAAGACGGCCTAAACAAAGTAGGCAGACCTGCAATTTTTGAGTACAAATATGATGGTTTTCGTATGATGATCAATAAGTCAGAATCCGGAGAAATAAAAATTTTCACACGTCATTTAGATGATGTTACTCTTCAATTCCCAGACGTTGTAGAATATATTAAAGATCACATAAAACTAAAATCCTTTATTATTGATAGCGAAGCAATTGGGTATGATCCGAAAACAAAAAAATATACACCCTTTGAAGCAATATCACAACGTATCAAAAGAAAACATAACATCCATGAATTAATAAAAAAATTGCCAATAGAAGTAAACGTTTTTGACCTGATCTATTATAATGGAAAATCATTATTAGATGAACCTTTTGAAAAAAGGACAAAAATACTGCGGGAAATGATTAAACCGCAAAAATACAAAATTCGTCTTGCTCACCAGTTAATTACATCAGACAGAAAAAAAGCAGAAAAATTCTACAAAGAAGCACTCAAAGATAATCAAGAAGGAGTCATGATAAAAAACTTAGGCGCAAGATATCAGCCAGGCTTACGTGTAGGACACATGTTAAAACTTAAACCAGCAGAAAACGAGCTTGACTTAGTAATAACCGGAGCAGAATATGGTAAAGGTAAACGTGTAGGAAACTTTGCATCATTCATCCTTTCTTGTTTTAACGAAAAAACAAATCAATTTGTAGAAATAGGCAAATCTTCAGGATTAAAAGAAAAATCAGAAACAGGCCCGACGTTTGAACAATTAACAAAGTTATTAAAGCCTTATGTCTTAAAAGAAAAAGGAAGAATTGCACAAATTAAACCAAAGATTGTTGTAACAATCTTATACCAAAACATTCAGCGTTCTCCTACATACAAATCAGGTTATGGTCTACGCTTCCCAAGAATAATAGCAATACGACCAGATCGAAAACCAAAATCAATAGCAAACTTAAAAGAGATAGATCATGACTATAAACGTCACGAACTAAAGATACATTACTAAAAAAGATGGAATGGAAAAATATTAAATGGAAACAACCAACAATAATAATTAGCACGTATATTGGATTATTAGTACTTGCAGTTTTACTAATTCCTGGAAGTTTTTTACTTCTTGCAAACAAATGGGTAACAGGCATCCTGATCATTATCACAGGGGTGGGCACATTTTTCATATTAAGGTTACTTAAACTAAACAAAAAAGAGCTCATAATTTTAACTGAATCAATAAGCATTGCAATAGCAATAATAGTCATTGGCATATTTTATAGGGGAAGAAACGCACTTGCAAAATTAGGGTATGAAAATTTTGCTCAACCAATAAATAATATTGGAACAAAAGTAAACCAGTTATATTTCATTACACCAAAAAGCATAGCAATATCAGTTTTTTTCTTATTATTTTTCTATAACTTAACCCCGATAGCATACTGGTTTTTAAAAAAAGAACTTAAAAAAGACAAAAATCCACTATCAATCAAGAAATAATCATCTTCTGATTACTAACGACCTTAGAACCAAGATCAAAGCGTAATCTTAATCGTTTTATGACATCCCTTTGAAAAACACTATTATTAACAAAAACTTTTTTATCATCAAGACATCCAACAGCACCTTGTTTTAATGCCTGAAACATTTCAGTACTTTTAACAAACAAAAACTTATCTTTGTTTAAACAAATCTTAAACCCAATCATAAATCCTTGTTTCTCAAGTTCATCAACAAGTTCAGGAGTTACACGAATAGACAAAATATGCGCACTATTGCCCCCTTTAAAATTTCTTGGTTTAAAAAACATGCGTACAATCTGTGAATTACTTTTTTTCTCAAAATTCATTTTTGTTGGTAAGATTGCATTAATTTCGTACCGATATTTTTTTGCATAAAACGAATAATCAATTAATGTTGTAATTTTTTCTAATTTATACTTAAAATAATCCTTATAAAACTGTAACCTTCCCCCTTTTGTAAGATTTACCAAAAACATTTCCAAATCCTGCCCTAACTCTTTACCAATGATGTACGCTCCAAAAACCGCAACAACAGATTCTAAAGACAAAAAGGTATCAGGCCAAAAAATCAAAAATAATGCTGTAATGATTAAAGCCATTAAAATCCCAAACATTTTATTAAAAATAAAACTAATTCCAGCATAAGCAGAATTATGCCCTGCCCTTATATCTTTTACATACTCTTCAAAAGGATTACAGAGCAGATTATCAGAATTAACCTTCCTAGAAAACGGATAAATAAGGACATGACATTCAACAGAAGAATAATCTTTTAATTCATCAAGATGTTGTAGTTCAATATCATAAAGACCTTGACGAGTCTTGCTGACTTTAAAATAATCCTTACAAATCTGTCTAGCATCCATACAAAAATACACATGAAACAAGCTTTAAAAATATTTGTTTATAACAATCTTATGCAATTCTTTTTAATGCTTTTTCTTGAAAATATTTAAATTTCAACAAAAAAACACTAATATCAAAAACCATATTTCTAACAATGCCTAGTCGCATAAAAAACTTTACAATTTTTAGATGACTTTTATTAATCTTGATAAGTTCACTCATTTTAATCGATTCATAATTTTTATCAAGAATCTTTTTTGCAACTTCTTGTCCAGAAACAAGGGCCGCATAAATTCCTTCACCAGTTAATGAAGAGGTTAAACCAGCAGAGTCACCACAAAGAAAAATATTCCCAAAATCCCAACTCTGATAAATACCATTAATAGCTGCTCCTTCAAATGAAGCATTAGTAACATCAATATCCTTACGTTTAATCCACTTATCAAGATTATCATGCATAACTTTACCAGAATATACTTTCGAATCATACCCAGTCCCGATAAGTGCAACAGTTTTATGTGGAAATATCCAAGCATACCATTCATTAAAAAATCTAGAATCAAGAAAAAGCTCTAAATCATTATACTTTTTTGTAGGAATACGATATTGAATCCCTACACCAACCATTGGCAATTTTAGTTTTAAATATTTTCGAACCAAAGAATTAGACCCATCAGCACCAACTAAAGATTCAAACCCGATTTTTTCATTATTAACAACAACATAACCATTTCCAATTTTACTTACAGTTTTCCCTTTCATTACAACAATATTTTTGTTTAGTTTCTTAATCATCCATTGGCCTAAATTCTCGCGATTAACTGTACAAACTAAAGGATTATCAGACTTAACATTTGCTTTGAAATGTTTTGAATGAACAACAACAGTATCAAAACGTTTCTCAATTAAGCTCATTGGAATCTTAAATTCCTTTAAATCCTTATAAGTGAGCCCTCCAGCACACACTTTTGTTCCAATAACATTATTTTTCTCAATCAATAAAACACGTTTCTTACTTTTACCAAGCTCAATAGCGCATGAAAGTCCGCCAGGCCCAGCCCCAATTATAATCACATCATACTTTTTCATGACCTAAAAAATCATTATCAATATAAAAATCTATCTAGAAAACTACTAAAAAAGCTCACCCAAACCTTTATAAACCATTTCCATTTATAAACTTTATAAATAGCATAATGATTCTAGAGTGACAAAAACATGACTGAAAAACAAAAAACATCACTAAAAATACAAAACATTGTTGCAACAACTTCCTTAGGCAAAGACGTTCCCCTAACAAAACTTGCCAAAACAGTTCCGAATACAGAATATAATCCAGAACAATTCCCAGGCCTTGTTTTAAGAGTAAAAGAACCAAAATCAGCAGTATTAGTATTTTCTTCAGGAAATTTGGTTTGTACTGGCACAAAAAGTATTGCACAAGTTAAACTAGTAATTGAACAAGTTATTAAAACATTAAAAAAAATTAACGTTAAAGTTACTGAAAAACCAAAAATAACAGTACAAAACATTGTAGCTTCTGGAAACATTAATATGAGCTTAAACCTAAACGTTTTAGCATTAGAATTAGAAAATACTGAATATGAACCAGAACAGTTCCCAGGCCTTGTATACAAACTAGTAGAACCAAACGCAACATTTTTACTTTTCTCAAACGGAAAATTAGTATGCACTGGTACAAAAAATAACCAGCAATTAAAAGATTCAATGGAACAATTAATCAAAACCTTAAAAGAAGCAAAAGGAAAAAGTAAGTAAATTACAATAATCCCTAAAAACCACTTTCTTTAAACCGCATTTTAGAATTATTGCAACAAAACAAATAATTATTTATAAAGCGAAGATTTATCACCTATATATCTAAACAGTAAGTTATGAGGGGTTTTGTATGGTAGAAAAAAAAGGTAGCGAAGAATTAATTATTGAAGCAAAGTCATTTTTTGAGACATATAAACGAGAAGTTGGTGAAAGTATAAGAAAAGGGAAAAAGGTTGTCTTTGCAAGCTTTGATGATTTAGCATCAAGTTCTCCAGAACTTGCCGAAGCATTAATCGGGAATCCTGAAGAAGTTCTACAATTATTAGAAACAGCACTTGAAGATACAGGCCTTATAAAAACTCCACGCTTACGATTTCTTAATCTCCCAGAGACCCAAAAAGTAAAAATCAGAAACATTAGGTCACATCATCTAAATCAATTAATTTATTTTGAAGGTCTTGTAAGGCAAGCCTCCGAAGTAAGACCACAAGTTGTTAATGCAAAGTTTGAATGCCCTTCATGCGGAACAGTGATTTCAGTCTTACAAATTGAAAAAAAGTTCCGAGAACCAACACGCTGCTCTTGCGGACGTAAAGGACAATTCAGGCTTTTAACAAAAACAATGGTTGATGCTCAACGTGTCGTTGTAGAAGAATCACCAGAATCATTAAGCGGCGGGGAACAGCCAAGACGTATCAATATTTTCTTAAAAGAAGACCTAGTTGAACCACACATGGAAGAAAAAACAACACCTGGAAGCAAGGTAAGAATTCTGGGCATACTAAAAGAAGTGCCAGTACCACTTCAGACAGGCTCAATATCTACACGTTTTGATATTGCAATAGAAGCAAACAATTTAATCCCACTAGAAACAACATATGACGAACTTGAGATAAACGAAGAAGATGAGCGCCAGATTCAAGAACTTGCTGCAGACCCAGAACTTTTCAAAAAATTGCGAGGAAGTATTGCTCCAGCCATATGGGGTTATGAGGAGATAAAAGAAGCATTAGTTTTGCAGATGTTTTCAGGAGTAAGAAAAGTGTCAAGCGACGGCACAGTTTCTCGTGGCGATATTCATTTATTTCTTATGGGCGACCCTGGTGTTGCTAAATCAGTTACACTAAAATTTATCTCAGACATTGCTCCAAAAGGAAGATACATTGTAGGAAAAGCAGCAACTGGTGCAGGTATAACCGCAACAGTAGTAAAAGACGAATTTCTAAAAGGTTGGTCACTAGAAGCAGGCGCAATGGTTCTAGCAAACAAAGGAGTAGTATGTATTGACGAGATTGAAAAAATGGACGCAACAGACAGAAGTGCAATGCACGAAGCATTAGAACAGCAAACAGTAACCATTTCAAAAGCTAATGTACAAGCAACTCTTTCAGCTCAAACATCAGTTCTTGCAGCAGGAAACCCAAAACTAGGTAGATTCGAGCCAACAATGCCCATTAACGAGCAAATCGATCTACCACCTGCATTAATTAATCGTTTTGATCTTATTTTTATCATGCGCGACATCCCAAACAAGGAACAAGACAATGCAATAGCAGATCACGTATTAAATATGCATAAAGGTAACGAACAAAAATCTGCTGTAGAACGTGACATGTTTCGAAAATATATAGCTTATGCAAAACAAAAATGTAAACCAATTCTTACAGATGAAGCAGTAGATGAAATAAAACAATTTTATGTAAATCTACGAAACAGTGCTTCTGACATTGAAAAACGTACAATTTCAATTTCTGCCAGACAACTTCAAGGCCTTGTCCGTTTGGCAGAAGCTCATGCAAAATCTCGCCTTTCACTTACTGTTGATCGTGAAGATTCACAAGTTGCAATACGCTTAACTAAATATTATATGATGCAGGTTGGTTATGATGCAGAAACAAAAACTTTTGACATTGACCGTTTTACTACCAATACTTCTTCAAGCAAAAGAAACAAAATTCTTCTTGTAAGGTCTACAATAAAAAAATTAGAAGAAAAACATGGAAAACAAGTTCCGTTAGACATCTTGCGCGAAGAATTAAAAGATCTTGCAGACCCAGATTTTGAGGAATCTATTCAAAAACTTAAAAAATCTGGAGACATTTTTCAACCAAAATCAGGTTTTATCCAACTAATATAAAAAAGAATTTTAAGTATGCACCCGGCTTTTAAAAAATCCTATAAAAGAGGCCACTATAAGCGTAAAAACATGCCCAAGTATAACATCAAGTTTTATCAGATCAAACCTACTTTCTAAAAAGAACGGAACTACAATCAAAACGTCTAGCGCCATAACAATAACTACAAAAGTTACTCCGAGGATTAATCCTTGTAAAAATCCATAAGTCGCAGTCATATGAAAATAAATGTTTGCATGAAAATAAGCAAGACTTAAAACTAAAGCAAAAATGATGATCGCAACCCAGTAAATCAAATAATGCCAAAACCCTACCCGAAGTTTTAATACATAAACCAAAAAAAGAGAAGTTACAAAAATAAATATCCAAAGCACTGTTCCCAAAGCAAACGCTCTTATAAATTTCATAAAAAAGATAGTCTAAAATGATATATAAAATCTTCTAAACCTCTTTTATTGACAACATAAATATTTAAAAATAAAAAATAATTCTTTCCTACATGTCACCTGAAATAAGAAAAAGAGAGACAGCATATAAAGTAAAAATTGGGGAACTTTTACGAGCTAACCAGATCTTTGAAGAATCAGAATCTTTAAACAAAAAACTAAAATTCGTAGAATTAGGCAATAAAAACCTACTTAGAATAAACATTATCGCTAATGTTATTGACAAGTATGAAAGTCAAGGCGAGACACGTTTTGCATCAGTTACAATAGACGATGGAAGCGGCCAGATCCGTGTTCGTGTTTTCTCAGACCAAATGGACAAGCTTGAAAATATTAATCAAGGTGACACAGTCCTGATAATAGGCATGATCAGATCATATAATCAAGAATTATACATCTTACCAGAAATTGTAAAAAAGCAAGATCCAAAATATTTACTAGTTAGAAAACTAGAAATTCAAAAATCAACCCCAAAACAAAAAACCCCCCAACAAAAAAAAGAAATCAAAGCTTGGAGAGACTCAGTAGTAGACCTAATAAAAGCTGCAGAAGAACGTGAAGGTATTGATAAGGACGAAATAATTCTTACACTTAAAAATGCAAACCCATCAGTTATAAGTCAAGAGATTCAAAAACTTCTTGAAGAAGGCATAATCTATGAACCAAAGCCAGGCCGTGTCAGGTATCTTGGCTAAAAGTTATATCTATTTCAAATTATAATAATTCTTTTAAACAAACAAACACTTATACAAATTAAATGATTCCAGATAGAATACGACGCCCACCTGCAAGAAACAGACAACGCCACAAAGAGCTTCAAATAAATTTTCCTAAACAACAATTAAATTTTGCAATATATAATGGATTTAATAATATAAGCCCACACCAATTAAGAAGACCAAAAAAATTATTAGAAAATGCAGGATTTACAAACTTCCAGGGCCCAGATTCCTTTTTATTGTTCAATAAAAGTAACAGAGAATACCAAAGCATTATCTGGACTCCAAATGAAGAAGTGCATTTTGGAGGCATATATACTGACAGAAAAAAAGCATTTAGTAACCTCTCAGAAGCAATCAGTAACTACCTAGACAAGTTTAGTTCAGAAAACTTAATAATGACTTATCCGCAAGCAGCAGAACAAGTGATAGAACTTTGCAAGTCAAACCTAAAAAAAGGTCCAATTTTAAGACCATATGAGATAAATATTCTTAAACGTCAAAAATAAACAGTCTGCTTTTACAAACCCTTTTAAACCCTTAAATCTCTATTTTTTCATGAAAGACGATTATGATAACCTGCTTAATGAGGCATACAAAAAGGTAAAACCAATAGAACATAGCGAACGTTTTGAAATTCCAAAGGTTCAAGGCCATTTAGAAGGAAATAAAACAATACTAACAAACCTACCTCAAATAGCAACCCACATCAGGCGAGATTTTAACCACCTTTTAAAATTCTTATTAAAAGAACTAGCAACTTCAGGCGCATTTAAACAAAACAGGGTAATTTTACAAAGAAAAATACCTTCATCAAAAATCAACGCAAAAATTGAAGGTTATGTTAAAGAGTTCGTAGTGTGTCGTGAATGCACAAAACCAGATACAGAGTTTATCAAAGATAAAGGCTTTTTATTTGTCCACTGCCTTGCATGCGGCGCAAAACACAGTGTACGAAGCAAGATCTAACATCCTTCAGTTCCACTAATTTTCTCAAGCTCCTTATATACACCAGCCATTTCCTTATTAAGTTCTTGCCCATGCTTAAGCGCTGCAACCAGTTGCGAATGTTCTTGCTTTAACCCCACCTCTTCAGTTTTGTCTATAAGATATTGAGCCAGCTTAGGCTTACCTGCTAGATCCATACCACACAAAGATAAAGTAAACTTAGCCGAATCAGTAAGCGATTGTTCACTCATACAGCCTAAATAACCAACAAAATAAGACTGTTGATCAGAAATCTCCATCCCCTCAATCTGCCGGTTTATATAATCAATACGCTCCTGTTCACACTTTTTATGAAAATCCCTATCCATCTTTTTACTAAATCTATCAATTATATAAAGATTATTATAAAAAATACGCATTTTACGCCTAACAAAGCATTTATAAAACAATTTTTCCTATATAAAATAGACAAAATCATTTTGATTTTGAATAAAAATACTCACAAGGAGGTCAAAGAATGGTTGAAGCATACTGTGTAAAGTGTAAGAAGAAAGTTGAAATGCAAAAAGGTAAGGAAACAACAACAAAACGTGGAACTCTAATGATGAAAGGAAAGTGTCCAGATTGTGGAATTACGGTTTGCAGAATAATGGGCAAAAAGAAATAATTTTTTTTATTTTTTATTTTTTTATTTTAGTAAGATTCTAGGTAAAGTTTTTAAATTAGCAAGTATCTAAAAGTTAGAGACCTCTTTAAAAGATGAAAATTAAGATACATCAGGCATACAGAATAATAGTTGCTTTGGCTGACACAGAGCTAATAGGTCAATCCTTTGAGG
>JAAOYK010000027.1 GCA_018221305.1 Candidatus Pacearchaeota archaeon
AGCAATAAGTCAACAAAAGAGGGTTAACTCTTAATGATAAAAAGCGGGAATTGTTGTGAGTTTTTGGGAACAAATAATTGTCTGTAATTGTCGTAAAATTCTATTTGCTGTTTTTCCATCCCAAAATTTCGGCATTTTTTGTCGTTTTTTCGGCATTCCTTTTAAAATTAAATCTACTTCTGTAGATAAATTTTCAATTGTTGTCAATTTATTACTACCTGTCAATACTGTGATTGGTCGTTCTGTATTTGGTCGTAACGTTAAACAAGGAATGTCAAAATACGTGGTTTCCTCCTGAATGCCGCCCGAATCTGTTATGACGAATAAGGACTTGAAAAGCAAATGTAAAAATTCCAAATAGCCCAATGCTTCAATAATAAACAAGTTTGGATTCTTCTTTGTAACTTGTAGCAAATCCCAATCTTGTATATTTTTTAAAGTACGAAAGTGTATTGGGAAAATTAAAGGTGTTTTCTTAGAAACATCTCCCAATGTTTGTAACACGTTTGTTAGCGATTCTTTTGAATCTACGTTGCTTGGTCTGTGTAGTGTTACTATGCCGTATTTTTTCTCTTCAAAGTCACTATTTATTGAAACTATTTTTAAGTCACCATACAGTTGAAAGTCCAATTTCGTTTCTATAGCTTTCGGCAATTGAGAAAAAAGTGTATCTATCATTAAATTTCCTAACATAAATATTTTTTTGCTGGAAACATTTTCTTTAATCAAATTGTCCGTTGCGTCATCGCTTGTTGTAAAATAAAAATCGCTTATTGAATCTGTAACTATACGATTTATTTCTTCTGGCATACTTCTATCATAACTTCTTAGTCCTGCTTCGTAATGAATAACCTTAATCCCCAATTTTACAGCTACTAATGCACACGCAACGGTGCTATTGACATCACCCACAACAAGAACGAAATCAGGTTTTTCCTTTAGACAAACATTTTCAAATCGCTCTATTATTCTCGCTGTTTGTGTAGCGTGGCTTCCAGAGCCAACTTCTAGGTTTATGTCAGGTATAGGAATATTTAAGTCAGTAAAAAATTGCCCTGACATCTTTATATCATAATGCTGACCAGTATGAACAAGTATAGGTTTTATTGTTTTTTGTTGCGAAAAACATTGCATTAAAGGAGCAATTTTTATAAAATTTGGTCTTGCTCCTGCTACAATAAGTATTCTTTTTTGATTTACTTCTGTGAGCATAATATCTCTTGTAATAATCTTTCTTTTTGTTTCTCTATTGAAAATTGAGGACTATTCTCAATAGCTTTTTGTGATTGACTTTTATAAAAAGATGGATTTGAACATAAATCATATATTTTGCTTGCCATATCGTTTATATTCTCAACATAAGAAACCCCGCTGTTAGCGTTTGCATATTCAAACAAACAATCAATGCTATTATAAACAACAGTGGGCAATCCTGCACACAAACCTTCAAAAATACCTCTGCCAAATGTTTCCCAACGGGATACCGAAATATTAATGTCTATATCGTTCAATAATTCTGCAATTTCTTTTTGAGATAATACACCGCAGAAGGAAATATCATTTTCTAATCCCAACTTACTGATTAAATCTATACAATGAGCATATAATTCATCGTCTTGTTGAGAGCCTACCAAGTACAAATGAGATTCAGCTCCCATTTCTTTTAGTTTAGAAAGCAATACGATGGCATCATCATTTCTTTTCTGTTTTTTTATTGCCCCAATGTAAATGAGCCTATTGGCTTTTGATTCATCCCTTACTTTGCTTTCAATGTATGAATTAACGGCTATTGGTATTACAATTATTCGATTTTCTGCCACTTCATAATCTTTGATTATGTCGTTTTTTTCTGATTGACTTGGTGTAATTATTTTTTTGATTTTGAGCAATATTTTTCGTTCTGCTTCTGTATATCCAATAGGCACAATTTCGTTTGAACGTATGTAAGATGAAGTTAAATACATTGGAAACAAAACAACCTTATCCAATAATTCTTGCGATAATTTTTCTAAGCCTAATGCTTTGCTACAATGAATAATAATTATTATATCGTATTGTGGTATAAGTTGTGAAAACTCTATACTATTCCATTCTATATTTGCCAATCTGCGTAGAAACTTATTGTTGTTTCTAACTTTATTCGTGTGAAAAGTAACTTTTCTAACACCTTCAATATTTATAAAATTATTATTGTATGTTCTTGTAAATAATACGTCAAGGGTACATTTGTTACGCAAAGCCTCAACTAAATGACTAACCATAATGCTACCACCGTCCGTGTCGGAAGTAACATCAGGAAATTTTCCAGTTATCAATAACATATTTTTAACTCCAAAGGTTTTCATACTGGCTAAAGATATTTTCAAAACTATATTCAGCACAATAGTTTTGTCTACGTGTTTCCTCTATTGTGTGCAAGGAAAGAGTGTGTTCAATTTGTTGTGCAAATTTAGTTTCATCACCTTCTACTAATGTGCCATTTTCAGAATTTATAAATTCGTCTATAGCACCACAATTAGTAACAACAACTCTTATTCCGCTACAAATGGATTCAATAAAACTTCGCCCCATACCTTCGGTATGCACATAATTTCCACTTTTCACATTTACTATTAAATCTACACTTGATTGACAATAGATATTAGCAGCGGCAATGATATTTAGCGTTTTTTCGTGTGTTAATCTGCCTAAAAACTGTACATTCAAATTCAGTTTATTTGACATTATTTTTGCGTTATCAAGTAACTCCCCATCTCCAACTAAAACAATCTTGTAATGTCGGGGCAAGTGCTGAAATGCTCGAAGTAAAAAATCTGTTCTTTTATAAGGTACAAAGCGACAACAACACACTATTAACGTATCACATTCGTCACAATTTAATAGTTTCCTAGTCTGTGGAATTTCATTGATAGCTTTTTGAATATTAGAAACATCAATGCCTCCCGAAATTATATGTATAATTTCGGTTTGTATTCCTAAATCAATTAGTCGTTGTTTTGTGAATTGGCTATTGGCAATCAAGTAGTCTATACTTTGATTGATTGTTTTTACCCAATAATCTTGTCTTTCAGAATGACTATCAATTTGTAATGATAACGGTGCTTTGTTTATTTCGTTTCCTCCTGTTCGGTATAAAAAAATAGCATTTTTAAGTAATAATTTGATTGCAGTAAAATTCTCTATCCAATAGCCACTGTTGTAGAATACAATACATTTTTCACTCTCAAATGACTTTAAAAAGTCGAAGAGGACAATTTCTTTTATTGTTTGGTAATCAGTATTTACGATAACATCATATCCATTTCTCTTTGAAATGATTGTCAAATCATTTTCTTTTGAAAAATGTTGAACAAAATAATTTGCGTGTGTCTCCATTCCGCCAATTTCGGGTGGTAATTTATCTGCCAATAGTATTATCTTCATAACCGAAAGTGTTTTAAGGTAAATGCATAAAAATAATTATCCAGTCTTTAGTTATTCCAGAGGAACAGGGACGATACGAACAAACCATTTTTCTAAACCAGACATTCTTTCAAACCGTTCTTCCAATTCATTCATGGCCTTTTTCGTTAATTTGACCCCTTTATCATAAATATCTCTAATAACTGTAACGATGGGATGAATGCCATTATAAGTCATGTTTTTCGCAAATTGTTCTACCGTTTCAACAGTATCAAGGAGTTCTCCAGCCCAGTAATTCTCTAAAATACCCAAAACTCGCTCAACTGGATTATATTTGACTCAAGTAAGGGGGATAATAAGCTAATTGAATGGTAATTCCCCATTCGTCAGTAAATTCAGTGACACGTTTCATAAACTGCGTTCTATGACTATTACAATCAGGGCCATTATCTTGATTGATAACCAGAGTTTTAACTTTCAGAAATCTATCACCTTGAGTTTTCCAAAATTCGTTAAGGCAATCCACTATAAAATCACTGGTAGCATTTGAAGTCGTCAAAAAAATGTAAGTCTCATTGTATTGAAGTAAAAATATGCTAACCGGAGTTGCAGTCTCATCTGGACGAAAATCATGATCCAAAGCCTTAATTTCAACATGGCTATATCCACCTCTTGATAACCAATCTAGGAGTACGACTGCTTTTGCATCGATTGAAACTCGTAACATAGGATCAAATGTATCTGCTTCTTTATTAGTTTTTGCTAGTTGCTCAAAAATAGCATCCGTTTCTGGAATTTTTTTAAGAAGCTGGCATTTTCTGACTTTTTTAGGTTAGGGTAATAACCAAGTTCATTGAGCTTACGGCGAATAGTTTCCGTACAAGGTAGCTCTTGATCATCGTAATCTTTTTGGATCATTAGTTGTTGCCTAATTTACTCAGAACTTATCCGCCTATAAAGTCTATTGGTTTTAAAACTGGGATCAGTTTGACTTTGGCTATCAACAATATCTTTTATGTCGTCCATCAAATTGGGTAAATGATCCTCAGCTTTTTTACGGCCTCTAGCTGCAAAGTTATCAATACAAGTTAAACCACTTTCAAGCTCTGTAATGAATTTACGGATAGTTGTGCGATTCCAGCCTAGCTCAGTTTCAGCCAAACATTGACCACCTTTACCCAATTCTTTGATAACGAAGGCCATGAAAATACTTTGGTCCTGCCCTTTAAGGCTATCTGCCCCAGTTTTAAATATTTCTTTCAAAGAATCTATTAATTGCATTTATAGTAACCTAAATTTTACGTTTGTTTCTAATTTTATTATAATAACATATTTTTAGGATATTTTAAATTATGTATTTGCCTAAAGCCCAACTTACCCCATTGTCCTTAACTGATTTGGTAAGAAAAGTTGCTCTTTGTTTTAATTCATCGGGAGCTGTTGCCATTGCAATAGAAACTCTACACAACTTAAATAATTCAATATCATTAAAACCGTCACCAAACGCAATACTATTTTGTAATGGAATCTCAAAGTAACTACAGACCTTTTTCATTCCTTTGCTTTTTGAAACATTTATGCTGTGTATGTCGCAGGTTTTCCCTTTTTCCCAAATATGAAAAGCAAATGAGGGGAAATGTTTTCTTAAAGAATCAATGACCTCAGAACAATCTTTTAATTCAATTCCATAAACAATTTCTCTTTGTTCGGATGAGTTTAGAATGTTCGATTTAGTGTAAAGATTGTATTTGATTTTATTGGAGTCAAGGACATTTGTAATTTGAGTCAATTCTTTGCTGTCAATAGGGGTGTCAATTAAAATTATTTTTTTACATTCAACATAGGCACCATTTAAAGCAATAATATAATCAAAATTTACTTGCGCAATCAGTTCATCAAGCATTGCTAAATTTCGCATAGTTGCAATACCAATGACATTTCCACGTTCCTGCAATGCAGATAAATCATCCACTAATGAGGAAACCATACGATTGCTTGGTTTTTCAACCAATGTGTTGCCAACATCAAAAACAAATATTTTATGCATTTTATTTTTCATTAATTAAAGACTTTAATAAAACTCGTTCTATCTTATTCTTTTCACTCCATTCAATAAGTTCCCAAAGCAAATTATTTACACCAAACGAATTATTTCTTTTCTCCTCAATAGTTTCTAACGATATATTTTGATATTCTTGAATTGTTATGCTGTTTTTTAGCATTTTCATTGTATCAAAGTTATTGCTATTAAATGCTAAGTGCATAGGATGAAAAAGAAAAACTACAGTGCCTCTTGTTGGTAGTTTTTTGAGTATCGTATCAAGGCTTAAACTATGTCTTAAACTATGTTTTTGTAATAAGAAGCCACCGTCTTCCATAAATAACGGAATAGACAACAATCCAACTCTATTGAAAAAAGGTTGAACATACTGCAAGTCAGTACATATATTAGAAGAATACTTATATCCTTCTGATTTATAGTATTCGTTTATTTCGTTTACATCAAAATACTTATGACACCGAAACCCTTTTTTTTCAGTTGTTAGCTGATTGCAATAATTAAAAACATCTTCGTAAGAATTACCGTGAGAACTATTTAAGCAGAAATTGGGATGAATTTCTAATTCAATATTGGAATTATTTACAAAACGGAAAATTAGCCACTCTGAGTTGTGAGTAGAAAATATGGTAAGGGGAATGTCGCGTTTAAAAATGGGCGAAAGAGCATATTCTAATACAGTATCGCTTGCCCAATCCAAATCAATCGTAAAAGCAAATTTTAATTCGTTCATAGTTTTAATAATGGAGTAAAATCATTAACATACAATTCGCAAATCAATCTCATTTGATTATTTCTACTAACAGAATGATTATCATTAATTCCAATAACAAATACCCCAGCTTGTTTCGCTATAGTGCAATGCGACAAAGAATCATCTATCAGTGTAATATTTTTTGTTTTACAACCGTACATTTTTGAAATATCAGTATAAAAATTTGCTCTTGTACGTTTTTGATTGCTGTCTTGCAATACTTCTGAAACTTCTGAAATCCGATAATTGTTTAAATACGATTTTATCAAATCAGGTTCTTCTCTTGAAACGATAATTGTCTTTGATTTTGAAGTGTGTCGAACTTGAACAAAGTCAACAAATCCTGCTTTTGGAAGTATCTTATTATAAACTTTCTTTGCAATTTCATTTAACGCAACAATTAGCGACTTTGAGGGCTGTGTAATTTTGTGCGTTGCTTTGATTGTTTCAATCCATTCAGTAAATGGGGAATTGCTTTGATTTAGTCTTATCTGTTCTGAAATAGTGAGATAATGTCTTTTGCAATAGCTTTGATATACATTAGACCATGCCATCGTTGAATCAAGGACTGTTCCGTCAAAATCTAATATTGTAAATTTTTCAATTTGTTGCGTCATTTGGGTTAAATCGGGGAGTAAGAATGATACGCATTAAACAAATCAACGTCAATTTTATTTCGTTCAATAAGTTGTTCCATTGATTTATAGCTTAATAGATTTTCTGTTCTTGGTGTTGTTGTCCAAGTGTTTTCTGGAAGTCGATATTGGGCAATTCCTGTTGCCAAAATATTAAAAAGAGATTGATTCATTTCTTGATTACTCTTAAAGTGAATATCTACATCTAAGCCAGATAAGTTTTCTTCTATTTCTTTTTGCACACTTTCAAATATCTCAATATCTATTTGATGTTTTTCATCAACAACTATGTCGTCATACGACATATACTGATAAAATTTCCACTGCTTAAACATTGGATTTGCATTTTTTACAGTCTCGTAAATGGCACGCACTTCTAATGCAATGTTCTGATAATTTAAAGTACTAACAACTGTATGAAGTTTCACTTTGATTCCTTGACTCGAAAGAAATTTTATCACTTCAACTACCTTTAAAAAGTATTTGTCTTTTTTGTTTTTATTCCTTCCGATTAGTAATAGCGTTTCATCA
>JAAOYK010000005.1 GCA_018221305.1 Candidatus Pacearchaeota archaeon
ATGCCGTCGTGGGACAATGGTACTCCAACTGGCTTGAGACCAGTGCCCTTTTGGGCTTCCCGGTTCGATTCCGGGCGACGGCGTTTTACTTTCTATATAGAGTTACAATAAAAAAGATTTATCATGTGCAATAACTATTATAATAAATTTTAAAAACATAAATAGTCCCTAATTTTATGAAACTTGGAATTTTTACAGACAACCACAGCAGTGGTTTGGAAGAAACTATTGCGAAAAGATTTTGCGAAAATAAGGTAGACTTAATTGTAAGTTTGGGAGATTTAATTGAATCCAGAGATAGTGATAGCACTAAAGACAGACTGGAAATATTTGCAAAAACAAAAATTCCATTTTTGGCAATACCTGGAAATTATGAATGGCCTTGGAAGTGGAACGAAGCAATTAAAAAATTAACAGAAATGTATGATAATTTAGTTGATGGTTCAAAACCAGGAGTTTATACTTTTAAAGGTCAGGATTTTATTCATATTCCTGGAAGTGAAAGAAATCACTGCGGGTATGAAGTCAATAAAGAGACAATGAAAAGTTTATCTTCAAAGCTTGATAACATTGATACAACTAAATCAATTTTATTGTGTCATGAGCCACACTATCAATACGGAGAAAATGGAACAGATATAGCAGTGCAAGCAAAACATAGAGTCTATAATACAGTCAAATTTGGAAGAGAAACTAAGGCTGCATTAAAAGATAAGGATTATGTTAAAGTGTTTAATCACATAGGAAATAAAGATATACGAGAATTTGTTGATCGTAATAATCTTGTATTTGTTTTTTCAGGACATATTCATGAAGGATTTTCTGCAGTAAACAAAAACGGAGAATTAATTGATGAGGAAAAATATTCTCCAAGCTTATATCTTAATCCAGGCCCTGCAAAAAATGGAATTTTTGCAATTGTAGATATAGATAATAAAGGAAATGAAGAAAAAATGCAAATAAAGTATAAAAGAGAATTATTGTTAGGGAAAACGTTTTATGGAGATTTAAAGAAAAATTAAATATTACTTCAATGAGGGGCGATCAGGCGTTTATACATACATTTTATAATTCTCCTCAACAGAAACTTATTTAACTTATATTCTAATTAGTATTTTATGAAGGATCTAAAAAAATTTTTAACAAGAGATGCTCCATTAGTTGCTCTAGAACATTGGTGGTATAAGGGATTTACAGTGCATTTGAAAGAATTTTTCAATATTGCCTTCCCAAAAGTTATAATAATTGGAAAGAACGATACTTTTACTTCCTATCTTGATTATGGCTCAATGCCTTCTTTTACAACTAAAATAATTTCATGGTTTAAGAAAAACAAAAATAAAACAAAAGAAATTCATACGAGACTTATAGATGGATTATCTTTCTTTAGGAAAACAAAAGTAAGTTCAAAAACTACTGCTAAAGAAATTTTTCAATTACTCTCTGAAGCAAAAGAATTTTTCTCAAAGGCGTGTGTGGCAGTATTTGCTGTCCATAGAATCCCAATAATTCATAATCAACTTATTGAAGAAGGTAAAAAGGGGTTTGATGAAACACTAATAAAACAACTTGTTTTATGGAGAGAGAAAGAAGGAAATGTTTTCTTTAATGAGGGGGTTGATTTTTTTAACTATTTACTTAAGGAAATAGCAAATAGAACAAATTATGAAATGCAATCTTTAAAATATTTAACCTTCAATGAAATAAAAGACCTTGTTATTCATAAAAAACAATTACCTAAAAATGAGTTAGAAAAAAGAAAAAAATCAGTTTTTATGTTTATTGAGGGAGTAATTATCTATGAAAAAGATATTAATAAATTACTTGAGAAAAAAGGATTTAGATTAGAAAAAGAATTGTCTAATGATATTCAACAAATAAAAGGAAGTATTGCGAATAAAGGTTATGCAAAGGGCAAGGTTACTAGTCTCTTCAGTAGAACTCAATTAAATAAAGTAAAAGAAGGAAACATCCTTGTTGCTCCAATGACATTTCAATGGGCATTGCCTGCAATGAAGAAAGCATCAGCATTTGTTACTGATGAGGGCGGAATTACTTGCCATGCTGCAATATTAAGCAGAGAAATGAATAAACCTTGTATAATTGGGACAAAAATAGCTACAGATATTCTTAAGGATGGTATGGAAGTTGAAGTAGATGCAAATAAAGGGGTTGTGAGGATAATAAAAACCAAGTTTTAAAAGCCTAAATCCCCTTAATACATTAATATAAAATAACGCGGCGTGTATATTTTTTCAAACATCGGGCGACGGCGTAATACCCTTTTGACCATTTTTAACGGCGCCTTTTATAAAGAATCATAAATTTATTGACAAACGTTTCTAATTAAATTATCTCCCTTACTTTAAGCTTAACAAACAAAAATCTTATAAAGAACTTTGTGCAAAGATAATTATGGGTGACACAATTACGTTTTTTATAGGAGCACTTGTTTCATTATTTATAATTATAAATCCGTTTAGTACTGCCTCAGTTTTTCATGTATTATCTAAAGGAAATTCAAAGAAAAAAAATAAATCAATTTCAAGAAGAGCAGTAATTATTGCAATCATAGTGCTTATATTTTTTGTGTTTTTAGGAGACCTGCTGCTAAAAACATTTAGTATTTCTATAGAAGCGTTTAAGATTGCAAGCGGAATTCTGGTCTTAGGTGTGGGATATAATATGATTTATTCAGGACATTCACATTTTAGGAATCCTGAAGAGAAAAAACATGCAGAAGAAAAGGAGGACATTTCAATCATCCCATTAGCAATCCCAATGCTTTCGGGGCCTGGAGCTATAGCTACAGCTTTAGTTTTAATGGAAAATGCAAATGGAAATCCTATCTTTATATTATCGATTATTGCATCAATAATTATCGTTTGCATGATTGCATATTTTTTGCTTGTTCGAGCACATGTAATAGATAAATATCTAGGGAAAACTGGGATAAATGTTATTGATAAACTTCTTGGATTAATTGTCTTAGTTATGGGTATACAATTTATTTTAAGCGGTCTTGGGGGCGTTGTACCAACGTGGTTTTGATAAATTCAGATACATTAATTTATTTTCTAAATAAATAAAAAGTAATTTTTTCATGATTTGAATTATTTGATTTGTGTCTAATGACGGGCGAGCGGCATTTATAACGTACATTTTAAATAGTATTCTATTCTTTAAAATCTATGAAAAAAACCGGTGCGAAAAATAAAGGAGTATTAAACAAATTCTTAAATAAAAAGCATATTTTGATAAAAGTATTAATTATTTCATTGCTCATCATATTTGCAGGATTATCAGTTCAAAGTGTTGTTAAAGAAATATCAAAAGATACAAATTTTAATTATAAAGGGCAATTAAGGAGTAGTGGTTTGTCTCCAAGTAGCGGTTTGCCTCCAAGTTCTGGATCTTGTGATTATGTTGGGGATGAATGCAAGGGAACATGTTCAGATGGAGAGGATTGTATAGTTGTGGACGGAGATTGTGCATGCAAAGTGCCATGCCAAGTAGATACAGAAACAAAATCAAGACTCAATGCCTGTAAAGGATATTGTCCAGATATTGGTGAAGAAGGTCAAAAATGCGATCTTTCTAACATCGGTGATATTCTCAATGACATCAGGGGCATCATTGAACCTGAATGTTCTTGCGGAGGGTTATGTGATATATTAAAAAAACTCTATGAGGATGATGGAATAAAAATTATTGATGAAAAATTTAAAGTCTGTTCTACTGAAGGAGTTGCTTCTCAAGATACTTGTTGTTATCATGAAGATGTGCAGGATTGTGTTGTTCAGTATTATACTGATAAAACAGAAGTTTTTTGTCCCAGGAAATGCCCTGATGATCCTTCCCATCCAACTGCAACAGAAGCGTGTGATGCTAATGGGGTGCGAGCATGTTGTAAGCCGAATCAGAAATGCTCTCTTAAGTTAACTTTTGATTTAAAATGGGGGCCTCATTGTTTTGATGATACTTGTTCTGATAATCCATTACGTACAGAGGACTGCACGATCCTACAAGGTCCTGCGCAAGGCCTTAAAATGTGTTGTGTTCCAGATACGTGCTGGCATTCTCCAAATGGACTCATCACCCAATGTTTTATAAAAGCAGATGAATGTAAGACTGATAACCCACTATTAGATGCCTCAATAAATAAAAGACTGGATACTTCTTGCTATGGAAAAGGACAATATGCAACATTTTATAAATGCTGTGAAAATAAGATGGAATGTGGAATTACAGCAATTGGGCATCCAGCCTGTAGCGGGAAAGATTTATTTGATCAGACACTGGATCTGATTGAGATAATAACTTGGCCGGGTAAAATTCTTGAATAGAATTTGTTAGATTTTATAAACCAAAACCCGCACACCTCTCATCTGGATCAGAGTGATGACGTTTATACATACTTTTTATCCAGGAATTACACCACAACCCTTTTAAACACCCCATTCTTAGATGTTATATGCTCAAGGTCTTTTGAGCAGAAAGTGATTCTAATATTTTTAAATTTAAAAATAAAAAACAAACCAAAATGACAACAGACAGAACTAGGCAAAATGCTGAAATAGGCGTAGATATGCATAATGATGGATCTCCGTTAGGTAATGAACGCATTGGTAAGGGCTATGCAAACATGGCAGTTTGTACTAATAAATGCAAGACACCATTTTATTTTAAATGTCAAGATAGGGGTATAAAAAATAAACATGATGAAATGGTGGGGGGTTTTAGAACATGTCTTACCTTTCAAAAAAGAAATGATAGAGACATTCTTGAACAAGAATATGATCCAAGATTAGATGATTATTCAAGGTTAGACGATGAATCAGAACTAAACAGAGATTTAAGGATTGACGATGATTCAGGATTAGTCAGAGAATTAGACTCTATTGAAGATTAACCACGCATTTTAATAAATTTTGTTCTTATCCCTTAATGCAAAGATTACCCCAAAAATTACAATGATTAATATTAAAGAGATCACTATAACTAAAATTAAGATATCACTTTTTCCTAAAGCAAAACCTTTTTTAGGAGTTTTAGGAGGGGCGGGTATTTCTGATTGATTTTTTTGCGGATCTTTGCCTGTATTGTTTATTGATCCTGAATTGTTTATAGGTGTTGGGGTATTAATCTTTGTAAATGGAACTATGGGTGTACCTGCATTATTGCCAGGACTATCTCCAGGATCGTTGCCCCCTTTTTCAGGGCCTGGGCATGTTTCATCAATTAAATTGTTACAATTGTTGTCAATATTGTCACCGCATTTGTCTGGTATTAAAGGGTTTATGGCTTTATTTTGATCATTACAATCTAAATTGTTACTAACATATGTTTTTGAATCCAAAATAATGTAACCATTTTTGTTTTCAATTTGCTGTGTATAATTATGAGGATTCCCATAACTATCATTATCAGAATCAAGAAAATAAAATCGTTTTAAAGGGTTTAATGCTCCTGTGTTTCTTTCATTATTTTTTGCTTGTGACCAGGTATTGATTGAAGGAATTCCTGGCATGTCATAGACATAAACTACTTGATCATATGGTTTTACGACAATCAATTCATTGTCTCCATCATTATCAAGGTCTGCTACAGGATACGAGGGATAAAATGTGCTTGCTCGGTCTGTTATCCCGATATGTTTTGGAAACCCAGAAACTATCGAGCCATCATGGTTTATTGCATAAATATTTTTAAGATCCCGGTTTAAATAACTTTTTCCGTACATTATTTCAAGCTCAGGATCCGAATCTATGTTTGCTAAGATTTGGGATCTTGCAGGATAATTTTCTATTTCACTGCTATTACATACTGGAAAGTTAGGGTGAATTATTCCAGTATTTGTAAATGCATAAACACAATACTTTGTCCCTGTTTTTTCACCACCCCAAAAAACAATGTCCAAATTACCATCATTATCAATATCACCAACAGAAGATTCTCCTAATCTTATTAGATTATAATAAGTAGATGTATCTACTTCATTAGGTTTTTCTATTTGTACTGGCCATCCATTTGCATAAGTTCCATCAAGATTAAAAATGTGAACTGTATCGTAAATTCTATTCAAAATTATTTCTAATTCATTATCATTATCAATGTCTGCTGCAGTAGGTCCTATAATGCTTGCAAATCCTGGAACAGATTTAGGCCAGTTTTCTAAATTTCCTCCTGTTTGATTTAATATAAATGTCCAGATGTTATAACTCATACTAGGATTTGTCATACTACAGACCTCCCGGTCACATGAAATTACTGAGATAATTATTTCAGTTTTGTTATTATTATTTAAATCTGCAACAGATACGCCCCCACGTGAGTATACAGATGAAGGGTTTGAAGGAATAATTAATTCTATTGGCCAACCGTCTAAATAATTACCTTCATGGTCAAGAACATGAATTGTATTATCATTTGAAGGAATTATTATGTCTAGATAATTATCATTATTTAAATCTGCTAAAGAAAGTGTTCTTAAATACCAATAAGAGTCTGGGGATTCTATTTTTTTTGGCGGAAAAAGATATTGTCCAGTGTAACTTAACGCATGAACATACCCGCAACTATCTTGAACAATTATATCTTTAAATCCATTATTATTAATATCTCCTAACGCCGGAGGATAAGCAAGAAGACAGTCCTTAAAATCAAAAATTTCTGTATGAGTTGTATCTGTTGATTTTGGCCAGCCAACTAAATAATCGCCTTTATGGTCAAGGATATGTATTGATGTTCCTTGAACAAAAATAAGTTCTTTTTTTTGGTCATTATTAATATCAGTAACCTTTGGCTGCTTCATAATATAATTGTATAGAAAATAGCCAGTAGAATTATAATATTTTGGCCAACCTTCTTGAAAATTAGTTTCAATATAAATTGAATTTAAGGTTGTCAAATTATAGGTTAGATAATTTGTTGTAAGATTTATTACATAAAGTGAGGAATCTTTGATCTTTGAAATGTTTATTATTCCTAATTGATTGTTTTGGGTTTTTAGAAGTCCTGAATTTTCTAAGATTATTGCATCATCAATGCATTCATTTGTCTCATTGTTGCATAAAGCTATTGTGTATGACTGAAAATCTACACCTATTGAAGTTCCATTAATAATTATATTTTGCGATATCGAATAAACAATGTTTGAATCATCTTCACTTAATGGATAACTTATTTCAGTATTTTTTATTTGTACTTCGTTTTCTGTTGATAAAATTGAAGATCCAAGATCTGCAACTAACTCAATAATATAATTTCCAAGATTTGCTGGAAGTATCCAATTACAAATCCTGAAATCGTGGACCTCGGTTGTTCCTGTACAGATTTCTGTCTTAGTACCAAGATTAGCAGTATTTGTGTAATATAATTTATAACTTAGTATATCTTGTCCAGTAACTGTTCCAAGGATATCTATACTCTCTCCATGAATCACGCTTGGGATTTTTAATTCTAGCACTGGGGGCTTTTTATTAAACTCAAGAGCTCTGGAGATATTGATCATACCATTTCCTTGTATGTTTTTTGGAAGGTTTAAGTCATCTGCTGTTAATACTATAAGGCTTTTTATTTCTTTAGGACTAAAATCAGGAAATTTTTGTTTTAATAATGCAATTGCTCCAGAGACCATAGGGGTGCTCATGCTTGTTCCGGAAATTGCAACATGGTCATTATCAATACATTGATGAACGTCTGGCCTTGCTAGATATGGTACAAATGATGTAGAATATGAATCTCCTAATTGTGCTGCACAAATTTCTACACCTGGTGCCACAATGTCAGGCTTTTGAATTTCTTTTCCATCCCACTGAACAGGGCCTCGTGAGCTAAAACAGACTACATCACTTTCATTAGGATTATGAAGGGAATTAAAACAACTGGATAATTTGTCAATATTATAAAAATTATCACCTTGCTGTTTATCAAAAGTTGCACCAACAGTGATCGCATTTCTTGCTGTCCCAGGAGTCCCGATTGTTTTGTTAGAAGGTCCTTCATTTCCTGCTGCAACTACTGCTATTACCCCCAAGTCAACAATGTTATCAATTGCCCTGCTAAGGACATCATCAGGATTTCCAAAGCCACCTAGACTTAAACTGATTATATCTAAATGATCTGAGAGGTCTCCATCATTATTTGGGTCTGCACTTTGTTCTATTGCTGACATTATCCAACTGAAAAGCCCGCTACCATAATTATTTAGTGTTTTATATACATATAATTTAGCATCTGGCGCAACTCCCTTTAATATCCCATTTCCTGCGATAATAGATGCAACATGAGTTCCATGACCATAATCATCTATTGGATCTTCATCATTGTTAACAAAATCATATCCACCAATAACTTTTTGAGTAGGAAATTCAAAATTACAAGATTCAGGGTCAAATTCTGTTATATTAATGTATCTTATGTTATAAGCTCCGAAAGGAGACCTTGAATGTTCTAGAAAAAATACAACATTATCTTTTATTTTTGGGGAAATTTCAAATACAGGATTACAGGTCAGTTTTGTTTGTTTATTTTGAATTAAATCATATAAATAAATTTCTCCAGGCAGATCATACCAAACCACATAATTCTTGTCGATTGTTGGCCAGGATTTAGATTCAAGATCCTTTATTAATTGTATCTCTTCATTTTTTTCTAAATCATATAAATAAAGTCCTGAAAGTGGAGAATAATAATGCACATAAACTATTTTATTTTTATTAGCATTTATATCAGTGATTGATCCAGGTTTAGAAATAATTGGGTTTAATTCTTTTGTATTCAAGTCATATATAAATATTTTAGAAGTTTGGTTTTGAACACCAGTAAATATTAATTTATCATTATCTATTGAAAGATATTTTGGATTTCTTATGGATTCCATTGTTGTGAGTTTGTTTATAGTTTTTAATTCAAGATCATAAACATGCAGCGCGATCTCTCCATCATTATTGTCAACCCATGCAACAGTATTTTTGTATATTACAATATTTGTGGGTAAGTATATTCTTTCACCAACATCTACTAATTGTATTGGTGGATTTGTAGAATTAATATAATATAAATATAAGTAATTACCAGAATCGTTTTCACCATGATAAAGAATTTTATTGTTTGAAACTTTTATAAGGGTTTTCATCACATTATCATTTGTTAATTTTGTTTCTTTTTCAGAACTAAGATTTGTTATGTAAATTTCATTATCTGTAATATTTTTTATATAAACTATAGAGCCGTTTCCAAGGGCATAATCACGAATTCTTCCGTGACTTGAATTGACAATGACCTTATTTAATAACCTTCCAGTTCCATTAAAATCTTTATGAGTATAATCTATTCCGGAGTCTATTACCCCAATAGTTATGCCTTTCCCTGTTAATGTTTCTCCAAAACTGTCTAACTGTTGCCAAGCTTTTGTCCCACCAATCAATGGAACTGATTCTTGAAGAGTTGCTTTGACAATATAATTTTTATGAATTTTTTTAATCCCAGAGATATTTTTTATTTCTTCTGCTTGACGATCATTAATGTTTAAAGCAAATCCATTGAAAACATTTTCATATTCCCCAATAATTGGAAGTTCTTGATTATTTGATGTTGCAAATCCAGTTATTCCTTTGTTTGATGGATAAAGTTTATTGAATATTTCTTGTTTTACATTTTTCTTTTCATTTGCTAATTTTTCTTTATGATTCGAAATTTCGTTAACTTTTTGAGCAGAAAAATCAGTTTTACTATACATTTTTGCTAAAGGGGCTTCTTCAAGCTCTATAATATATCCAACAGATTCTTGAGATATACCAGTCACGTTTTCAGAGAATAATGTTACGGTTTCGAGTCCTGAATCTATCCCCTGAGTAGTAGGTATCTTTACTCCAGGCTTTAAACTTGAAAATGTTCCATCTCCTTTATCAATTGTCTTTTTTTTAAAGTTGGGCAAAACCAAGAATATTGTTATAATAAATATAATAAAGACAACTGCAATTATTAATCCTTGTTCTTCAATGTTTATCTTTCTCTTTTTTTGTGCCATTTAGAATCTCTTTTAACTAAAATTATCACGTCTATTTTATTTTTAAACTGTTTGATTGATTATCTGAAAAGATTCACAAAAAAAGAAATATCATTACATAATTGTATGACCAAAAAAGCGCCTTCCTGTTGCTCCTTTTTCGCCGATCTGATATTTTTCATAAATTTCTGGGGTCATTGTAAACACCATTTTTACATCAAACTGATCTGCCATTGGAATTATGACTTCGTCGCCATTACTTCCACCAGGTTGAACAACAACTTCAGGAATAAGGTATTCATCGTAATTTATATCATGATTATCTTTTTTTGGGATAAATGTTTTTATTTCGTCACCTTCTTGATATTGAACTTCTCTTTTTCCAAAAGAAGAATGTATTCTATCAATGCCAGAAGTTTCAACAAACCCGTCAAGTTTTGGGAAAAATGCATCTGAAAAAGCTACTAATCTAAGAGGTCTTTTTAATGTTGAAAAATCTTGTTCTGTAAACGGAGTATCGTATAATACTTTTTCCCAGTTTTCCTTAACATCAGTACTCATTGCAGCATATGCAGAATCCTCAAGCATGTTACGCGCTTTTCTTGCAGCAACAGTGCGTGCACCGCATGCGTCACCAAGTCCTGCTATTGCCCCATTATGCACATAAAATACAAGATTTGATCCTAGATAAATAGCAGCATTTCCTGCAAAATCTATATCATTAATTAACTGAGGATCTAGAGAAGTAATATCTGAGTTTTCATCATTGCCAGTCACAACAACACATTCTTCTAACGCATTAAAAGGTGGCTCTAAATCTTGTTCTATAAAACATCCATTTGCTACAGGCTGCAAACTATAGCCAAAAACATTAAGATGTTCTTTTTTAACGTCACTAGAATCTATTAAAAAACGTCTTTTTACTCTTTTTAATTTATCAACACTACCTTGCTCATAACTTGGGGCAAGAACACCTTCAATAAACATTCTGTCTAAAAACTCAGCAGTATCATAAGTTAAAGAAGTATTAAACCCAAAAAATCCTCCAAAAGGTGAATTTAAGTCTCCTGCCATTGCTTTAATTAAAGCGTCAAGTTGAGTTTTTGCTTTTGCAATAACTACTGGGCGCGTATGTTTTGAAGCAACAACAATATGAGGTTCTGGGGAATCATCATAAAGTTCTCCTAGACCTATACTCGTTTTTAGGCAAGCACTAATGTCTCCAATATTTGTCCAGCCAGGCAAACGTGATTTTGCGCCAAGATCATAGCTAGGACCATAAATAAATGGTGCTAAAGTATGAACAAGCCCCCCAGTAACACTGGTTAACAAACTTGCATTTAAATGAGAATTTTCTCCACCTTTTAAGTCCAATACGTGCCTTAAATCAATCACCTTTTTTTTGGTCATAACCTAATGATCGAAAAATGCACTTTTATAGATTATTATACTTTTTTAGTTATGTTCTATATTTATTATATATTGTAAAAGGATTTATAAGACAAAATAAATTTATTGAATCATGATATGTCTAATTTTCGGGGGGACCCAGAAAGATATTTAAGCAGTGAAGCCGAGTTTATTAGATGGGCACTGCAAATCAAACTAATAAAAGAAATCTTAAAATCTTTACACTATCCAATTCATTAATGGCTCTTGCTTTTGGATTGTTTGGGCCTTTCTATTTAATTTTTATTAATGACATTGGTGGAAGCATAGAAAATTTTGGAATAGCAGTAGGATTGGTTGTTTTATCTGGAGCATTTATTTCCCTTATTGCTGGAAAATATTCTGATTCAATAGGCAGAAAACCACTCTTAATAATTGGAGGATACGCATCCGCAATAATTGTTTTTCTTTATACAATAATTGGCTCAGTATGGCAATTATATTTACTTCAAATATTTAGTGGATTAATTATCTCAGTTTTTGAAACCTCAGAGTCTGCGTACTTAGCAGACATTACAGAAAAAGAAAAAAGAGGGGCAGATATTGGGAAATATGATGCATGTGTAGGATTCGCAGAAGCTTTTGCAATTTTTGCAGGAGGTTTTTTAGCTGGAGGATTTGGTTTTGAGATTGTATTCTATATAGTATCAATCATCTTTCTAGTTTCTACAACAATTATGTTTAAGTTAAAAAGGTAATGTACGGCCCCCCTCGAGAATTGCATTAAGATTGGAATAAACAAACCTTTTCATAAAGATATTAATAAAAAAAATAAAAAATAAAAATAAAATTACTTTTTCTTCTTAGCTCTTGCTTCTCTTATTTTAGCAGCTTTTAGAGATCTTTCGTTTTTCTTTAACTCTTGAGCAAGTTTTCTTATTCTTGCTTCGATTCTTTTCTTATTATGACCCTCTATTCTAAGCCTTTCTTTTACTTTTTTTATCTTAGAAGCTGCTTGTTTTGAATTTAATACACCCATTTACACGTACCTCCTTTCATTATTATAATTATGAAATTATATTTAAAGGTTCCTACTTCTCAAGGATAAACACAAATAATGTATAAAAACGATTATTAATAAAAATATCACAATAATCCTTATATCTACTACTTATTTACTTGAAACATGAAAAAATGGGTACTTAGTGGGTTGATAGCTTTAGGTTTAGGAGTTAATGGATGTCAGGTAGAAGAAACAATAATTTCAAGACGTTTAATTGTACCAGAAAGTCATTTAGTTCAAAAACAAGAACCTCAAGAAAAGGATAATATAAAAGTGTCATACAAACTTGAGGATTTGTGTGATACAGAAGTCAAGATGCGTGACATTGAATTATATGTTTATATCAAACCTAGTGAGAAATTATGGGATTATAGTGATTACAAGCAAGAATTGTTTGATCATGTTAAAGAATTTTTTAAAGAGCAACAAATCAACTGTAAAGTCAATTTTTCAAAAACATGGCTTCATAAATTTAATGAACCAAATAAGTTTGGGATAGAGATATATGAATCAAAAACTGATATGGGTAATAGATATTATACGCTTCTTTTGAATGAAAAAGATGACAATAATAAGCAAATTATGAGTAAAGAAAAAGCGCACATTTTAATGTTTAATCAAAGAGGTTACGGAGCAACACGTGTTGGAATAGCATTAATCAATGGATGCTGGCAAGAGCATAAATTAGACCCAGATATGAGTAGACAAGACATAGAATCTCAGTTCAAGGATACTTACAAAGGATATACAGTAAAAGAGTATTACATGAAAGGTAATGCTGCCAATATTTGTCATGAAATTCTCCATTGTCAAGGATTATGGCATCCACAAGGATTTCAGCCTGCTATTATTAAAAATTTTGAAAAAGGTGTGCCAAACATGATGAGTTATCAAAACATGTTGCTTGGGAAAGGGCATGTTTTAGGATATCAATTAAATGATTTGCAAAGGCACTTAGTTCATAGTTTTATTACAGGAAATAACGCTTACAAAGCTTTTATTGATTCTGAAAAAGATTTAGATACCTATCTATTGAATGTTGGACAAGAATTTGGGGCAGTATACTAAGAAATAGTAAGCTTTTTAAGCAGACCATTCATTGATAAATCAGCCTTATTTCTGGGATAAAGAGTACTTGATACAGTAAGATAAACATATAACAATGGCAAATGATAAACTAAGCAGAATAGTAAATAATAACAGCAGAGCTATAGGTAGGACAGTTAACGACGAACCAGACGTTATGGAAGAAATTGATAGCGGCACAGCATATTTACAATCAGAGATTGAGAAAGCATTAAAAACTCATAAATCACGAATAGATAATATTGATAAAAAAGCGTTTGGACATTTTCATCCGCAACAATATCTAACAGATCCAAAATTTGAGTATCATTATCCCACAGAAGAAGGATCGTTTGATATTTCAACAGGTTTTGGGGATTCTGAAATAAAAGTTACTGTAGCTTATAGTGGGGTTCCGGCGCCAAAAGGGAAATTTAAATGGCTGAAAAGAGCTTTTAGAAATTTTTGGCAAAGTGAAATCTTAGAAAATCCTACAGATTATGAAGGAAAACTTGTAGCATCTATAAGACAAAAATTTGATTTTTCGCAAGTCGAACCTTTAAAATTTACAGTACCTGAAAACTTAAGGCGAAGGGGAGATCATGAGTTTGAAAACAGAGTTGCAGAATACTTATTAGATTTTACTGACCAAGTTTATTACAAATGTGGGATAAATGCACAAAAAGAACCATTATTAGCAGAATTTTCTGAATGTTTTGAAGGAGAGTTAGTCGGCGGTGCAAGCAGGATTTTGCAATGTAGTGATTTGCCACGAGTTTACCTTGAAAAGCGTAAAGGTCGACAAGTTATCAAAGGTATTCAAAAAATAAAACAAGAATCAGAAGATCTTGTTAAAGCTAAAAGGAAGGAAACATTAGACGTATTGGAAGGCGTGAAAATAAAAGCAAGCGAGCTTGAAGCCCTTGTTGGGACAAAAATGGAGGGAATTGATGAAGAAATTAGAACTTATGCTCAAGGAAAAAAGATTGAAGTTACTAATTTAGTAACACAGGCACGACAAAAAATTGAAGATCATAAAAATGCTAGATATGCAGCTGTTGAGACTCAAGCTAAAAATCATGGGGAAAAAAAGAAAAAAGAACTTATGAAAGAATTGGGCAGGTTAGAAGAAATGATTGCAAAAAGAAGAAGTGACCTTAAAGAGCGTAAAGGAGATTTAAAATCACAAGTATATTTTACTAATAGCTTAGAAGAAGTGTTTCCAAACTATGATACTGTTGGCAGAGATCGAGACATTACCCCTGCAATAAGAGCTCAATATGGTCTTAGGCTTGAAAGATTGCACAGACAAAAATCTACAGAACTTAGTGCTGCAGAGATCATGCAGTTAGTAAAATTGGTTAGTGCTTCAACAAGCAAGAGTGAAGGAAGAAGAAAGTTTGTAAATAGTGAGGGGCGAGGCGTTATTGGAAATGTTGAATGGATCGTAGAAAATATTAGTGCAGAAGAATTTCCATTGGTTCAGGGTCAATTAGAAACATTGCATCGAGGTAAGAAAAAATTTGCTAACCATACAATTAAAGCGTACCTAGAACCATTATTTGAAATTAGAAATGAAAAGAAAAAAAGTAGACGTACAAGAAGTCAAAGATGGTAAGTTTTTTAAACCCCTAGACAGATTAATTGATTATGGAAAACGAAGAAAAAAACATGGATAAAGACATACAAGAACATGCTCACGAACATGAACATGATGACAAATGTGGCTGCGGGCCAGGAACATTTATTGATTCATGCGTTTTTCCACCATGTCCTAAATGTGATAAAGGGTACTTATTACCTTTTTCATATAAAGAAGACGTGTTTGAAAAATGGAAATGTTCAGAATGTATGTACACAATAGAAAAACGAGAAAAACGATAAAAATACTTGTTTTTTAAAAAATTGTTTAAAAAAGGCAGAAGATGGAAGAGTTACAAATAATTGACCATTTTAGTTATGGACCATTCATGACAGTTGTGAAAGCTAGCAGACTTGTCTTAGACTTTTTAGAAGGTGAAGATATTGAACTTACAAAAAATATCGATGTTGATGAATGGTACAGGGGATGGCTCTTAACATTAGACAAAAATAAAGATGGATGTGTAGATAAAGAGTTTGGAGAAGATTTTGAGTTGATTTATTGCGGAGTTATTGAAAATCCTGAAGATTTTATGGATAAAGAGTCAATTGCAGAAGATTTAGACATCATAGAAGAAAATATATTAAGTGACGGTTCACAACCAATATTTGAAAATACTGACAATAAAGTAGCACGTTTCTGGGTAAGATGGATTATTGTTAAGAAGTAATCAGCCAAAAAGTTTTGTTTTTAATTTAGACCAAAAGCCTTCTTCTTCTGGAGTATATGTTGTTTCATAAACAACATAACCATCGTCATCTTCTTTGACCTCATCAATAGGCATTTGAGTGTCAGCAGGTTCTTCAATAAGCCTATAAGTTATTTGTGGCTTTTCTTTCATCGGAGGAGCCTTGTCTGCCAACATACTATTTGCTTTTTTGATAGCATTATCAATAGATATCTTTGAATAACCTTGATAAGATAATGCAACTTTTAAGGATTCTAAAGTATATCCCTTTGCAAGATTCTTTATAATATACTCTGCTAATTGCTGAATATAATCTTTTGAATTTTCCATAATAATATTATGAAAATTAGCTTTTAAAAAATTAGTTGTGATAGAAAGGATTTTAAAAACTAGTATAAAACTAGAAATCTTTTTATAGTTGAATAAATATCCCTAATTAGATACAAAGAGAGGAAAACATGTTAGAAGTAATTCAGGGATTTATTGAAAATATTATGGCAGGATTATCCACAGAAGCTGTCATTTTCGTAGAAATTGGAACAATGCTTATAATCGCTTCAATACTTGCATTTATTGTGCGGCTTTTTAAGCAACCACTAATTCCTGCATATATTTTAGTAGGAATCCTTTTAGGACCATTAGTTCTAGGATTTATAAGTGATCCTCACTTAATAAGAGCACTGTCTGAGATTGGGGTTGCATTCTTAATATTTACAGCAGGATTAGAAATAAAGATCAAAAAATTGCGTGAAGTTGGAAAAGTTGCAACCATTGGAGGAATCATTCAGATATTAGCACTTTTTGGGATTGGTTTTGGTATAGCTTTACTTTTAGGATTTGTAGGAAAAGCACCAGTATATATAGGATTGGCAGTCGCATTTTCTTCAACAATGGTCGTATTAAAAATACTATACGACAAAAAAGAGTTAGGAAGTTTGCATGGAAGAATAATTATTGGAATTTTATTAATGCAGGATTTAGCAGCAGTTATTGCATTGACACTACTATCTTCAGATTCTGGGCTAGCAAGCATTGCAATTTCTCTTGGAAAAGCAGCAATATTTGTAGTTGTCGTAATTATTGTTCCAAAACTTTCAAACAAAATTTTTAGAAAAGCTGCAAACAGTACTGAAATGCTGTTACTTGTATCTATTTCCTTTTTATTCTTGTTCTCAATAGCTGCACAGCTTAGTGGATTATCTTTAGCAATTGGAGCATTTTTTGCAGGAGTTGCACTAGCAAACTCTGATTATAAGACAGAAATAGAAGGAAGAATTGCCCCTATACGTGACTTTTTTGCAGTAATATTCTTTGTGGCATTAGGAGCACAATTAAAAGCAATATCAAGTAACTATTTAGTATTACTTTTTGTTTTGTTAGGAATTGTATTATTACTAAAACCACTCATTATCATGTACCTTGTAAGAATATTTGGCTATAAAAAACGTACAGCATTTTTTACAGGAAACAATATGGCCCAAACAAGTGAATTTGCAATAATCATGGCAACTGCAGGATTTTTTACATTGAAACATATTGATCAAGGACTTTTTAGTACGTTAATACTACTTACAATAATTACAATGTCACTTACAACTTATTGTATTGATTATGAAAAAAAGCTTTTCAAATTGTTAAAATGGGTTTTGAGGCCACTAAAAGGAATGAAGACTCATAAAGAAAACTTTGAATATTTAGATGATGACGAAAAACGAATAATAATATTTGGGTGTCACCGAATGGGTAGTTTATTTTTAAAAGAGTTTGAAGAAGATAAAAAAGAGGTTTTGGTAGTAGACTATAACCCCGAAATAATAAAATCATTAATCAGTAAAAAGATTCCATGCATTTATGGAGATTTTATGAATGATGAAGTTTTAGAAAAGGCAAACATAAAAAAAGCTGAAATGATAATAAGCACAATAACAGATGTTGAAGATAACCTTTACCTGATAAAAAAAGCTAAAAAGAGAAACAAAAAAGTAATGATTTTTGTGGTAGCAACACGTATTAGTGAAGCTCAACTATTGTATGATGCAGGAGCAGATTATGTGATTCTCCCATTAGTAATAGGTGGACAAAAAAGTTTTGAGCTTATCAGAGATATCAAGAGAAACAAGAAAAAAGTTAAAAATCTTAAAAAAGAACACCTTAAATATCTAAACAGTATACACAATATATTGTACTAATATGTTTCAATAATCTTTCTTTTATTATCTCTATAGAACTTTTTTGCATGATTTAATTTTTCTTTTGACTGAGAATAAATAGTCAGGATTGTCTCCCCCTTAATAGCAGTTTCATCTTTTTTCTTGTTCAAATAAAGGCCTGAAAATTTATCTTCAGGACAGCCAGCAACTTTTGCTAAATTATTGATAAGTTTATTGTTCAAATGCTTTATTTTTATTTTTCTTTGAGATTTTATTACATAAGCAAAAGATTTAGGTTTTTTTATCCTTAATGATCCTCCTTGTGCAGAGACTATATCTTTAAATTTTTTCAAAGCCTTTTTTGAAACTAAAATCTTTTTAGCAAGAGTTATCCCCATGCCAGGATTTGCAATTCCTGCTAATTCAAGAAGTTTTCCAGAAAGATATACAGATTTTTCTTCTAAATCCATTGCTCTTCCATTTTCTTGTTTTAAAATGCTAATTATATCCTTTATCTCTCCATAGGGTCCTACCCCCCGACCGATTGGTTCTCGGCCATCAGTCAAGACTACTTTTAATTCTAAATCAAAAAGACGTGCTATAGCTAGAAATTTTTCTTTTAAATCTTTGGCCTGAGGCTTGGACACTTTAGCAGATTTTCCGTAAGGAATGTCAATCAAGATATATTTGCTTCCTACGGAAATCTTTTTCGATAAAATGCTTGCTAAAAGTTGAGCTGTAGAGTCAACATTAACAATACGCTCAATACGTATTATTTTATCGTCAACAGGGGCCAGACCCAAAGCACCACCCCAGACAAGACAAGCATTAGTTTTTTTGATTATTTTTTTTATTTGACTTATTGAGAAATTTACCTTAGTTATAATCTCTAAAGTATCAGCAGTTCCTGCAGCACTAGTAATTGCGCGTGAAGATGTTTTAGGAATTATAAGCCCAGCTGCAGCACAGATCGCAACAACCAACGGAGTAGTACGATTTCCAGCAATCCCACCGATACAATGTTTGTCCCCAATCCTACCCCTTAACTTCAATTGATTACCACTATCGACCATGGCTTCTGTCAAATGTTTAGTTTCACTTAAAGTCATGCCCTCATCATATACTGCTGAAATAAAAAATGCAACTTCTGCTTCTGTTAAGGAATTGTTCTGAATATTCTCCACAATTTTGTGAATCTCGGCCCGAGTTAATCTTTCCCCTTTTAGTTTCTTTTTAATCAGATTCATACAACTTGGGGGATGCGCAATTGTTACAGTAACCTTATCCTTATTTTTCAAGTGCAAACAGTTTGCAACTTCGCGAGATACAATAATCTCATGGGGTTTTACTATTTTTGATAAAAGATTTAAAGTGCATACTAGTTCTTTGCCAACCTTATTTTTTAAAACAACACGATCTGCAAGATGTAAATTTAATTCTCGCGCCGTCTTCTCATGAATCATGCAGACAGGACGTCCTGCTAAAAGACCTAATTTTTTTACACGTAGTTTCACTTTTTTACCTCTCTTGTTAACTTTAGAAGGTTGATCTGATTTTTAAAGTTAATCAGTGTCCATAAAAATAATATTTATGTCATTAGTCTTTTTTCTGTAAAGTTCAAAGACTAAAAGGATATATGCTAAGACCAAAGGACCAATGATTAATCCAAGGATGCCAAAAGTAAACAAACCCCCGATCATCCCAATTATGACAATCGCCGGGTTTATCTTTGTCTTGCGAGAAACAATATATGGACGGATAAAAGCATCAAGCCAGGAAATGATAATAAGACCATAAATTAAAAGTCCAAGACCGGCAAAATTTTTGCCTACACTAAATAAATAAATATCAACAGGGATCCAGACAAGCCAAGGACCAATAATTGGTATTACACCTACAAACATAGTTAGCAAAGTCAAAATTGTTGCGTTTGGTACTTGGAACACAAAATATCCAAGACCTGCTACAAAACCCTGAAGAATTCCTACAACAATTTGACCTAAAAGAACTGAATAGGTAATATCACCAAATTGTTTGAAGAATTTTTCCTCAGTCTCTTTACGTAATGGTGAAATAGATCTTAGATATTCAATACCTTTTTTACCATCTTTTAAGGAAAAAAAGAAGATAAACATGACCACAAATAAGTTCATAATCATTACGGGAAGATTAAGGATTAAGTTAGGAATCTCACTAAGCATTGACGAGAGTTTAGTAGTGACGAACGTGTTTATTGAATTTATCAGATTTGTAGATGCTTCAGATTCTGCCAAAAAGTCTGGCAAAAGTCCTCTGGCAACATTAAGAAAATCAACCTGCTGGTAGGAAAGGTAAAGATTCAAAGCTTGAGATAAAAGTGATGCTAAAAGTAAGGAAACCACAAGGATTGCTAAAAAGAATAAGCTAAGACAAATCAGTAGCGCTGTAAAAGTTTCATTTTTTAATCTTATCCTTAACCATTTATATACAGGATAAAAGATGTAACCTAAAAGAATACCAAAAAATACAGAAATAATTATTGGTTTAACTATCATCCAGGCTAAAATAAATAAGCCTACGATCAAGACAATAGTAGTTATTTGGTTGAAAACTTTTTTATCTAACATATAATTGGATATCCCTGGAATTTATAAAGTTTCCTGGAAAAAGTTTTTGGGACAAAGTTTATAAACGAAAAATTCGAGGTTAAATAATGGATAGCTTTATTAAAAAAATATTTGAACAAACAGCATCTGGAGATTCAAATGTACATAATCAGTTTGTAAAATTTAGTAGAGGACAATTCCCAAACCGGGCAATGATTCGTGCTAAAATTTCTAAAGGAAGATATATAATTGATACAACAGCAGAATTTTCTAAAGATCTGATAATAACCCTTGCAGAAAAGTTAGGTGATCAAAAGACATTAGTTACAGGAGCATTGATATCAACAGTTGACTTAGAAGGACAGTTTGAATATAAAGAAAGAAAAATGGCCATGGGTGTGAAGAAATATATGATTGAGAGTGAAATGAGTGGTAATGAAATAATAGCATTATGCGGTAAGATTGAGAAAACATTCTTTGCGTTCTCTTTTAAATCTGGAGATACAGAACTAACAATACAAATAAAATCACCTAAATCTGCAAAAGGTTCATCAAGTTCTAAAAAAGAAGGAAAAAAAGCAAAAATTAATTTTTGTAAATTAAAGACAGAAGACAAAAGTATTGTAAATACATTAATATTTGATAGCGAAGCAAGCAATTTCAAAAAGATTGAAATAAAACATGACATCATTGTTGATAAAATAATACTTCCAGAAGGAGAAGATGATTTTGTGAAAATAAGAGAACTTGCAAAAAGGCAAGGCAAGATTGTAAGAAAACTAGACATTGACGGAAAAGAAGTACAAAAAGAAGCAGAGTTTATTTCATAATTTCTAATTAATCTTTCCAATCAGGTGAACTTGAGAATGATTTTGACTTGCAAAGTAAACCTTTCTTTTTGAGCTACACATTTTTGATTCTTGTAAAAAGGTTTTATTGATCCCATGACATCTCGGGGACGGTGGAACGTCAAGAACATATACAGATTCAGGGATGTTACTTTTTAAACCAGCCAGTGCTTTTTTGTAATTAGTAAATTCGTCCAAAACTAAAAAATTATATCCCCCATCTTGAGCCAACTTTTGCTTATCTCTTAAGCGGTCCATGTAATCATCGTCATGGATAAAACAATCCTGAAATGATGCGACCTCTATAATAGTATCTCCTACAACAAAATCTGCCACATAACGTCGATTGGTTTGCACTAATTCTTTATAAAATACCTGCCTTCTATAAAAAGTTTCAAGGTTTTTAAGATAATCTTCAATTACTCTTTCAAAATGTGAAACACTTATATTACTAGATTTACCAGTAAACAAATCAAAACGTGTTTCAAAATCATCTAATAATTTTCTTCGTTGTGGCCTTTTTATAGTCATTTTTTGTAAATACTCATCAGAATCATGCCTACCATTATCAATATAAAGTTTATATGCATATTCTTTTGATTCTTGTGAAAAAAGAATTAATGACTCTTTTGATTTTGAAGTAGTTATAGGAATTTGAACAGGGTCTGCTATTTCTGGGCCGTACATAATAAAATCAACCAAATTTCTTTTAGGAATAAAAACCCTATTCTCTGCAACATAATCATTTTTTTGTAGATATTCTACCCTTTGCCTCTTATTTCTATCTAGAATATTTGTAGGATTCATAGAAAGGATATCTTTTTGCATTAAATACTTTATTTGAGAAGCTTCATCTAAATAACCAAACAATTCTAAAAAGGCTTTTTTTACAATTTTAATATCTTTTCGAAACAATGCAGGTAATGAATCAAATAAAGCTTTTTCAGAACTTGGCATTGAATTTTTAAGATCTCTAAAATCAAAACCAAACATGCGCCAGAAAATTTTTACATGAGGCTCGCAAATATCCAGAAGATCTATAAAATGCTTTGAATTCCTTTTTTTTAACCTTTTTAATTCTCTTAAACCCTTTTTCATTGAGAAAAAATAGATCATCGTGCTTAAATATATAACTGTACTGAATAAAATCTTTTAAGAAACCTTTAAAAAGCTTCATTTTCTTGAAAATTCATAGATATTACACTTACAGAAGTGTAAATAAGCATCAGTTTTTGATAGCAGTTAGGTTTTTACCAACAGGCTCAGAAATAAAATATTTGTTTCTAGAGTTATTACAAACTTTTTTAAGAAAATAAGTTTAAACAAAAAAATGCCAAAACATCATACACCAAGACATGGAACATTGCAGTTTTATCCTAGAGTAAGGGCTAAAAAAATAATACCTAGAGTTAGCTGGGATGCTATATCAAAAGAAAGTGCAGGCCTTCTTGGATTTATTGGATATAAGGTTGGTATGAAATCAGCTTACCTACGAGACAACGCAACACATTCATTAACAAAAGGTCAAAGAATAACTATCCCGGTTACAGTTATTGAGTGCCCGACAATGAAGATTTTTTCAGTTAGATTTTATAAAAATAAAAAAGTAATAGGAGAGGTGTTAAGTAGCAATATCGATAAAGAGATGAAAAAAAAGGTTAAGCTTCCAAAAGAAGTTAAAAAAAAGATTGAAGATTTCAAAGAAGAGGATTATGATAATATTCGTTTAATTGTTTATTCTCAAGTCAAAAAGACAAATATTAAGAAAAAGCCAGATATTGCAGAGATTGGGCTTGCAGGAACTCTTTCCGAAAAGCTAGAATATGTTAAACAAAACATGACTAAAGAAATATCACTCAAAGATGTATTTACAGATGGCATAGTGGATTTAAGAGGAGTAAGCAAGGGCAAAGGGACTCAAGGGCCAACAAAAAGATTTGGACTAAAGCTTAAATTTCATAAATCAGAAAAAGGTCTTCGTGGACCTGGAAGCGGAGGACCGTGGCATCCTGCAAGAGTAGAATATACTCAACCAATGGCAGGACAAATGGGCTATTTTACAAGAATGATTGCAAATAGTAAAATCATAGCAATAGAAAATATCAAAGATAAAAATATTAATCCAAAGCAAGGATTTAAAAAATATGGAGAAATAAAAACAGATTACATAATCGTACGTGGAAGTGTAGTAGGCCCATCTAAACGACAATTATTAGTGACATTTGCATTACGACCGTCTAAGAATCAAACTAAAAGAGATTATGAATTTATTGAGTTAAGATAAAAATGAAAACAAAAGTATTGGATATTAGTGGGAGAAAAACGAAAGAAATATCTACAAAGTTATTTGAAGAACCAATAAGAGAAGATATTATCTGTAAAGTTTTCGAGTCAGAAAAAATGAGACATCCAAACTCTCCAAAATATCGAGCAGGAATGGACAGGTCAGCTTCAGGATTACAAAGAAAACGAAGACATGTTTGGAAATCAGACAGAGGAAAAGGTTTGTCAAGAATTCCTAGAAAAATATTCTGGCGAAGAGGTACGCAGTTTTCATGGGAAGGAACTATAATCCCTTCAGCAAAAGGGGGACGAAGAGCTCACCCACCAAAAGGATCGCTTAACCTTAAAAAAATTAATAAAAAAGAAATTAAAAAAGCATTACTCTCAGCAATTTCATATTCTAGTTCTAAAAGAGAATTAAAGAAAAAATATCAAACGTTAAAAGATCAAAAAATTGATGTAGATTTACCAATAATCGTTGAAGATAAAATTCTTTCATTAAAAACTAAAGAAGTTTTTGAAGCATTACAAAAGATTCTTGGAGAATTGTATAGCGTCTCTATCTCAAAAAAATCAGTAAGGCCTGGCATTGGAAAACTAAGAGGACGAAAATATAAAAAAAATGCAGGAGCAATAATTGTTACAGGAAAAAATGAGGAAATGAAAAATAAGGGCATTGATACTGTTAGTTCTAACAAATTAATTGTAAGTGATATTGCAAATCAAGGACCAAGAATCACAATATATACTGAAAATGCAATCAAAGAATTAGAGGAGGCATTATTAAAATGAGATTAGTGTCTACAGAAAAGGCTGTAAGATTAATAGAACTAAACAATACGATTGTTGTAGAAGTTGATCGAAGAAAAAACAAAAAAGAAATCACTCAAGAATTCTTAGAGAATTTTGGTGGTAAAATTGATTCAATGAATACACTAATAAAAAACAATAAGAAAATTGCATACATTAAATTAAATAAAGACACGCCTGCGATAGACATTGCAACTAAGCTAGGAATGATTTAAAATAAAATGGGAAAACGACTTACAAAACAAGCACGAGGAAAGGGAAGTTTAACATACCGGGTACGGCCAAAAGCTTATAGATATAAAATAAGTTATCCTTCGCTAAATGCTAGTGGTAAAGCCAGGATTGCAAAACTATTCAATTCTTCAGCACACTCATCACCATTAATAGAAGTTCGAATAAATAAGGAAAAATTTATTATTCCAGCACCGAATGGAATATATGAAGGTCAAGAAATAGAAATTAATGGAAGCGCCCAGATTGGGAACATACTCAAACTACAAGACATCCCCCAAGGTACAAAGGTTTTTAATGTAGAGACCGTTCCAGGCAATGGTGGTAAGATCCTACGAAGTGCAGGTTGTAACGGCACAATCATGGGAAAAGATGATAAGAGAGTTGAAATAATAATTAGAAGAAGAAAAATTAAGTTAAACAAAGATTGTCGTGCAACAGTTGGTGTTGTTGCTGGAGATGGAAGAACTGCAAAACCATTTGTAAAGGCAGGAAAAATGCACCATTTAATGTTATCAAAAGGAAGAAAATGGCATAGAACTTCAGCAGTAAAAACAAATGCTGTTGATCACCCTTTCGGTAGTGGGCGAGGAAAAAGAATTAAAAGTAAAATTGCTAAAAGAAATGCTCCACCTGGAAGAAAGGCCGGACATATCAGACCTAAACGTACTGGTAAAAGAAAATAAACAAAATGGTAGACAATAAACCAATTATCAAGAAGAAAGAATTCAAGTATAGAGGGAAAACTCTTGAGGAGTTAAAGGAATTGGATATTCGTGAATTTTCTAGACTTGTAAGAGCTAATGAAAGAAGGACATTATTACGTCAATCTGATGAAGTACAAAAATTTGTAATAAAATGTAATAATAAATCAAGCAAAGATAAACAAATCAGAACACATTCAAGATACTTAATAATTGTACCAAAGATGGTCGGATTCACAATTCATGTTTATAGTGGTAAAGCTTTCGTGCCAGTACAAATTATTGGAGAAATGTTAGGACACAGATTAGGAGAATTTTCAGTTACTAGAACTAAAGTTAAACACGGAGCTGCAGGTGTTGGTGCTACCAGATCAAGTTCATCAATGTCAGTCAAATAAAAATGGAAGAAGAAAATAAAACGCAAGATACTGAAAAAGAAAAAGTAGCAGAAGTTAAGGAAGATGCAAAAGATACTGAGAAAAAGAAAGAACCTCCTAAAAAGGATAGCAAAGATAAGAAAGAAGCAATTATTAATGGAAAAAATATTCCAGCTTCTACAAAACAATCAGTAGCTGTATGTAATTTTATTAGAGGAAAGAAAATCGATGATGCATTGAACCTATTAGAAAAAGCATCAACGAAAAAAATCGCAATACCTATGAAAGGGGAGATACCACACAGAAAAGGCATGATGTCGGGAAGATATCCAATAAATACCATCAAACAATTTATAAACCTGCTTAAAGGATTAAAAGCAAATGCAACAGTTAACGAACTGGAATATGAAAAGTATCAAATATTTTGTAAGGCTAATGTGGCAGCAAGACCATATAAGCGATTTGGTAAAGGTAAGTTTAAAAGAAGCAATATTACAATTAAATTAATTCCAAAAAATAACTAAAAATGGCAAAAGAAAAAATTAAAACAAGCGACGATTGTGGAGACAAATTCTGTCCAATACATGGAAATATAAGCCTTAGAGGAAGAAGTTTTAAAGGAACAGTTATCAAGAAATTTCCTCAAAGAGTATCAATAGAGTTTGAACGAACAATTTATATTAAGAAATATGAAAGATACTCAAAACGAAAAACAAAACTTCATGCAAGACTTTCAAAATGTATGTCACACAATATCGAAGTTGGAGATTATATAGAAATAAAAGAATGCAGACCAATTAGTAAAATCATACATTTCGTAGTAACTAAAAAAATCTCAAATGAGAAGGATAAACAAAAATGAAAGGCGTAGGAGCAAAAGTTACAAGAGGATTAAATATTGGCAGCTTATTATTAGCAAGTGATAATAGTGGGGCAAGAATTGTAAAGATTGTTGGTGTTAAAGGTGGTAAAACAAGAAAAGGAAGACAACAATATGCCAAACTTGCTGACAAGGTTAAAGTTTCTGTAAGAAAAGGAGACCCAAAAATGAAAGGGCAAGTTTTTGATGCAGTGATTATCAGACAAAGAAAACCAGTAAGGCGCTATACTGGTGAACGAATAGCTTTTACAGATAATGCCGTTGCATTATTAAAAGATGATAAAGGAAACCCAAAAGGAACACAAATAAAAGGACCTATTGCAAAAGAAGTTGCAGACCGATGGCAATTCTTAGGTAAAATAGCAAAAATCATACTATAAAAATGAAACACAAATTTTCAACAAAATGGAAGGCAAGTATTAGGCCAAGTAAACAAAGAAACTACAAAGCCAACGCTCCAATGCACATTAGACATAAATTTCTAGCATCAAACTTATCAAAAGAATTAAGAAAAAAGTATACTAAACGAAGCTTTCCAATAAAAAAAGGAGACAAAATTAAGATATTACGAGGAGAATTTAGAAATAAAACTGGAAAAGTTGAAGCAGTAGACCTTAAAAAGTTACGAGTTACAGTTGAAGGACTAAATCGGCTTAAAAAGGATGGAGCAAAAGTTCCAGTTTATCTAAATCCGTCAAACTTACAAATAACAGAACTTAACCTTGAAGATCAAAAAAGAATACAAGCAATTGGACGACAGCAAGAAAAAAAGTTTAAACAATTACCAAAAAGTACTGAAGATAAGAAAGAAATTAAAGGAGACAAAAAAAATGCACCTAAAACGAAATAAGATTGGAAATTTTTGGGCAGTACCCAGAAAAGGAACAAAATATTTAGCTGTGCCAAGCCATAATGCTAAGAAATCAATGCCACTGGTAGTAATACTAAGAGATATTTTAGGATTAGTAAAAAATAAAAAAGAATTGCAAAGAATCTTGAATGAAAAACAAATTCAGATTAATCATAAAGAAATAAGAAATACTAATTACCCAGTAGGACTTTTTGATGTTATCAATATAAAAAAGATTAAAAAGAATTATAGAGCGACACTCTCACACGGCAAAAAAATGATTTTTGAAGAAATAAAAGATAAAGAAAGTGAGACAAAAATCTTTAAAGTATTAAACAAAACATTGATTCCTGGAAAAAAAATTCAAGTGAACTTAAACAGTGGAAAAAATCTCCTTACAAAAGAAAAGGTGAAAACAGGAGATTCTGTATTGCTGAATCTAAAAGATAGTAAAATCCTTAAAGTTATACAAATAAAAAAAGGCGCAAAAGTTTTTGTTTTCGAAGGAAAACATGCAGGAATTAGTGGTAAAGTAGATGATATATTAGAACGTGGGGGAAAGCAAATTGTGAAAATTACTGCTGACCACAAAAAAGTAAATGTATGGATAAAAAATATTCTCGCTATTGAATAAAATGAAAGATAATAAGATGAGAGAGATTGAGATAGAAAAAATGATTTTGCATTGCGGAGGAACTGATGAAAAACATGAAAAATCTATTGCATTATTAGAATTGATTACAGGAAATAAAAAAGTATACAAAGTTCAATCTACAAGAAGAATACCAACATTTGGAATAAGTCCTGGGAAAAAAAGTGGATGCAAGGTTACACTTAGAGATAAAGAACAAATATTAGAACTCTTAAAAAGGTTTTTTGCTGCAAATGATAACGAAATTAAGAAAAAGAAGATTACAGAAAATCAGGCGTGTTTTGGTGTACATGAGTATATTGAAGTACCAGGATTAGAGTATAAAAGAGATATTGGAATTCTTGGTTTTGAAGTTATGTTAGTTTTTAAACGAAAAGGTAAAAGAGTAAAAATGAAAAAAATAAAACGAGGATCATATCCTAAGCGACAAAATGTTACTAAAGAAGAAATAATTGAATTTTTAATTAAAAGCACAGGAGTGGAAGTTACAGAAAATGACAGCAAGTGATTGGAGAAAAGCATTAAAGCAGTTTAGAAAAAAACCAGCTATCAAAACTAAATATGTTAAACATAACAAGCCTAAAGACCGGACAACCGGAATTGCAAAAAAGAAATGCGAAAGATGCGGTAGGTTTGGAGCAATGATAAACAGATATGGATTAAATCTATGTCGACATTGCTTCAGAGAAATTGCTGAAGATTTAGGTTTTAAAAAATACAGTTAAGGAGAAAAAATAAAAATGAGCCGAGACATTGTTGCAGATGCATTAAACCAAATCATGAATGCCAAAAAGGCAAGAAAGACAAGCCTAGTTGTACAAAAACATTCAAAGTTATTAAGAAACATTTTAGACATAGCAAAAGAATCAGGAATGTTAACCTATGAAGTAAACGGGACTCAATTGAAGATAAATATAAGTGATGTAAACGCAATTAAGGCTGTAAAACCAAGGTATACAGTTGCTGTAAAAGATATCAACAAGTATGTAAGAAGATTTCTACCATCAAGAAACTTTGGATTTGTGATTATATCTACAAACCAAGGATTGGTGAAACATGATGAAGCTGAAGAAAAAAATCTTGGAGGATGCGTTATCGCATACATGTTCTAATGGCAGAAAAGAATAATCAAAAGGATTTAAGAGAAGAAATAGAAGTCCCAGAAGGAATGAGTGCACGTATTGAAGATAATGTACTTATAATCAAAAAAGATAGTGAGGAACTTATTAGAAAAATAAATGCAAAAGTTGCAACAAAAGTTGAAGGAAACAAGATAATCTTAGAAGCTAAGCAAGCCACAAAAAATAAAAAGAAAATGTTTGGCACAATGAAAGCGCATATAAAAAATATGATTACTGGACTATCAGAAAAGTTCAAATATAAATTAGAAGTCGCAAACGTACACTTCCCAATGAATGTCAGTTTGGATAAGGAAGCCAACATATTAGTTGTTAAAAATTTTCTTGGAGAAAGGAAAGATAGGAGAATAAAACTTGTAGATGGTGTAGAAGTTAAAATTGACAAAAATGTGATTGAAATTATTGGCTCAGACATTGAAAAAGCAGGACAATGTGCTGCAAATATTGAAAAAGGTACAAAAGTCCGAAACAAGGATAGACGAATATTCCAAGATGGCATATTTATAGTAGATAAACCAAGGAGATCGTTTTCATAAAAATGGTAAACAGTCCAAAATTTTTAAGAACAGGGGCACATAGAAGATCATCCCTAGGAGTTAGAAGGAAAAAGAAACTAAAATACAGAAAAGGTACAGGTATTGATAATAAGATGCGGCTTAAAATGAAAGGACATTTAAGAAAGGTTATGATCGGATTTAGAACAAAGAAAGATGACCGAGGGAAAATTAACGGGAAAAATCCAATAACAATTAATAATTTACAAGAATTAAAAGAAGCTAAGGAAGAAAATTTAGTAGTTGTTGCTAAAGTTAGCCTAAAAAATAAACTTAAAATTGCAGAGTATGCAAAAACTCACAAGATTAAAATATTTAATTTAAATCCTGAAAAGTTTTTACTAGAAGCAAAAGAAAAACTTGAAGAAAAGAAAAAGAAGAAAAAAGAAAAAGAAGAAAGAAAATCTGCAAACAAGAAAAAGGCACAAAAGAAAGCTAAAGAACAAAAGAAAAAAGAAGAGGAAAAAGGTAAAAAACCTGAAGACAAAAAGGAAGACAAAAAATCTGAAGACAAAAAGGAAGACAAAAAATCTGAAGATAAAAAGGAAGACAAAAAACCTGAAGATAAAAAGGAAGACAAAAA
>JAAOYK010000028.1 GCA_018221305.1 Candidatus Pacearchaeota archaeon
ACGTCCTTTATTGCCTTATTAATCTTACTTTCAATCCTCGTGCTAGATTTTGTAGGTTTAATAGTATTAAAATATCCAAAAATTCGTTTAACAAATCTTAAACTACCACTAATCCCTTTTTCACTCCAAAAAATGTCTTTGTCAGGGCTTGCAACTGAGACCAAAAATAATCGTGCAGTATCAATCCCATACTTTGCTGAGACTGTTTCAGGCAACACAACATTTCCCCTAGACTTACTCATACGAAACCCGTCAGGCCCATGCAGAATGCCTTGATTAAAAAGACTAGTAAAAGGTTCATCAAACTGTAAAAAACCCAAATCACGAAGCGCTTTTGTAAAAAAACGTGCATAGATTAAATGCATACAAGCATGCTCTGCACCCCCAATATACTGATCAACAGGCATCCAGTATTCCATACGTTTTTTATTAAAAGGAAGTTTATCATTTTTATTATCACAATACCTCAAAAAATACCAACTACTATCAAAAAATGTATCCAGAGTATCAGTCTCACGACGTGCTGCGTTTCCACACTTTGGACATGCAACATTAACAAAATCATTGTTAGTAGTTAACGGATTCCCTTTCCCAAACTTTACTTTTTGTGGTAACACAACAGGCAAGTCAGACTCAGGCACAGGAACTACCCCGCACGCATCACAATAAATAATAGGAATCGGTGTTCCCCAATATCTTTGACGAGACACTAACCAATCTTTAAATTTATATTCAATAGTTTTACGCCCAATCCCTTTCTTATCCATTGATTTAGTAATTTCATCAATTGCTTCACGATTATTTAATCTATTAAACTCATTTGACCCAACAAGCTTCCCGTCACTAGTATAAGCACAAGTCATCTCATTATCATTAAGAGTTATCTTTTCAGGCTGAATAACAACCCTTATTGGAATATCATATTTTTTAGCAAATTCAAAATCACGCTGATCATGTGCAGGAACCGCCATCACCATACCAGTACCATAATCTGCTAAAACAAAATTTCCAGCATAAACAGGAACATTTTCATTTGTAACAGGATTTTTAGCATAAGCTCCAATAAAGACCCCCTCCTTTTCTAAATCCCCCATTTCTTTTTCTGATACTGACTTAATCTTTTTCAAAAATTTCTCGACATCTTTTTTTTGTTCCTCACTTACAAGATCCATTAAACGTGAATGCTGAGCAGATATAACCATGAAAGTAACTCCATAGATCGTATCAGGCCTAGTTGTAAACACAGGCCATTTTTCGCCTTCAATTTCAAAATCAATCTCAGTACCATGACTCTTTCCAATCCAATTTTTTTGCAATTTCTTAATCTTATCAGGCCAATCAAGCTTACCCGCACTTGTCAATAATTCGTCAGCATATTTTGTAGTTTTTATAAACCACTGCTCTAACTGCTTAATTTCTACATTTGTTTTCTCATGCCTCCAACATTTCCCTTCATGAACTTGTTCATTAGCAAGCACAGTATTACATTTTGGACACCAATTAACAGGAGCCTTTTTACGGTAAACAAGCCCGTTTTCTAAAAATTTCAAAAAGAAATATTGATTCCACCGATAATATTCAGGTTCACAAGTGACCACCAAACGATCCCAATCATAACTAAGCCCTATTGCCTTTTGTTGTTTAATATAATTTTTAACAGCATCCAGGGTATACTTTTTCGGATGCGCTCCAGCCTTTATAGCAGCATTTTCTGCAGGAAGACCTAACGCATCAAAACCCATAGGATATAACACATTAAACCCATTCATTCGTTTAAATCTAGAAAAAATGTCGCCAATAGTATAATTCAAAGTATGCCCCATATGAAGCCCACTCCCTGAAGGATAAGGAAACATTTCCAAAACATAATACTTTTTCTTTTTTCCCTCCTTAGCAGCAAAAACATGTTCATTTTCCCATTTGTTTTGCCATTTTTTTTCTATTCTCTTAAAATTAATTTCTTTTCTTACTGTTTGCTTTTTTTCTACCATTATATCTATCCATACCAATATTTAGTTATTTTAAAAGGTTACCCCTAACATCATATCTTTGTCTTTTTCTACCAAAGGAATCATAAAAATGTATTGGTACAGGAGATAAATGATCTTTAAAATCCCTATAATCAATTTCCATTTCCCTCATACCATCCGGGACAGGCATTCTTGACCCAAAGATCAATCCTCCAGAATATTCATAAAAACTAATCATCCATTTGCCTTTATATTTATCTTCTCTTATTTCATTCATCTTAGCTTCTTCATTTAACTCAAGGATATCATAACAACATTTGCATCTTGGAAGATTTATGAAAATATCCTCTGGAGTAAGTAATGTCCTTGTAAAAGCATATTCACTAACATTATCCCTAGGGATAACACCTTTTTTATCAGATTTTCCACAAATATTTACCTCCCCACAACTACGAAGATTCACAGATTTTTCAGCTATTTGGGTTAATGTTTCAAGAACCATTTTTCAAAAAAGAATTGTTTATTATTTATCTAATAAGCAAAGAAAAACAGCCCTGTATTATAACAGGACTAAGACTAAGACTAAGACTAATAATACTAAACTCAAAGTATTTTGTCTAAGTTTCATACAATAAAGATCAAAACCCCATTTAAATAATTTGTGATTAAAAAATAAATTTATAAACAACAAAAACCTATATTAATCATACATTTTAAGGGGGTATTAAAAAAAGATGAAAAAATCAAGGAAAAATAATGTAGAATCAACAGACCCTATACCAATACCCTGCAAACCTTCATCCAAATTAAACACAAATCTCGCAATAGCTGCGGTAGGATGTTTGCTTTTGTCTGGAGTTTTTTCTTTACCAAGGGTGACTGGAAATATAGTTGGAATGTCTGGATTTGCTTCATTTAAAACAGAACCAATTGGTGTTATAACTTTAGCTATAGCAACCCTATTTTTTACAATTCTAGTGTTAAGAAAAAATTTATAAAACACTACAACTACCCTTATTTATAAAAAGAAGTGAAAATGGTCTCAACAACACAAATAATTATTTTAGTAATTTTACTATTTTTTTCTGCATTTTTCTCAGGAATAGAAACAGCATTCATGTCAATAAGCCGTGTAAAAGTTAAATCACTTGTTACAAAGAAAAAAAGGGGCTCAAAAACTCTTGAAAAATTAAAAAATAACCCACACAAACTTATAATCACAATTTTGATCGGAAATAATTTAGCAAACATTGGTGCAGCTTCTCTTGCAACAGTAATATTTACAAACATTTTCGGGTCAAGTGGTATAGGGATTGCAACAGGAGTAATGACTTTTCTAATACTCATCTTTGGCGAGATAAGCCCAAAAACTTTTGCGTCACAAAACGCAACAAAGATATCCCTTTTAGTCTCAAAACCAATATACATCTTATCAATTATTTTAGCGCCAGTTGTTTATGTTTTCGAAAAGATCACAAAAGCTATAAATAAATTATTTGGTTCTGCTGGAAAAACAAAATTATCACATGAAGAAATAAGTACAATTGTTTCAATGGGTAAAGATGAAGGAATCTTAGACAAAGGCTCAGCAACAATGATGCACAACTTATTACAATTTGAAGGAACAAAAGCTACAGAAATAATGACTCCTGATGCAAACATAGAAATGCTTGACGGAAACAAAAAATTGTCTCAAATGATAAACTTTATTGTAAAAAGCCCATTTTCAAAATATCCAGTCTACATAAACGATAGAGACAATATTGTAGGAATATTAGATGTTGATACAGTACTTAAATATGTGAAAAATACGCAAATGAATATGAAAATTAAAACAATAGTAAAACCTGCATATTTTGTTCCAGAATCAAAAGAAATCGACGACCTACTGACAGAGCTAAGCAGCAAAAAGCTTGCCATGGCGATTGTAGTGGACGAATATGGCCATGTTTCAGGACTTGTCACTGTTGAAGACATTTTAGAAGAAATTGTTGGAGAAATTTTTGACAAAAGTCAAAGAACAAGCGTTTTCATAAAGAAAGTTAACGAAAAAATAACCCGAGTGGACGCAAAAGCACCAGTACAAGAAGTTAACAAAATATTACATTTAGGCATTAAAGAAAAAAAATTCGACACTTTAGCAGGATTTGTGGTAAATAAACTTAAACGAATACCAAAAAGAGGAGAATCAATAAAACTAAGAAACTCAGTAATAATTGTAGACAAGGTAACTCCTCAAGGCATTAAAAGTGTCAAAATAATTAAAAAATAAAAATTAGTTAGTTTTAAATAATTCTTTTAGCACCTACAATCATGGCGTTTGAAATTTATTTTTTAGGAAACCAGCTATTTTCTAATACAGCTCAAGCAATAACTCTTGCAAAAAATAAGAAGCTTGGAGAATACAAAACAAGCAAAGTTATCTATTCAAAATATGAAGCATTTTATTTAATTGAAAAAGCAAAAGCCAAAATAATGTTTAAAGAAAAAAAAATAACTTCTATCAAAGCAATAAAACTATTCTCTAAAAAACATAAAAACTTTTCTAGAAACTATTTAGTTTACAAGGATTTAAGAGAAAAAGGATACATTGTAAAAACTGCGCTTAAATTTGGTACAGAATTCAGAGTCTATGATAAAAAAAGTAAACATGCCAAATGGTTAGTTTTTATAAGTTCTCCAAGGGACAAAGTAAAATGGAAAGAGTTTGTTTCAACTAACAGAATCTCACATTCAACAGCCAAAAAATTATTAATAGCATTAATTGATTCACAACACTCAATATCTTATTTTGAGAGTGATTGGATAAAACCATAAAAAGAGGATGATAGTTTACGAATATGTATTATTTGCAATAGGAATAGTTCTTTTAGTAAAGGGCGGACAATGGCTAGTTAATGGTGCATCCTCCTTAGCAAAAAAATTAGGTATCTCTTCATTAGTTATCGGACTAACAATTGTTGCTTTCGGGACATCCACACCAGAACTAGTTGTCAATTTAATAGCATCAATTAGTGGCAATGATCAGATAGTTTTTGGAAACATTATAGGAAGTAATATTGCTAATATCTTATTAGTTCTAGGTGCAACAGCAACGATACATGCAATAACAGTCCCTGCAACGACTGTAAGAAAAGAAATACCTTTTGCATTTTTAGCAGTAGCAGTATTATTTTTTATCTCAAACAAATTTCTTTTAAACAATGATAATTCATTCATTGTAACTCGGGCAGATGGATTAATTCTTTTAGCATTTTTTGCAATATTCATATACTACGCATTTGGTATGGCTCTTTCTCAGCGAGAAAAATTAAAAAGAACAAGAGAAGATAAAGAAAGAATTGAGAAAAGACCTTACTCATTAATTATTTTCTATATAATTCTGGGCTTAATCTGTTTATATTTTGGCGGACTTTGGACAGTAAGAGGAGCAGTCTATATTGCAGAAAAGTTAGGATTGTCTCAATTTTTCATTTCAGCAACAATAGTAGCTTTAGGCACATCATTACCAGAACTTACAACTTCAATAACTGCTGCATTAAAAAAAGACATAAACTTGTCAATTGGAACCATTGTCGGGTCAAACATATTTAATATATTTTGGATTTTAGGTCTTACCGCCATAGTCTCTCCAGTAAAAATACCAATATTTATTAATCTAGATCTAATAATTCTAGGAGTTGTCACACTACTATTATTTACTTTTACATTCCTAGCTGAAAAAAGCCGTCTTGAAAGAAAACACGGAATCTTATTTTTATGGCTATACATTGCATATATTATATTAATAATATCCAGAGGTTAAACACAATTAAGTTTATTAATTCACTTTAAGATAATGTTTTATGATTGATCCAAACGAAACACATGAAAGAATAATTAAGGTACTAAACGAAAAAGGGCCAAGTTTGCCAATAAATATAGCAAAAGAGGTAGACATGAGTTCATTATTTATTGCAGCTTTTCTTTCAGAACTAACTGATAGTAAAAGAATCAAGGTTAGTAATTTAAAAGTAGGCGGCACACCACTTTACTTCATGGAAGGTCAAGAAGAATTGCTTGAAAATTTTCATAAATATTTACATCCAAAAGAAACAGAAGCATTTTTATTATTAAAAGAAAAAAAAGTTTTAAAAGACATTAACCAAGAACCAGCCATACGCGTGGCCCTTAGAGCTATTAAAGATTTTGCAATAGGATTTAGAATAAATCAAGACATTTATTGGAGATACATGTTAGCACCAGAATCAGAAATAAGAAACCTTTTTTCTAAAACCCCAAATGTTAACAAAAAACAAGAAAAAAAAGTAATAGTGCCTGCACCAAGACTAATACCTAAAAAAGTAGTCAAATCAGTGCAATCAGCTTCAAACAATTTTCAAAATCCTTTAGTTACTACAATTCCTACAAAAAAAGAAAAATCAAAACCAGAATTTGTAGAAAAAGTAATAAATTTCATAAATACCCACTACAAAATAATTGAAGAAAAAGATTATAAAGCAAAAGAATATAATTGCATAACTCAAATAAAATCCCAGTTAGGCCCAATAAACGTCCTTACATTAGCTAAAAATAAAAAAAGTATTACTGAAACAGACCTAAAAAAACATTTATCTAATGCTCAAACAATTCCTCTTCCAGGACTTTTCATTTATACAGGCAAATTAAGCAAAAAAGCTCAAGAATACGAAGAAAAATACTTCTCTATACTAAAAACAGTCAAAATCAAGTAAAAAGTCTCCAAAATCATACTATAATAATATTTAAAAAGCCCTAAAGTGCCCTAATTATATGGGAAGAATCAAATCAAAACTAGTTAAAAGGACAGCTCATGCTTTAATGAAAGAAAAAAACGTATTTACTGATACGTTTGAAGGGAACAAAAACGTCTTGAAAGGATCAGCTATACCAAGCAAGAAAATTCGGAACCAAATTGCAGGGTATGTTACAAGACTTAAGAAACAAAAGAATACACAGTAAAAATGGAAGAAGAAAAGCAGGCTAAAGAAGCTCCCACAGAAAATCCTGAAAAGGGAAAAGATAACATCATTTTTATCGGGATTAAACCTTTTATGAATTATGTAACCGGTGTTGTTATGCAATTCCAAAATAAAGGGCAAGACGAAGTTATTGTATCAGCACGTGGCAAATTTATCTCAAAAGCCGTAGACGTTGTTGAAGTTGCAAAAAGAACATTTCTAAAAGATGAAAATATTCAAATAAGAGACATCAAAGTATCAAGCGAACAATTTGAAAACAAAGAAGGTAAACGAATATTTGTATCAACTATTGAATTATACTTAGTAAAACCCTAATTATTTCTTTTTACTACTTTTTTTGTCAAGTTTTCCCTTATCAGATTTCTTAACCACCACATCACTTTTCTTGTTTAACTTTTTAAAATCTTCTTTTACTACTTTAGTTTTATCATTTTTTTTATCCTCATCAGCCTTATCCTTTTGGTCTTTATCTTTCTTATCTTCTTGCTCTTTATCATCTTGATCCTTATCTTTCTTATCTTCTTGCTCTTTATCATCTTGACCTTTATCCTTTTTCCAAAAGAAAAATAATTTATACAAAAATCCATGATGCCTTTTTCTTGGCTTTTCAGGAGCTTTAGCTCTTGCATTAAGCTTTCTTTTAAGTATCTCTAAACTTATTTCATTATGTTCTATTAAAACGTCAACCTTTTCATCAATCTCATAAACTTTATGATACATTTTCGTTATCCTCATATTACGCCTTATTTGAAAAATGCCTCGAACAATAACAAAAATAAGATAAATTATAAAGATTAATCCAGCAGCTTTTAATATTGTCAATAATCCTGCAAAACTTGACGCAAGATCAGGGGTCACATTATTTATTAAAGACCCGTTTACAACACCTTCAACATTACTTTTTATATTACCTGCAATTGATCCAATATCTGCCATGTTCCCTCTTTTTACAATATATATAACAATTTTCCTTTTAAAAAGTTTTTTAAATGAACATTATTTCAATATTTCATGGCTGCTTAGCTCAGTTGGTTAGAGCGCTGCTTTCATGAGGCAGAGGTCCCCGATTCAACTTCGGGAGCAGCCATTTTTCTTATCAAAAAATGGTGAAATAAAGGGAAGGTGACTTGTTAGGAAACCCCAGGTTTCATACGACGGGAGCAGCCATTTTTTTATCAAAAAATGGTCAATACAATCTAATAACTTCAAACAATTTTGTAGTTATCAACAACTTTATATACAAAACAACCTTATGCTTAATATGAAAAAAGAAAAGGTCATAGTGCCCACACGTATGAAAACAATTATTTTAAGCATAGCAATTGCCATAATTTTGTCAGCTTTTGTAATCTATTTCATAAATGCGGTCTATCCTAGACCTAGTTGGGAAGACTTTTGTGGTGGTGAAAGAACAGCCTTAAAAGGATCTCCACAAACTCCTGCAAAAATAAATCAAACAGCATGTACAAATAGTGGAGGCAACTGGATTGATTTAGAAATTAGATGTATTCAAGCCCCATGCCCAGAAGAGCAAGGATATTGTGATTATTATAAAGAATGTCAAGAAGATTTTGAAGCAGCAGCTAACAGATACAAATTAACAGTATTTTTAGTTTCAATAATTGTAGGCATGATTGCTCTTGTTGCAGGAATAATTTTGACACTTCCAAGCGTATCCTCTGGCTTAATGATCGGCGGAACATTCCTAACAATCTTTGGAACCTTATTTTATTGGACAAATTTAAATAATATCTTAAAAGCAATCATTCTTGGACTTGTTTTATTTATCCTAATCTGGGTCGGTTATAAAAAGCTAGGAAACTAACTTTTTTACTGGCCTCATTAGTCTCTTTCTTCTTCTTCTATTCTTCAACACTTTCAACTTTATAAAATTCAAGATCTGCGCCTTTCCAATCACTTTGCCCAAGCCCTGCTTTGACTGACAAATGTTCTAAAAATTCAGTTTTGTCAGGAATCTGTTTCCAAACTTGCGGCAAAAACGTTGCACTTTTAAACCCTCTTTTCAAGATAAGCCCCATATCACTTTCAATTTTATCAAAAACTTCTTCACCCTTTCCTAGCTTTTCAGGCGAGCTCAAAACTGACACTTCGATTTTGATATTATCAAGTTCATCAAGAACAACAGGCCCAAACCTTGTATCATGAAATGCTGCATTCATAGCATTTTCAGCAACATCTGTGTAAAGCGGCTGTCGAGCAGACAAGCTCCCGACACACCCTCGCAGCTCCCCATCAAGGGTTAAAGTAACAAAACTAGCCCCAGCTTCACCAAACTCTTCAATAAGCGTTGGATCTGCTTCATAAACCTCTCCAGTAAGATAAGCTTTAATCGTTTCTCGCGCAAGTTTTAACAATTCTTTCATAAGACATAGCAGTTAACAAGGTATAATAATATTGCGCTTTTTATCCAATTTTGGTATATTTAAGCATAAACAATGAGGTTAATAGGAATTATATTTAATTTGAACTGGGGCTCGATTAGCGTTTATTTAAGCCAAGAAAAAAAGATTGCCATCATCTTCAACAGGTTTGGAGGATGTACAAATAATACGATGTTGTTCAGTAGTACTTTGTCCATTTGAACTAAAATTAGTACCTCCAATAACATCTCCTGCTTTTGGGAATGCTTTTTCACATTTTAAAAAAATAGATTTTGGAGAAGATACTCCTTCAACCCATCCACCCTGAGGAATTGTAATGGTTAATAAAAATTCTGATTGATAAAGATTTCCAATTTTTTCGTTTAGAGTAACAGTCTTATAAGTTAAGCTACTTTTTGGCCTCGGATTAATCATATTAACATTATCAATCTTGCCTGCAGTTATTCCTCCACTCTGATGGTTACTTTCAACATTATATACCTCATCAGGTGTTTTATCTTTCCCAAACATTTTATCAGCTCCAATAGAAATACTTAAAATAAGGACTCCTATTAAAATAGGGATTACAATGTATTTAAAAGTAGGGTTCGCCCATAGCCCCTTCTGTTTTTGAGAGGCAGGGTTGATATTTACACTATGGGCAGTTATTCCTCCCCTTTGATTATTGCTTCTAACACTTATTTTCTTTGCCATTAAAAGCGGTAGATTCAACAAATATATAAAACTTCTGAATCGCCCCAGTTCAAACTCTCCTCATTTCATTCGTTGTCCTGCGGAAAATATAACAGCGATTAAAAAGTTCCAGAATAAATTCTTCCACCCATATGCTTCGCACACTCGAGGTCACTTTGCTCCGCTCGAGCCTTTCAGGTTTTTTAATCGCAAACGTTAAACGCAATCGCAGATGAGTCTTAAACCTCCGCCCCCCCACCCAGAGGGAGAAATTATTAAAAAATATAAATCTTATTACTATCACATATAATCACAAGTAGGCGTGTTTTCAAAAGCTCGCCTTATTAAATCTCTTCTTTTTTCATGTCCCCGTTTCTTTTTTCCTTCACTAAATTCTCTAATTTTCACATCATTTTCATCTAAAATAATAAAATAATCACCCGGCATTCCAGTTTGCATAACTCTCATTTTTTCTCTACTCCCACTAAACTCTTTAAGTTCTGGATAAGAGTTTATTATAAAAGAATCTCTCCCGAACTTATGACCCCAATAAGTAGTATTGTGCCATTCAAAATGTTTTTCTTCAGAGGCTCCGGGAAGATAGTGAAAACAAACACGAACAGTGTCTCCAACCCCCAAATGATATAAATCCGCATCAATTTCTTCTCCAGAATAAGTTCTTTCTCTGACTGATAGGTTTTGGTGAGGGAAATTTTCTTTTGTAGACTTTCTTCTTAAACGTTTTAGCATAATATTTAATCTTATTTAAGATTTATAAAAATTGTTGTGGTTTATTTTTAAAATTTTTTCAATAATCTAAATTTTTGAGCTAAGATTCACACCTTACAAGATTCAGGGGTATACATAAAAATAGTGCCCTCACTTAAAACATCTTTTTTCCAGACAGGATGATATTGAGTTTTCTCAGATTTATCTTTAAAAAGAATTATACCACCGTGTCGTTCATAAAATTGTTGACTTTCTATTATATTTGATTGTAAAATTATGCTTTCAAATCCCTTTTCTACTAGATATGTTTTTTGCATGAACTTCATTAATTGGCTGCCAATACCTCGATTTCTGAAATCTGAATTAAGAACTATAAATTCTGCCTCAATGTTATTTTTTTCTGGGCGCAATTGCATTTCTTTTTCAAATTTGCTTAACTCTTTTTCATGATTTGTCATATAATTACCACCAATAACGATCCCATTTTCTGTAACTACTAAAGCTTCTGTAAAAAATGAACGGTTTAACCAATAATCTTCAAACCCGCTTATTCCTTTCTTTAAATCCGGCCATTCTTCTCGGATAATTTCACCCAAGGCCTTTTGTTCTCGTGTATGCATTTGAACATATTTAATATCCATACCGAAAGATTTCGTTTATTATTCATAAATATTTAGGTGATAAACTTTTTTGAGATCTAAAAATAATCATCCACATCTTACGTACCTTAGAAATAACATCTATTACGAATTAAATACAAGTAAATTCTTTTGAAGAATTTTCCGAAAAAGTGAGTTCTCCAGAAGAAATCAGTCTTTTTTCTTCACGTTGCAAAGTTTTCATCTCTCTAAGAATTTGTTTATATTCTGGCCTTGTTTCATCAATTTTTGGGCCAGTAACATATCTTTCAGCACCATTAATATCACTATAAAGCAATTCATAAACTCTTGTAGCAAACTTTTTTAAATTCCTTGGAGACATATCCATTATCCGTTTATGCCTTTTTAATTCCTTAAAACAATTCAAACTGTCAAGCCCCCAATTACTTCCATATGTTGAACCATCACCATTTTGTCTTTCAAAAGCAATGCAATCCCGAGACTCAGACATCCAAAGACTTCTTATAATTGCTTTAGAGTTTGGATCACATTCTAATTGTTTATACTTCCCAGAACCAGTTATTTCGAGTTTATATTCGATACTCATTATTTGTGCTAGAAATAAAGGTTTATAAATTTTTAGATACTATGCCAAATTCAGCCCAAAAATCCCTTCGAGATCTTCTTTGTCAAGACCTTTTTTACCACTTCTGCCAGTTTTCCTAAACTCAAAAACTTTACTCCCGCGCCTTATTTTTGCTTCTTCTTCAGTAGGTTCCCTAATATGTTCTTCTACCAGATCTTCACGCGCTAAACCATACAAATTAGAAAAAATTGCACCTATAGGGATCTTCATCTTATTAACACCAGACTTCTCTGCAACCAAGCCCCGAATCTTACTTGTAGACTGGTAATCAAAACTTAGAACACTATAAACATCTTCCGGACTAAGATTTGCCATAAAATACCAAGAACATCAAACATTATAAAATTAATCATAATCAAACTAACTACACATTTCCTAAATAAACATGATTCAAATACTTCCTTCCAATTTCATATGCTTTTTTTAAACTTTTTTTCCCAGTAATATCTTTATCAAGCATTTTATAACGTGGGAAAAATCTGCTAATATGCCATACAATATTTTTGTCAACTGAGGCGATAAATTTTGCAATATCTTCTATTTCTTTGTCATCATCATTTTCTTCAGGAATCAAAAGGGTCGTCACCTCAACATGTTTTCCTGCCTTGCTAAACCGTCTTATTGTGTCAAGCACAGGATTCAATTTTGCGCCACACAATTTTTGATAAAACAAGTCATTTCCTTTCAAATCAATATTAACAGCATCAATATATTCTTTAACATACTCAAACGCTTCCTCACTCATATACCCATTAGTTACAAGCACGTTCCTAAGACCCTTTTCCTTTGCAAGTTTTGCAATATCATACACAAACTCAATAAATATTGCAGGTTCATTATAAGTATATGCAATACTGTTACATCCACTAGAAATAGCTTTCTTAACAATTTCTTCTGGCTTAATTTCTTCACCCAAAATAAATCCTGCTTTGCTAGCCTGAGAAATATCATAATTCTGACAAAAATCACACCTAAAATTACATCCAACAGTACCAATAGAAAAAATGTCAGTTCCTGGCAAAAACTTATACAATGGCTTTTTCTCAATCGGGTCCACTGCCATCGAAACAACTTTACCATATACCAACAAAATTAGCTCATTTTCAATATTTTTCCTTACACCACAAATCCCTGTTTCTCCCTTATTAATAAGACATTTATGAGCACATGCTAAACATCTAACCTTATCTTTTTCTTGTTTGTATAATTTACATTCTTTTTTCATAGAATTAATAAATAATAGAATTATAAATATTTTAGTATTTCTCTAAAATCTTCTTTACCTTCTTCTTGATTAATAACATGAGTAGAAACCCTTTGCAATTCTTCATGACCATTGAATGAAATCCCAACCCCCACTTCTTTTGCTAAATGTACATCATTTATCCCATCACCAACAAACGCACACTCGTCAGGACTTCGGCCATGTTCTTTCATAATTAATTTAATAAAATGATACTTGCCTTCATAATCACACGGCAACAAATTCCAATGTATTAACTTTCCTTTTTCATCCCAAAAATATTCACACGCTGCAAAAGAATGATCAATCTTTAAATCTTTTTGAGCTCTGTCAGCATTTGCCTTAAATCCTCCAGAAACTAACACAGTTCTGTAACCTTTTTCATTTAATATTTTAAAAGTTTCTTTCACCCCGTTATGATATTCAACACTATCCATAACCTTATCAAAAAAATTCTTTGTCAAACCATATTTTTGATGAATCTTTATCGTATCTTCCATCCATTCAACATAACCTGCATATTTATTATTATTCCATTTATCTTTTGTTTCTTCTTCCTCTTTTAATGCCTCGGGGCCTAAATGTTTTGCGATTAAGGTCCATGCACTCGGAGTAGTATTTCCTTTACTAAATTTAATAATCTTCTTAAATAATGTTCCTTCCATATCAAAGAAAATCAGTTTTATTTTTTTATCTTCCATTTAATATTTAAAAAATTAGGTTTTTTAAAGCCTTTGGAAATTCCTTAAAATTCAGCCCTTTTTCCAGTCATAACAAAAAATATATACTAAAACATCTATATATAAGTATGTGGTATCCTGAAAATAAACGCATACTAAATACCCAATTAACTAAATTTGTTGGAAGAAAAAGAGGCAAAAAGATAAATGGAATTATCGTCCCTCACGCAGCTTACCTATATTCAGGTGCAATAGCCGGCTCAGCATTTGCATACTTAAAAGGTAAAAAATATAAAAAGGCAGTCATTTTAGGGCCCAGCCATTATGTTCATTTATATGAGGCAGCAACATCTAACCGAAAAAAATGGTCAACCCCGCTAGGCAATATAGACTTATTTAACAAAGATTTTCCAACAGCAGACATTAGGCGAGAACATTCAATAACTAATCAAATTCCATTTTTACAAAAATTAGGTTTTGAAGAGATCATGCCATTAATGGTGGGTCAAATAACTAATGAAAAGGCAGAAGAAATTGCAAAACAACTAGCAAAATTAAAAAATACTGTTTTAATCTTTTCAACAGACTTATCACATTTTCTTCCACACGAGGTAGCCACACAAAAGGACAAACATTCAATAAAATTAATAGAAGATCTAAACTTTCAAAATTTCAAGCAAATAGATGCTTGTGGAATTTATCCACTTTTAATTTTGTTTCATCTTTGCAAACTTAAAAAAACAAAACCAAAATTAATACAATACAAAAATTCTGGAGACATCACAAAAGACCACAGCGCAGTAGTGGGGTATGCGAGCTTTTATTTTTAAATTTCTGCCTTTTCGCTTACTTGGGCAATTCTATTCAAGTTAACTAAAGGTTTTATACCGTCACCTTTTTTTCGTGGAATAACATGAATATGTACATGAGACACATCTTCTCCCACAACCATTAAATTAAAAGATTCAGCCTGTGTCTCAGAAATTATTTTTAATGTAACCTTTTTTATTGCGTCAAGTAACTCAAGGCCCATTGTATTAGGAATATCAATAAACGTTTTATAATGATTTTTAGGAATAACCATGGCATGCCCAGGAGTTATCGGATCAATATCATAAATAGCAAAAAAGTTATCATCTTCATAAATAAAATCAGACTTAATCTCACCTTTTGCGATTTTACAAAATAGACATTCAGTATTATTTTCTGGTTTCATTTTTTTTGTGTTTAGTAATCTGCCAAATCAATATCTCCGCCACCATCCTTTGGCAAATCATACCATCCAGGATGGCTTGACACTTCTTTTGCCATCGCTTCATAAGCAACTTCCCCAACAGCATCATAATCACCCATTAGACTTTCTTCACGTATTCTATAAACTCTCATAAAAAACTTTTATGCTTTAATCTTTTTAAAGATTCTTATATTAAAAAAATATTATTTAACAAGATTTACAGGTTTACTTTGCTCAACATTTACCTTAGGGATCACACCTTTTTGCGGCTCAACTTTTTTCTTAAATCTAAGCATTGATTTTATCCATGCAAAATTTAATGTCCAATGCACTAATAATAAAATAATAAATATAACAGTTACCCAATTATGAATCTCTAACCATTTAAATCTATCAAACAAAAATTTAACTCCCGCACTCCCACTATGTTTTCCTGCAGGATAAACAAACCATAAAATAAAGCCAGACAAAGCAACAACCAGTAGATCTAAAAACATTACAATATCGACCCACAGCTTCACCTTATTTTTTACCATAAATAACTTAAACAAACCCAATTTATAAAACTTATTGGGCCTGTCGTATAATGGTTATTATTCTCGGCTGGCAGTCGAGAGACCCGGGTTCGACTCCCGGCAGGTCCATTCTTTTGGAACTGACGGCACTGGCAATTTTTAATTGACTCAGCCGGCAGGTCCATTTCTTTCTCATTAATCATTCATCTTTTTCCATTCCATATCATCACCTTGCTTAAGATGTTTATCCAGAATGACAAGTTCTTCATAAATCCCTTCAATTAAATCATAATTCTTAGCTTCATTAATGTCAACCCATCTATACTCGCTAAGAGCCTTACATAACTGCACAGTATCACCAACAGGCGTTGCATACAAACTAATGATCAATGTAGGTATTTCATCACTCCTTACATAAACCAAACTAGTGACATATCCAATATTCTTAACATCTAACCCAACTTCTTCTTTAATTTCCCTTTTCAATAAATTCTCCAAAACATTATACCAATGACTGTTTGTATCTTTCTCCTTTAAAGCATAATCTAGAACCTCCAACTTACCACCAGGGACAGTCCACTGACCAGGAAAAGCCTTTTCCCACTCGGCTCTTTTAGCAATTAAATATTTACCATCTTTCACAAGAATCCCAGTAACTACAACATAATGAGCTTTATTTTTGTCATACATCAAAAGATCAATTATTTTTAATTTAAAAACAAATATTTGTTACAAAACATATTTTCTAATATTTACCAATTCAAAGAAATAAGCCTGAAAATTAATTTGGAAATAAATTATTGTACTTCAAAATAACTAAAGCAATCTGTCCATTAAATCCTGCAAAGATTTGTATCATTAAATTGTCATCTAATTTGTATATAATAGTTTCAACAAATGTAGCAGTTATTGCCATAATACCAACTAATAGCCATAATTGCCAAGAATAAATGAGTGAAATGTCATAGATAGCTCCTCTAAAAAATACACCAATACCAATAAGCAAATCAACTGCCAACTCTGTCAAGGTCCCTTCCCAACTTCTATTTTTCAGTCCAAAAACTTGATGTTTCCCATACTTAGTACCAACCAATGCCGCTGCTAAATCTCCAAAAGTTGTCATTAAAATGGCTGCCATAGCAACACGTATATCAAAAATTGCCAAAACAAGTATTGCCCCAATTAAAAAGAAAACATCACCACCAAAAGTAGCTTTTTCTTTTTTACGCCTTAAATATTTCCAGACATGACTAACTAATGGAATTTTGCTTCCAATTTCAATCCTAAAATATTCAAACTCAATAGCAATGATTAATATTAAAACAAGAAACAATAATGCGATGTGTTTATTAAAAATATCACTAGCCAAAAAGTAAATAAATAAGATAAAAACTGAAAGAAAATGTATAAACTTCCGCGCCAGCTCCTGCTTAAAATTCCACTTCATTTTTAACATAATGTAATAGAATCCAATATTTTTAAACTATTGCACTAACAAAAAAGACATTATAAGCCTATTTAACCCTTGTATCAACAATTTTTCCAGCTTTAAGAAACTCTATCTCTTTATTGATCAATTTTCTAAGTATATCACGTAAATCTTTAATTTTTACTCGAATTTGTCTTGTACTATCCCTATCCCTAATAGTTGCGTCCTTACCTTTCTCACTATCAGCATCAACAGTTATACAATACGGTGTGCCAATTTCATCATTTCTTGCATAACGTCTTCCAACACTACCACCTTTATCATAAATTATATTCCATTCTCGCCTAAGATCATCAACAATACTTTGTGCCATTTCAATATATTCAGGTTTTTTAATTATAGGAAAAACTGCAGCCTTTATCGGGGCAAGTTTTGCAGGAATACGAAGAACAACATAATCACGTTTTTTGTCTTTTGTATAACCTTTAGTTAAAACTGCCAAAAAAGCTCGCTCTATCCCAAACGTTGGCTCAATAACTCGTGGCACTATTTTCTTTTTACTTTTTTCATCAAAAATTTCCTGAGATTGTTTACTATGTTTTTGATGTTGCAACAAATCATACTGACCACGATCAGCATTACCAGCAACTTCTAAACTACCAAAACTATACTCATAATCAACATCAAATGTTGCACTTGAATAATGACTTAATTCGTCTTTGGTATGTTCTCTTATTTTTATTTCAGTAAGCCCTAAACTTTGGTACCACAGAATTTGTTCAGCAAGCCAATAAGCATGCCAGTTACCTAACCTTTTTTCATCAACCATTTGTCCAATAGTTATCTCTCTTAATTCATCACTATCCTTTTCCTGGGTTTGAGAGTCTAATAACCTTACTTTAACTTCCCTATGTATTTCAGAAAAAAGTTCACAGTTTGTTTCATCAGGATTAATAAAAAACTCAAACTCTGCTATATGAAATTCTCTACATCTAAACAAAAAATCTCTAGGAGCAATTTCGTTTCTAAAACATCTACCAATTTGCGCAATACCAAAAGGTAACTGTTGACGTGAAGTTTGTTGAATAAGCTTAAAATCCATAAACATCCCTTGAGCAGTTTCTCCTCTAAGATATGCAGAAACTGGATCAATCGCTCCAACCTTAGTTTCAAACATCAAATTAAACTTACCCATATTTTCATATTCACCCCCACATTCACACTTAACTTTTCCAAACTCGTTTTCATCTAATTTTGTAGTTTTTGTACAATTTTTACATTTAACAAAAATGTCATTAAAATTTGCAACATGTCCAGAAGCTTCCCAAGTCTTTGGATGACTTATAATACTTGCTTCCATTCCAACCATATTATCTCTACTTTTCACAAAAAAGTTCCACCAGTCCTGTTTTATGTTATTAAAAAGCTCAACACCAAGGGGCCCAAAGTCCCAAAAACCACTCATCCCCCCATAAAGGTCACTACTACGAAAAACAAATCCCTTTTCCTTACAAAAATTTGTTAATTCTTCAATAGTTATCTTCTCCTTTTCAAAAGCATCATCACTATCATTAACTTCATTATCATTACTAACTGTTTCTCCAACAATTTCTTTTGCTTGTTTGATTGTGTCAGCCATTTTCAAAGTTTCTTCAATTTCTGTTTTTTTACGCTCAGCATCTTTGCGATCTTTCCCAAGATATGCAACACTTTTGCTACGAACTTTATCACCTTCTCTTATACTTTTGTTTAAATAATAATATTCTTTACCATTAATTGTTTTTTTGACAATATACATCTTTCAATCACCTCATTGATAATTTAACCACTACAAAAGTGTTTTTAAAGATTATTGTTAAAAATAAAAAAAATAAAAATAAGTGCGGACCGGGAATCGAACCCGGGTATCCCGCTCTGCAGGCGGGTGCAAGAACCACTATGCGATCCGCACATAATTATAATTCTATTAGAAAAATTGAGTTTTTAAACTTAGCTATACATAAAAAACATGCCCCGGACAGGACTCGAACCTGCGACCCCCTGCTTAGAAGGCAGGTGCTCTATCCAACTGAGCTACCGGGGCATAAATGAGATACAAAAAAACTATATTTAAACCTATGGATTAACCTATTTTTTCTTCTTTTTAGTTAATTTTTTACTCCCTTTACTAAGTTTTTTCACTTTTCTCTTTTGTATCAATTTGTCAACTTCTTTAAAAATATCATCTTGAGCTTTCTTTTTTTTCTTTTTTGCTTTTTTCTTCTTAGTATGTTTTTGTGGTTTTCTACTTATTTTCTTTTTTTCATTTTTCTCATTTACTCTTTTTTTCTTTTTATGCTTTACATAACCTCTAGCCATAAAAATAGCACCTGCAAGAACTATTAATCCCAAAACTATTGCTCCAGCAATACGTCCAGTATTTCCTCCCCCAATAACTTGTCCCGTAGCCCCGGATTCACCTAATACTACTGACTGTCTCACAAAATTAGTCGGATCATCACTTTTTGCTAAATATAATGAATAAATACCATACACTTCTTCCCCAAGCTCTAGTTCAATATCTCTAGAAGTAAGCATACCACTTGAAACAAACAAATCATTAATTCTTTTCACTTCAACTCCATCAGGGTCTACAAGCCAAACATCAATCAATACTTCTTCATCGACATTATCAGAATTATTAAACAGATAATTAACATCTAAAATCCCATCTTCATGCACTACTTCACCAATTTGTATTACCTGCAGGCCTGTTGGCACCCTAACAAAAACAGTTTGAGTTTTGTTAGTTTCCTCACAAAACATACCAATTTCTCCCTTATAAGAACCTGGTTCTGTTCCTTCAGGAATATTAAGACTATAAACAAAATCTACATATTCTCCCGGAGCAATGCCTGCAATTTGGTTTACATAAATCCAAGAAGCATAATCTCCAAAGAATTTTAATTTACACTTATTTAAGTAACCACCCCCGGTATTTCTAACTTTAATTGACATCGTTTTTGAATCACCATCTCTTGCAACAATATCAGACAAACTACCAAAATCTATTTTACCAGTATTGTTCCCTACTGGCAAAAAGATAACACCCCCACCGCCCCCACTAGAGGATGAACCACCATCATTATTAATTATTATAACAGGTTTTACTCTAACATCAATCCGGTTAATAGGCCTATTAGTAGTTAAAGATTCAACCTGATTTCCAAAAGCATCAGCTTTTAAACATTCTACATACAAAAAGTCATAATAAACAGCAACAGAATTTACAGTAGTAGGATTATAAGTAACTGTAAAACTTTTATTTTCAGATTTATTCAATGAAAAATTATACAAGCTAGCAGTTAGCCAATTGTATTCACTTCTTATAAAACATTGCTCAAGCGTATTATTTCCGTTATTTACAATCAAGTAATTAAAAACAAACGAAGAATCTTGCTCTATTGATTCATCATTAGAACAACTATCACCATCATAAGGCCTAAACTCCCCATCACACATAACATTACTATCTGAGTACATCACAGGTTGTCCAGCAGGAGGATTTATCCCATAACTAAATTCGACAGTCTCAAAAATATCAGTCCCATTACCAAAACTAATATTACCATAATAAGTACCCTCTAAGATACTAGAATTTGCTTTAAAAGAAAATATAACTTTCGCAGGATTTGTTACATTATCACTACTATTCAACATCACACTACTAGGATTTAACAAGAATGTAAAATTGCTTGCTGCATCAATATAGTAACTAATATTTAATGTAACATTGTCAGTAACTAAATCATGCAATCCAACTTCAATATTTTGAGTTTCATCCTTGTCATTAACAGCAGCCAAAGTATAATCCTGCGGATAAACATTTAATACATATCCTGAAAAATCAAAACCAGTATCATTACTTTGATTATTGCTTTGGTTACCTGTTACAGTTAGATTAACACTAAAGCTAACAGCACTACTATTCAAATTACCAAAGATATCATTAGCATAAGCAATAAGCTCATGCTGCCCCTCACTAAAATTATAATCTCCTTCAACATAACTAACATTCTCGCTTCCATTAAAAAACCAAACAGAGTCCAAGTTAGAGTCAACGTCAATAGCACTAATATTAACATAAATACTACTAGTATTATAGCTAGTGTTTATTGGGCTAATAATGCTAAGCAGTGGGGCTTCATCATCAATATCAACATAAAAACTCACAGTCGCAGAAGTCAAATTTCCAAAGATATCATTAGCATAAGCAATAAGCTCATGCTGCCCCTCACTAAAATTATAATATCCTTCAACATAACTAACATTATCAGTACCATTAAAAAACCAAACAGAGTCCAAGTCAGAACTATTAACAGAAAAATTAACATAAACACCTGCTAAGGTATAGGTAGTATTTGCTGGACTCACAATACTAAGATTCAGCCAAGAAGGACTAGCAACAACATTAGAATAAGTAATATTAAGATACGGATGCAAAGTTGCATCACCTACATCTTTTGAAGCATACTCATTAATATCAGCATCATTTGTATGCATTACAGCCCTAAACAAGTTTTCACTATCACCATATGTCTTTGATATCATATTTTTTACATCAAAACATCTCCAAGTATTTTCATATGTCTCATTCATCTGAACAATTGATTCTGACGTCAGATTACATGCAGAGGCATTATCAAAATTTGTCCCGCAAGGTTGATTGTTCCAAGTAAGTGTTGATTCATCAAAACCAACATACATGTGACTAAGATTAATTTTTTGATCTTTCTTTCTTTGTAAATACACACACATCTGGGCTAAATCAATTTGTTTATCAGCAGGAATACTGGTTATATTAAACATTAAGTAAGTCCTAGCTCCATCCCCAGTCTTTAAAATATTAGAACTCCCAAAATTTTTGTTAGCATCCCCTGCATCTCCAACATAAGCATCCATGCCTGCAGGTTCGCTTGCATTAATCTTAATAGATGGATCAATATATACTGGATACACCCTTTCAGTAGCATTAAGCCAATCATAAGGTGTTAAAAGTTTGATACTTAAACTAGGACCTTGTTTTTTAAAGATATAAGTTAATTCAACTCTCGACCCATTACTATCATAAGCATAAGGTTTTGGGAAAAAATAAAGCAAATTACCAGCAATATCCTGAACTTCAACAGAGTCTGTTGAAGTGACCTCATTATTACCATCTAACAAATCAGTTCCCTCTATAATCAATCTAGGAGCATTAGTATTAAAATTAAAATTCATTTGTAAAGTAACGTTCACCGTACTAGCAAGCCCTGGCAAAGGCAGATCTGAAAATGAATTTATAACTAATTCCTCCTTCAACATTGTAGGAAGGTAAAGATAACGAAAACTAATTCCAGACCCATAAATATCAGCATAATTAAAAGAATTTTCTTGAGCAGTTCCAATAACACCTAAAACATTACTAATCTGATCAAGCTGACCAATAGCATTTGTAAAATAAAGTGGCATAGGCCTAAAAGCAATCTCCACATTATCTTTTAAATATTTGACTGGCTGACCAGTGGTAGGGTCCACATTAAAAAAAGAACTATAAAATCCAGCATTATTTACTTCATAATCATATAAGGGATCAGAAGAAACATTAAGGCTCAAATTAATAAAATCATACCCACTCCCATTATCATAATTAACAATTCCGTTGTAAATTTCTAACCCAAAACTTCCATCACCATTATCTATTTTATTCCAATTACTACCCCTATCAATAACATTAGCATTAACCAAACTAAACATAAAAAATGCTATAATTCCAAATAATACTATTCCTCTTTTGTTCATAAAATACAATAAGAATTCTAATTTAAATAGTTTTATATGACCCTAAATTAAAGCCTTTTTGAAAGCAATTTTCTATTTTTCCTTTTCTCTTTTTTATCTTTCTTACCAGTACCAGAAAGATACTTTTTCTTAACTTCTAACGTTACCAAAACAGCAACCAAAATACAAGCTAGAGACAAAAGTGAATATAATAAAATCCCTTTAGTATTTTTGTCATCCTTATCAATAACAAACTCATAACTTACAAAATCTTGTAAATTACCTCCAAGAGCAATAAATAAGGTATAATTTCCAGGTTCAATTAATATATCTTTTTCAACCCGTCTGCCTACAATCCCTTCTTTTTTTATATCAATTATATCAACAGTTCGATAAATTTCAGAATCACTCACGTTTGTCACCCATACTTCAACCAAAGCATTATCCCCAATAATACTTTCTGAATTAAAGTCATAGTCTACGATTAAGTCAGTACCAATCTTAGAATAACTAACATTATTTACATTTAAGACATTGTCTTGTGCTTGAACACTGCTCAAATTAAAAACTAGAAAGAATAATACAATAAAAAACAAACAAAACTTTTTCATCCTATTCAGCACTTTTATTTTTTACACGATGAACTAAAACAACACTAAATAATCCAACGAGAACAAAAACAAAAATTATAAGCATAGGATACTGTTGAAAAAAGTTTCCTTTAATAACACTTTGCAAACCAATAGCATTACCAGTTAATGCAACACCTGTTGCTTCAAAAAGGTTATCATCAGTACCATCATTAACTTTAATTGCATATTCTCCTGTTGGCGCAGTCAATCGAATTCTTTTTGTTTGTCCAATATCCAAATTAACCAAAGCAGTTTCATGATTTTCACCAATATATATCAAAATTGGTTTTTCATAAATCACATTACCAACATTAGTAATAATTAAAGTATCTCCCTCCAATGTTATTTCTGCTTTCTCAAGCTCCCCAACATTAAACAACCGATCAACAACTATACCATTAGATGTCACAACAATCTTCCAAGGCCCACGATACGCATCTTCACTTATTTTATAATTAACAGTTTCACCTGAAAAAGTATTACCAGTTGCAACAATTTCTGAATAATGATTATACACTTCGTATTTTACAGACCCATCAATTTTCTGCAAATTATCATCATACAAAACAACTTTAAAATTAATCGTCTCTCCAGGAGCATACTTATTTTTCATTTCAATATCCAAACTTTGCGCAGAAATAAAACTAACAAAGAATAATACCACTACAAAAAATGTTATACCAATCTTTTTCATGAATTTAAGAGTATTTACGAGTTTTTAAGTTTTATTAAACAAAGACAATTCCAAACCTATTTAAACCAAAACATCTATTCAAAAATATGAGTATAGACATATCATTTTTAGGCACAAGTCAGGCAATTCCTACAAAAACTAGGAATCATACAGCAATCCTTCTTAGTTATAAATCTGAAAACATCTTAATAGATTGTGGTGAAGGGACCCAAAGACAATTTAGAAAACTAGATTTAAACCCTGGCAAAGTAACAAAAATATTATTAACACACTGGCACGGGGACCACGTGCTTGGCCTTCCAGGATTATTCCAGACCCTGGCACTAAGCGGGTACAACAAAAAAATGAAAATCTACGGACCAAGAGGTACAAAAAAATATATGAAAGAGTTAACAGCAAGCTTTATCCCAGTACTAAAATTTGAAGCAGAAGTTTTTGAAGTCAAAGATAAAGTGTTTTTTGAAAACAAAGATTTTCAACTTCAAGCTTATTCATTAGAACATGGGAAAGTTCCAGTTAACGGATACAAATTTATTGAAAAAAATAAATTACGAATAGATAAAAAGAAATTAAAAAAGCTAAACATCTCTAGAGACGAATTATCAAAACTGTCCCTTCTAACAAGCGGAAAATCAATAAAAATAAATAAAAAAACAATTACACCAAAACAACTAACATATCAAAGTTTAGGTAAATCTGTTTCATTTATTTTTGACACAAAAGTTTGTCCAAAAGCAAAATCTTTAGCAAAAAATTCAGACCTAGCAATAATGGAGTCAACATATGCTAATGAGGAAGAAGAACTTGCAAAAGAGTACGGGCACATGTCAGCAGGCCAGGCAGCAACAATTGCTAAACAGTCAAACGTCAAAAAATTAATCCTAACTCATATTTCACAACGTTATCAATATAAAGACAAAATCTTAGAAACTCAAGCAAAACAAATCTTTAAGAATACAGAAATTGCTCAGGATTTAATGAAACTCACAATTTAACAAGCTTTGATAATTCTTCTAACTTCATATATTCTTCAACTGCATTAACAGCCCTCATACAGGACTTATAATCAGTTAGTCCAGAATTATCATATTTCCAAGCATGAAGATTAGCTAATGCTTCATAATAATCCATCTTATCTTCTAAAAGTAAATCATTAGCTCCATACTTCTTCCAAATTTTGTCAATTATCAGCCGTTGTTTAACAAAATTAACAGTTCCTTCAAGTATAATCATAAAATATTAAGCACAAGAACCATTATAATCATTATTATAATAAAGAAGTAATAAAGCTCAGGCTATATTTTATTTCTTGAGAACTTTTCGACCGTGCGAATCTAAAAAGGTCTAACGCTCAATTTTCAATCACTGTTTAGCAACACTTGCAGGCGAAATAAAAATTATGGTATCTCCTCGCAAGAAGGTTAACCCCATACTTCGTCTATTTTCGCCATCAACCACTTCCTTAGCATTATCTAACACAATATTAATGTGTATATCAAACGCTAACAAAGTGCCTACCATTTGGCGGTTGTTTTTTAGTTGTACCAATACCTCTTTACCTTTGGCATTGTTCAACACGTCAAGTGGTCTTTCAATTCCATTAACCATAAAACATTTTCATTTAACAGCTATTTAAATATTTCTATAATATTTCTGTGAAAAAAAGGATTAAAAGATTAATCGAAAGCTTTAAATACAAATTTTATTACCAAAATTCATGGTAAGAGGAAGAAAATTAACAGGCGGAAAATATCGTCCTAGAAGAAAAACCAAACACTATGAACGTGAAGGTATAACTCGTAAAGTTAAAATTAGAGAAACAAAGAAAAAGTTGAAACGTGGTAGAGGAGGAAACGTTAAAACAATCCTTTTATCTGAAAAAATTGTAAACGTTATGGATCCTACAACAAAAAAAGCAAAAAAGGTTGAAATCAAAAATGTTCTTGAAACACCAAGTAATCGTTTTCTAGCCAGACAAAACATTTTAGTCAAATCAGGCATTATTGAGACAGAACTTGGTAAAGCTAAGATAACAAATCGCCCAAGCCAAGAAGGGTCGGTTCAAGCAGTATTATTAAAAGATAACTAAGAGATCAAATTTTATGATAAAAGATTTACGAGCACATCATGTCGAGTCTGCTAAATATTTACATACACATTCATTTGAAGATGCAGTAACCGCATTAGTAACATTTGAATATATTAAAACACCATCAGACTCTTTTGTGCAAGCCATAGCAGACCTTAAATATCAATTTGACAACCCAAATCAGCAATTTAGAATAAAAATTGACGAGTTTGATTTTATTTGTGAACAATGCCCCCACATAAAAAATAATGCCTGTACCTCAAAAAACGCAACCAATTTAATAGGTCGTGCATTTTTTGGTAGAGTTGAAATGGATTTAGGAGATAAAAGAATTGCTGAAAAATATGGATTAGAAGAAGAAAAGATCTATTCTGTGCAAGAATTACGTCAAAAAGCAGGATTTTAACCAACAGCTTTATAAACCAACCCCCTTTCACTTTATAAATATTACTAAACCTTTTTAAATCAATTTTTATCAAATGGCAGGAGTTAAAAGATGCCCTGAGTGTGGCGGTATAAATCTCACTTGGGACGAACAACGTGGAGAAGTTTTCTGTAATGATTGTGGTACAGTTGTAGAAGAAAAAATGGTTGACGCAAGCCAAGAACTTCAAGGAAGTTTTGATTCAGGAGACAAAAAAGGTCGAGGTGGCGCACCACTATCTATGCAAAAGTTTGACAAAGGCCTAACAACTAATGTTGGAGAAATTTCTGATATTTACAGGTTAGATGCAGGATCTACTCGTAAGTTCTTAAGATTAAAAAAATGGCAAGAACGTGTATCAACATCTATTGAAAGAAACTTACGTTTAGCAATGGCAGAACTACGCCGTGTTGCATCATTTTTAAACTTACCAGAAGTTGTAAAAGATGAAGCTTCTCGTATTTACCAATTTGTTTTACAACGAGGACTAGTACGTGGACGAAGCATGGAATCAGTAATTGCTGCATGTATTTATGCTGCATGTAGATCTTATGATATCCCACGAACTCTAGACGAAATTTCTGCAGCAAGTGACGTTGAACGTAAAGAAATTGGAAGAACATATCGTTTTATTATAAGAAAACTAGGAATAAAAGTTACACCTTCAAGTCCAAAAGATTACATTCATCGTTTTGCATCAGTTTTAAAGCTGTCCCCAAAAACTCAAAACGAAGCATTAAAGATCTTAAAAAAAGCAGAAGAATCAGAACTAACTTCTGGCCGTGGACCAGCAGGAATAGCTGCTGCAGGCTTATATGTTGCAGCCTTGTTAAACGATGAAAAAAAGACTCAACGTGAAGTTGCAGATGTTGCAGGAATAACAGAAGTTACAATACGTAACAGATATAAAGAACTTCTTGATAAATTAGGTTTAGAAGAAAAACTGCGCGTTAAAGAAGCAGAAATTAAAGCTAAGAAAAAGAAAAGTAAAGAAAAATAATTCTACTTAATCAGTTTTTAAAAGAACAATACCATCTTTAAATCCGCCACGCTCTTTTTGTTTATCTTGTTTTATTTTGAATAAATCTTTTAAAGTTGTATTATTTACAAAACAAAGCGCTTCAATAACTTCAAAAATATCTGCTAACTCTTCAATTTCTTTTGACTCTAAGTATTCATCAACTTCTTCATTCAGTTTATCATACAATTTTTGCTTATACTTTTGCCCAGAAACATTAGTTGTCAAAAACCCTACTCCTTTTGATTTCAAAATCTCCGGGATTTTGTCTCGTACTAATTTATCATATTTCATTAAATAACACACAAGAGAAGGATATATAATAATTATTATAATCAGCAACCTTTTTATACCGTTATTATTTAAGTTTATTAACTCATATGCGGAGATGCCGGAGCGGTCAAACGGGCTAGGTTTAGGTCCTAGTGGCTTAGTGCCTACAGGGGTTCAAATCCTCTTCTCCGCATTCATTTTTTTCTAAACATTTATAAATATGTACAACCCTTTTTAACCATGAAAGATGAAGATAAACAAATTCTAAGATATCTCATAAAAAGAGAGATTAAGCATATTAAAGAAACAACCCAAGAAATTGTTTTCCCAGAGTTTGATATTGCACGCAGTGCAGAAGAATATAATCACAAACTAAAAGAGATTCTTGAAAAACTAAAATAAAACCTTAACGTTTCTTCTTTTTATTTCTTATAATCAATATAACAATAACAATTAATGAAATAGCAACAAGAATTACCGGCAAGAGATAATCACGTGCCCTTTTCGAACAACTTTTAATATCCGGACAATCAGTATCACAAACATCAGTTTGACAAAAATGGTCCCCTATCAAAGAACAATCCTTACTACAACTCAAATAATTTTCATCATCATCACAAACATTATCCCCACATTTATTAGAAAATGCCGTAACTGAGACAGTATCAACAATCTCATTTTCTTTCCGAATTTCAATAACATCCCCGTTACGTGCATAAGGAACCATTACCAAAAATTCAACACTAGCTAAACTTACAGGAACAGAGTCAGGCCCAGTCACAGGATATACTTTATTTGGAACTTCCAGATTCGAACTATAAATAATATTCCCAGAATCATCTTTTATCGAATAATTGTACTTACTAGATTTATATGAAAATCCAGATTTAACTGGCATCAAGAAAACATCACCTGCATCTATTTCCCCATTATGATATCTCATTGAGACCACATAACTTTTCTTATCAGGAAGTAAAGATTCCGCCTCATTTTCTTTTTGCGTATAATCATTTACAAGACGAATTATTTTGTCACGTGATACTGCATTATATTCAGGATACAAATCAAACATTACTGATTGATCTTCAACAGACCGATACAAACTATCATACGTACATCCAGGATAACATCCAGTAGTTATCTGCTGCCATTTACTACAGGTTTCTGTATCACAGTTTGCCTTATCTATCTTACCAACATCATAATCTCCAAAATAATTAGAATACACATATTCATCAGCCAAATCTGCAAAACTATGCCCTAATTCATGCATCAAAATTAATTGAGAATTTTCATTTTTAGCACAAATCTTTGCATAACTTGACGCAGACCCGCAAAGTTGTGAATTATTAAGTAATACAAAGATACTATCATGATGACAATTCATTGCTTCTTTTTTGACTTTTTGAGTATTACAACAAACAAGGGTTGAAACATCATTACATCCAACCTCACACTCAAGATCAACATTAGTATTAACAACAGAAAACGAAAACTTATCCCTATTAGATTTAAATGGATTCTTAGACAATAATGCCCCCCTACCTGCCACAATCTTTTTTGCATCATTAACAAAAGCATCAAAATCATTATATCCATAAGGCAATATTACAAAATTAATATTATTATCATTAGAATTACCAACTATTAAATCACATTTTGGCTCCCCAATTCTAAAACTTGCCAAGGTTTCTTTATCATTTTTAATATTATAGACCCCATCAACATGCCCCTTAGAATCATAATGTGCAGCGTAAACATAATCTTTAAGTTCCAAATCATAATGCTCCCCATCATCATACAAAAAAAAGCGCTCAATAGTTTCAGGCCCTTGAATCATCAAGCTTAAATCCTGCTCTGGCCTTTGTTTCTCCCAATACGCTCTTACTAAAAATTGTGTACCCTGCAAAGAATCTCCAGGAGTTACTTCAACTTTTATTTTTTCAACTGGAACAGGATATCCAGGAATAACACCAACACTCATACTAACTTTAACAATTAATACAACACCACCAATTAAAAAAGCCATAGCTAAAACTATTACAACAGCAGCTTTTAAGCTCAAATTCACACCCATTTTACTTAAATATACAAAAGAAAGTCAAGTTTTAAAGGATTGTGTTCTTTATTGCATAAAATAGTAACAACCCCACACACAAACTATTCAAACCCTAAAAATTCAAGCCTCATAATCTCATTAAGTTTACCATCACCCCTACACCGAACAAAATTAGATATAACCTCAGCAGAATTTCCATCATAATAACGTTCATCAACACTTAATTGTACAAATTCCGAAACCCTTTTCCCATTTAAAGTAAACTCAAGATTTTGTCCATCATTACTTACAGTATACACATTATTACCTCTACAATTTTTAAAATAATCTTTCTTATTACTGACAACAACCCTAAACTTCGGATTTAAAGAAAATCCACCTTTAAGTTTAAGGCGTAAAGCACCAGATTTTTTCCAAAAATTCCCACTCGAAAGATCAATATCAGTTAATTTAATCCAATTATCTTCTTCTGCCCATTCATGCGGCCCTTTAATTTCAAAAGCTTCAAATAGATTTTTATCTTCTGGGACCACTCTTCCAGAATCAATATCGTTTAAAGAATCATAATAATCTTTTAAAGAATATGGCTTCAACTTTCTTTCATCAAGAATAGAATTTTTAAGAACAATTTCCATGACATCACCCATCTTTCCCATACGATTCAACAAAGCACTTTGAACACTTTCCGGAAGCTCAATCGAAAGAGTATTAGAAAGAATAAGATTAACAGTCTCACTTGTTGTTGTTGTCCCGACCCCACTAATTTCTCTATATTCTTTGTCAGTTAAAATTTCTGCATTCCTTAAGCTAATTGTAAACATGCGAGTGTTTACCACAGGATCATTAATTGGCTCTTTACCAGCAAGAGAAGCCTTAGTATCTCTATTCCACAAACCTTCAAGATAATTATAATTAATATATTTTACAGCATTGCTATTAGTCCACCCATCTCCTTTGTACCTGTTATAAGCTAATTTATTTTTTTGTGTTTTTAGCTCTTTAATATCCTTTTCAAGGAAATAAATTGCACTCTGCTTATGACTATAAGGTCTAGAAGCATACTCACCTTCCCCGCTATTAATCTCCAGAATCTTACTTTCCTTAAGCTTTATCTCTGCATCAATTCTTTTTATTTCTGCCTCAAACTCTTCTTTAGCAAGCTTTTCTTCACTAAACTCAGAAGCTTCAGAACTTGCGGTTATACCCCTAGCCAGTACATCATCAGTTAAAAGTGCGTGTGTTAATGCAGCGTAGATTGCAAAAGATCCTCCAGTCGGCCTTGTAACTAAAACACGGGCAACTTTAATTTCATTTTCACTATCTTCTGTCATTTTCGCAAGTTCTTGTAAACCTTGCAAATAAGTTTTTCCATCCAAAGGCCCAGGCCCTTCAGGAATCCATTTAGTCATAAACATATAAGTCTTAGCTTCAACCTCAATAGGCTTATCTGTTTTCAAATGCTCTTCTTTAAGCTCTGAAAAATAATCTTTAGACAATGATGAAACAACCTCTCCTTCATTACTAACCCATTCATTATTTTCTTGCATAACCCATACAACATTATCATTTCCAAGAACAATAACACCAGCAACAGGGCCAGGTTCAACAACTGGATCAGGAGGCGTAATTATTGGATCATCATTCCCAAGATCATCTTCAGCTTTCAAAGTTTCAATTTCTTCTACAAGCACTCCTTCTCTTTCTTTTAATATGTCAAGTTCTTCTTGTGTAATTCCAACAGGATTACCATTAGCATCAGTAAACTCTGCAATTTCATTCTGCACAGTAGTAAGCGAAACTTTTGCTTGAACAATCTTATTTTCAACAAGATTATTTACAGGAATTTTATCTGTAACCACCCTTGGTGGAAGATATTTTTGTGCAAGCGCTTCATGCAAGTTTCCTAAAATAAAAAGTCCACGTGCACGCAAATTATTATTATATGCTGCATTGACTAATTTTGTTAAATCCTTAATCATGTCAGCTATCCCCAAAGTTCCAAGACCTGCTTTTGAGGATCCTCTAACCGCATTAACAAACTTTTCACCTTTGCTTGCCAAATTTTGGCTTTCATTAGGTGTTAGATAATCATCAATACCAATCATTTTTAGATTAATTTCATCTATCGCAGCATTTGCAATATCTTTATTATGTATAACATCCCGTACACTATCTTCATCTAACCAGCACCGAATAGTCTTGTCTCCACAATATCCCACATCTTTCCATTTATCATAAGTAGAGTTTGTTGTATCATACTGTCCGTCAAGACGAACCTGCTTTCCAGGATTTTGTGTAGCACATACCCGAATTATTCCAGAATTATAAAGTTCAGGATTTATTGTATCTTCAAGTCCTGCCTGTAGGTTCGGATTTGCCAAGCTCCACATTGAAGGAGTACCTGCAACACATTCTTCCTCTCTAATTATTTGCTCATTATTTAATTGATCTTCCGCATACTTATCCGAAATTGCATTAACAGCAAAACTAGTAGAAACTTTACCAAACCCGCATTTGTCCTGTCCATTAACACTCAAACACAATTGTTTATATCCAGAAACAGTCGTAAAATCGTCTGCTTTATCAATAGTTTCACCTTTCTTTGCATAACCCCTATCAACCACATAGCGCCCTGTAGAATGAACATAATTAGACTGCGGAAGATCTTTTAAGTACACAATATAATATGCTCCTTGATCATTGCCTGCATAAATATGATAATATACCTTATAATGACTTGTTGCAGGAATCGTGGCAGTAGTTAATGAATTTTCTGAAAACCAGGCATGATATTGTACAGGACTATCTGGTTCAATCAAATCATCAAAAAAGTTCTTTGAGTTTGGATAATTAACAGACATAAACGATTTACAAACATCATCACCAATTTCATCAGTAGTCCTATATCTAAAAGCATCTCTAGAATTTACTGCATAAGTATCTCTAAAATAAGATATAGAGTCTTGCGTATTGTCCCATGCAGACTGTACTGTTAAATATTCTCCACCACCCCTAACCCCTTGTTTAGAAAAACTTTCAAGCAATCTAGGTATGGCAGCATTTGCAAAAGGTGCTGCTTGTTTCCAGAAAAATTGGCACAAATATACAGACTTTATTTCATCACAAATACCAATAGTTTTACCAGTTTCTAAACTTTCATTTAAACATCCTCGTGTAGATTCTAATATACTTAAATATCCCTCAATTCCAGCCTTTACGCCACTCAAACAAATAGGAATAGCTATACCTTCTTTTGCGTTTGGCAAACAAAGCATCAAACTTCCAATAATCCCACTCTGGATAACATTATCAACACGGTACGCTCCACCAAGATCACACCTAGATGTTGGACAAATAACAGGATCACATACATTAAACAAGATATTACAATCCTTTGCACTCATAAAATCAGTACATCTTCCTTCTTCCCCACCAAAATCAATACCAGCATTAAAAGTTTCATCCCCTATACGAACCTTTTTCTGGCCATGCTGCCTGCCTGCTTCTTGAAGTGCTCGTTGCGCACGAACCACTAATTGACGCGATGCACCAGGAGCAAGTCCAGGAAAGTCTAGTGATGCTGTATTACCATTATAATATCTACAAATGTCATCCCCACCCCGTTTAAACTCTGCAATACTATTTCCACCAACATTACAAATATAATAGTTCACAGGACGCCCAGAATCATCATAAGGCCTTCCAAAGCCAGTTAAAACATAGGTTAACTGCACATACCATCCTTCTCGTGTATCAAAAGGTACAAAAGATGGCAAACCTTTGTATGGCTCACGTTCAAAATATTTAACCATTAATTGATCTGTTCGTGCAAACGGATTTTGATATGCTTTAGCATCAGAATTTTTAATACGATTAATCTTTGCCAAGTTCATATATTCAACAACAGACCCAGATGCTTGTGAAAGTTTACCTTCACTATTAGTATCATCTTCATTATTTGTCGACCCAATCACCCCCCCAGCACCTTTAAATTCAGTGCCAGTAAGCTCTCTTCCATCAACAAAATGTGCCTTTCCTGTCAAGTCAACATCATATACACCACTAAGTTTATCATAAGTTACAGGAACCAATATTTGTGAGGTAGTAATAGAAGATTGTGCTCTAAAAGTTTCTGTACCAAACTGTTGAGTATGCGGTATAGATACACGCACAACATGTTTCCCAACCCCAATAGCTTTATAGGCCTCATTTTTTCCAAGATCAGTATTAGTAACAGTTTTCACGTCACCATATGCAAAATTATCCCCAGCAGGATTAATCGTTCGTATTCCTAAATTATACTTACTTGCTTGTTTATCTAAAGCTAAACGTGTTTGTTCAAAATCATAATAATCTTTTGCAGAACTCATTGATGTGCTCATATCTTGACGCACCATTCCTTTCAAGACATCACTTCCGCCTTGCGCCTCAATACTATCAAGAACCATTTTGTCTCGCAAAATGTCACGTTTTTGCTCAAAACTACCCATATTACAAACTTCAGAATTACCAAACTTCAAGTTAGTTTCTCCATCACTTAAATTAACACTATCACTCCAGCCGATACATTTATCATAATAACTAGAATTAAATTGTCCTTCAACTTCCAGTGCATCTGTCTGGCCCTGAAAGTCTAAAATATCTGAAGATTCTACACCAACCTTAGTTTGTATTCGTTTTAATTCTTTATTTACTTCAGTTATCTGTTCAGAATATATTTTTACATCTTTTTCAATTTCTGAATTTTTTTCAAGCAAACAAGTTTGCACGGTTGCAAATTTACCAGAACTAACCAATCCTTCACATTTATCATTCCATCCACCAGAACGCGTCATTACCTCGTTTCGTGCCATAGATTCTCCAGCCATACCACTTGCTAGATTTTTTAACATAAATATTGCAGATGTTGCAAAACATGCCCCTTTCATTGCCTTAACAACAGTATCCAGTTTATCATTAACAGAGCTCCATTTTTCAATTTGTTCGTCTAAATCCTTAATCATTTCTTCTGTCCGGTCATCACTAAGTTTTATGCCACGTTTTTCAATACCAATCTTAAACTTAAAAGAAGAATTAGTTCTAGGCCCACGAATTTTCGGGATTAAAGTTAGCTTAGCATTTTTCTCAACATTTAAATTTATAACCCGAATAAGAGTGCCATCAAAATCTTTCTCAGCCCTTAGATCAACCCGCTGAGTACTTGTCTTGTCGCTAACACCCCCGCCACTTTTTGTATATTTAATTTTTACATAATCAGTATTAATCTCTGTAACCTGAAAAGTTTTTTTAATCTTTATTGAATCTGGCACTTCTTTACCTTTAGAATCCGTTTTAGTAATAATCATTTCTTCATCATCAATGGTATAAATCTCACCAAGACCTAAATCTTCTTCTACCTGATCAATACGCAATCTTACACTTAAATCACTTTTATCAGGAACCCTAAAATCTAATAATTCTATAAAATATTCTTTATTGTTAAGATAAATCAAAGCTCGCGAATTTGTTGAATCATATTCTGTTAACAATTCTTTTTCACGAATAGCTTTTGTACTAACATCTGTTTCAGGATAATCATTTATTAATTTTGTATAAAAATTATTAGCATCTTCAAACATGTCAAACCCTTTAGCAAGACCTGCTGCAACATACAAGCCGTACGCAGCATAAGGATCATCACTTACAGGATTTTCTTCCTTAGGATAAAAATCATAAAGGTCTGTATAATAACTAGTTGCATTTTTATAATAATCATACGCAATTATTTCATCTCCAGTGAGATTATCTTCCCAAACCTTATTTTTTACAACAATTGATTCCTGAAGTCTTATCCCGTTAAACTCTTCAGATTCTATATTATTTTTATCAACAATTAAAATCTTAACTTCTACTACACCTTTTTCTGAAGTTCGGTACTTTGATTGAATCTTTTTTTCAATTAACTCAGCCATAGAAGAAATATTATCTTTTTCACCATTACGAGTAATAATTTCTTTTACTGCTCCATAAACTTTTTTTTCAGCAAAACGCACTTCATCAAATGACACACTTTCCCTTACTAATACAACAAAATCAGAATTTTCCTTATCCCTACCAATATAACCGACCCAGACATCTTTAGAATCATTACCTCTTAATTTTTCACCTACAGCATACTCATGAGAGACCACTTTGCCGTCAATTGTGCTTGACAAATTAACTTTGCCCGGGTTTAGTGTTAAAATGAAATTTCCATTTTTCACTTGACAAGACATTCTTACTTTCCCTCCAGACCCATAAGCTTCTAAATCCTTGATACTACATTTATTATCTAAAATACGATCCCGATCAGCCACCCAAATCTCCTGACCATTAATACGTAACAGTGCAGCCTCAACCGGTGCAGTAATTGATTCAAGCTTTACATTCAATCCAGCAGCACAATAAAACCCACTAACATACAAATCATTTGATGTTTCTCCCCTTCTTAAAGTAACAGTAGAGACCCGTTCATGCTCATCTCGATAAAGTCCAATAGTTGCACTATTTTCATCAATCATGTCAGCACGAACATACCCTTTTCCATTCCAAAACCCATAACTCCTATATTCTCGTGCCCAGTCTTCATCAGTCATCTCTGGCAAATAAAAACTAGTCCTACCAATACCAAAAGCACCTTGTGCATCATAATCAATCGTTGCAGTTATCTCTCCTTCAACAAATTCTGGCATATCCTTTTCAGCAACTTGTTTTGATAAAACTATGACAACATACCCTAAATTATCATTAACAGGTGTTGAAACAAGATTTCTATAGCTTCTAAGTGCAGCCTTTGCAGGAAAATATGATATACTAGAAACCCCATCAGGAAGATTCTTAGTATTAAACCTTAACGCGCGTATACGCGAAACATCTATCAAAGGATTAGCTTGTATTGACATAACTTTACAAAATACTGGAACATTTTGCTCTTCTAACAAATCACTCCTAACAACAGAAGGACTGCACCCACCGGGAGCTATCTGCATTATGAAATCTTGACGATCATAGCAATCATCCCGATTAAATTCACTCCAATAAATTCCAGGAGAAGTAAATCCAGCACCACCAAAAAAGTTTGGATCATTAAATTGAGGATTCATACTAGCTCCAATAATTTGAGCCCCGCCAATAGAACTCGGAGACGGATTTGAAAAAGGTACAGAAGGCCCAGACAGTGCTAAAGCTATTCCCATCAGACTCAAAACACTAACTAATAACATTGCTACTAGTGTTATTGCATTCATTCTTTTCTTTTTTTGTATTTTCATTTTTTATTCAAAAAAGATATCAAGACTTGATATATCAACATTATTAAAATTTGCCTGCAAACTCTCAACACTTTGTGGAACACCAAAAGAGTCAGCATTAATAATCATCTTTGTTGACTCAAGCAATTCGCTTTCGCCAATAAAATTATTCCATTTACCTCCACCAGAGATTGCAAGATTAACAGTTTGCGCAGGCATATCTAAATCAAAACATTTTTCTTCTTCTGCACCAAAAAATCCTAAAACTCCACTTTTTGGAACTTTTACACATTTTCGCTGACTACTACCTGCAAGACGAATATTAGAATTTGTATAAATATACGCTTTAATCTCATACGTCCCAGGAGTCAGCATTACTTCACTTTGATTAGGATATGCAACAGTTGTAGTTATATCATCCTTAGTAAAAGTTAATATTGCATAATCTTTTTCAAGTTTACTATTCCCTTTTGTAACCTCTAGACTTAGGTTATACTTTTTGTCCATTACAATATAAACACTTTCAGGAGCAATAGTTGAGACCAAATACTTCTTTGTTTCATAACCTTCTTTTTCTGCAATAACATATCCATTAACACATTGAGGAAAGTCTGTTTCAAGTATTGATTCTCCAGCAACAATTTCAGTCTCACCAATTAAGCACGTTGTATCAAAACATTTAAACCTAATAGTCGCATCCAATGGCTCAAGATTTGTATTATAAGTTGAGACACTAATAGGCGTGTTTTTATGCTCACAAAGCTCAGGGACAACTTGCGGCATCCCCACACCTTGTAAAGCTTTTCGTGCATTCGTCTTATCAATAACAACTACCACTGGGAACTGGAACATTTCTTCATCACTATATATCTGTATCATAACAGGATAATAAAGATCATAAACAAAATGATAAGGAGTATAACAAAATCCAAGCATACCAAGACCTTCTTGTAAGCCTACAGGATCTGCACGCAAAATCCCATCTTCTTGGTCCCAAACCTCAAAACGCATCGGCCATTGACGAGAATACATAAAGTTAATATTTGCATCAACATCTTCACCAATATCATGAATAAAATAATCATTAACCTTTTCTGCATCATAATAATTACCTTTAAGTTTTATTGCAGGAACATTTGCTTCTAATGCTGATACAATATCCCCATGGACCTCATTAACACTCCATATTTTTGGGCTACATCCAATCTCACTTCCATCCACTGGAGCATACAATCTCAAAACATCTAGACCATACTCTTCCAAGAACATGCTTGATTTATGATTTGAATAAATTTGTCTAGCCAAATTATAAAAATTTCCAAGATTTGAATTAGTTTCTATGGTATGCTTACCTTTTGTCCACACAACTTCACCAAAACTAATAATCAAATCCTGTTCAACTTCAACATCAATTGATCGTTTATTAACAGTGGTACTTACTTCAACCTCACCAAACCCAACTTGATACCCTTCCGCTAAAAAACTATCAAAATCACATTCACTAATTCTGTCACCTAAATAATCATTTAGTTGTGCTTCAATCTTATTAAGGGCAGGGACTTGTTCGTGCACCACACCATTACCTGAAAGATAATACCAATATGGAACACCGATACCCAAAAAATCAAGTTGTGAAGAAAAAGGCATATAAGTACTACCAGTTACAAATTCAGGATTGTCTAAATATCCCCCACGTTCGCTTAAGATCATAGCAGCTTGCTTTATTTCTTGTTCAATACAACTTTGATAATAAGTATAAACCTGTTCAAGCTCTTTTGGCACAGAAATTTTTTCAGGATTATTTGTTATAACAAAAAATACAACAATTGCTGCAACAATAACTATTCCAAGTATCACAAATATAGCTATCTGCCCGCGCTTATTCCCAAAAATTCGATCAATAAGATTATTTTTCATTTTTCTTTTTTTCTTTAGCCTTTTCTTTAATTAAATTCATAATTTCTGTATTAATGTCTCTGTCAATTACTTCCTTAAACTTCTCCCATAAAGACTCATCTTCAATTAAAAGTAGATATTTTTTCATATTTTACACATCTTTTACAAAACATCACATAATCTAGAATATATAAATCTTTCTTAATAAGTTACTAAGTAACTTACTTAGTAACTAAGTAAAATAAGCTAGTAAAAATTAAAAGAACAAAAAATTAAAAAAATGGTCCTGCCAAGAATTGAACTTGGGTTACTTCCACGTCAAGGAGGCGTCTTACCATTGGACTACAGGACCAAGGTAACCATACAAAACAAAACAAAAATCTACATTATAAATTTAACTAATCCAGTGTAACTTCTAAAGTTTTAACAGAACCACACTTAAGATTCTTAGTACTAAACTCCCCGACCCCAATAATATCACCCACGTTTAGCTCATCTAAACTAATAGTAACTTCACCTTGCCCACTACTAGATTTCACATTTTCTCGCACAAGTTCATTATTAACATAGACATTAATCCCTTCAAAAATTCCTGAATCAGTATCACCAATACCAACAGTTACACTAGGATCCTCAAGATTATGAGAAACAATGCTTAAATCAGCATCAAAACACATAGCAAGTTGTGTAAAAAGTCCAAATAAACCTCCAGCCATAGATCCTACAAAAATAAGCAATAGGATTATTACAATTAAGAATAATATAAAACCAAGAATTGCCAAAGAGCTTAAAATCACCCCCGCAGTAGCCATACCTCTTCTTTTCTTTTTTATTTGTATAATTGAAATAACAAGACCAACAACACCAAAAAAACCCAGAAAACCAAAACTAATAACTGCTAACAAAAAACTAATTAAACCTACAATAAATCCAGCAACACCAAGCCCAACGCCTTCATCTACACTACTTTTTTTCATAAGAAAGAGAATAATTTTTACTTTAAATATCTAACCATTCTTACCTTCTCCGCTTACTTTTACGACCCCCCCTTACC
>JAAOYK010000029.1 GCA_018221305.1 Candidatus Pacearchaeota archaeon
GTATTACCTTCGGACAGGCTTTTAAAAAAAGCAGGATATTCATCACTATCCAATGCCATCTTAAAACATGAAAAATTTCCTGCATTCAGAAAACTTCTTGGACAAGAAAAGATTGTGAAGCCTTGGGGTTATTGGGATAAACCTGAAAATAGGCTAAAAGAAGCAAGAGAAGCTATGGAAAATGAAGGCTGGGATGTATTGCCTCCAGGAAGAGCTTTATGCAAAAAAGGATATTCTTCATTATCTAATGCTATCCTCAATCATGAAGGATTTATTGCATTTAGAGAACTTCTTGGACAAGAAAACAATATGCTGCCTAGAGGATATTGGGATAAACTTGAAAACAGACTAAACGGAGCAAAAGAAGCTATGGAAAAAAAAGACTGGGAGGTATTACCTTCAGAGGAGGTTTTAAAAAAAGAAGGATATTCACCATTAAGCTATGCTATCTCCGACCATGAAGGATTTCCTGCATTTCGAGAAAAATTAAACCAATATTTAGGTAAAAAATCTGAAAAAGAAGAAATCGAATGTTTGTTGGAGAAATATATTGGACGCGAAGATTAATAGTATAATTTTAATTCACAAACTAAATGGGAGTCATAAATTACTCTGAACGTAAAATTACAATCATGTGTCCAACAGCTATATTACGTTGGCAACCATGTGTTCTACCACTAAACTAATGGCGCATAAAAATAGTATTAATAGCTGACTTATAAATTTAATTATTTTAATATATATTTTTAATGTTAGTATTAATTATAAATAAAAAATGATACCTGAATGAATAGAAGATGTTGGATGAATGGATAAAAGTCTTAGGAAAAGAAAAAGATCTGGCAATTGAAAAGGTTAACGAGGCTAGTTCAGATAAAAAGTTAGTTGGACTTGCAACACATGCAATAGAGGTTAATTTTGTTTCTGCAAAAGATTGGTTAAAAGAAATGGATAATAGGGGATATAAATTAGAAAAAGATCTTTCAAAAGTTGAAAAGTATTCTGAGGCCTCTCAAGATTATAGAAGGGTCTATAATCATGTAGAATATCATATGCATGCCATAAGGATCATTCCCTTACAAGTTGAGGAAGGAAAATTTGACGTAAATAAATTTTCTCATTATTAATCTTAAAATAGAAAGGTTAGATGAATGGATAAAAAATTAGATGGATGGATAAAAACCTTAAAAAAAAGATAAAATTAAACAGTAATTATCGCTATTATTTTAAACTAAAAAGCAAAAATATCAAAATTTGATAAAATATTGTATTATTAAACTATCTTCTACAAATAAGTTTAAGATTTCAAACTTAGCTTTATATGGATAAAAGATTATTTGAAAATATATTTATCAGAAATATATAGATGAAAGGAGGTTAAAAATGAAATTAAATAAAGGTGTAATGCCTTTAATTTTATCCATAATATTAGCAATAGGAATTCTTGTAGTAATTGGAAGTATCAATGCTGCAGAATGCGGATCACAAGATTGTAGTGGTTCTATGAGCCTTGTTCTAGGCAATTCTGCGCCGGTTATAACTTTTGTTAACATTACAGGTAGTAGTACTGTTGTTTTAAACGGAGGAACAACAAAGACAGTTTATGTTATATTTAATGTTACAGATAATAACGGTTATGCAGATATAAATTCTAGTACATCAAATGTTACTTTTAGTAAGCCTGGAGAAACAACAAGAGGTAGTGCAAGTTCGTGTGTCAATTTGGCAAACACAACGCTTACCTCTCAATTTAATTGTACTGTTTCTTTGCAGTTTTACGACGGTGCAGGTTCTTGGATTATTAATGCTACAATAGATGATTCAAATCAATCAGATTCATCAGCAACAAATGGTAGTATTAATGCTACAGTAAGTGCACTTGATTATGTAAGTCAAGATGTTTCAGCAGTAAGCTGGACAAGTGTTACAACTGGAACAAATGATCAAGAAGCTGCTGCTGCAATGGTTTTAACAAATGGCGGGAATCAGAATTATACTAATATAAGTATTAAAGGATTTGATGCAACAGGTGGCTCAAACAGTGAAGTTATTTTTGCAGAAAACTTTAGTGTTGATCCTGATACTGGCCAATCATCTGGACAAGTTTACATGGTTAACGATACCTATACTGATGTTGCAGTATTAACTGGCCTTACAAACTACGGTGCTTCGTCAACAGAAAATGTTTATTTTTATGTAGACACATCATCAGGACTACAGCCAGATACATTTACTAGTGATTCAAGCTGGAGCATATTAGTATCGGCATAAAATAAAAGAATAAAATGAAAGAGAATAAATTATTAATAACTGGAGTTAACAGTAATTTAGAATTTAAGATTTCCTTCATTTTTCTTTTTTTTCTTTTTTTAATAGGACTAGTTAGTGCAGGGTTTGCAAGCAGTTATCTTCCAACAATAGATGGAAAACAAACCCTTGTTGTAAAACAGGGTATTGAGAAAGTTTATTCGATTTATCCTCAAAATATGGGTGAGAAAACTACCTATATAAAAATCAATTTAAGTGACAGTGAGGGAATAGTTGTTAATGAATTAGAAGAATTGTATGAAATACCGCCAAACACTAAAAGTGATAATTTTGAAATAAAATTAAACATAAAAGTGCCAAAAAAAACTGAACCAGGAACAACGTATTCTCTTACGTACAAGGTCTTATCTTCAACAGAAAAGTCAAGCACAGGATTTGTCACATTCGGCCCAGTAGGATATACTAAAACATTTGTGGTAATGGTTGAAAAAGCTGAAAAAGTAGAAGGAAAGAATTATACAGGGTTAGGGGTAATAACTGGTATAATTATCATATTTTCTATGATGTTTGGTATAAAAGTTTTTAGAAAATTTAAGATTCGACGAAGCCTGCTAGTAGCAGATTCTTTTATCCAAGAAGTATAGAATTTTTATTAAACATTAGAATAATAATCTGAGAGGTGAATAAAATCAAAAAAATAGCAAACTTAAATGTTATTATTAGTTGTGTACTTCTAATTTTTTTATTAATACCACAGATATCCTCAGATTTAATTCAAAAGGATAAATATGTTTTAAATGAGAAGATAAAGCTTGATCTCAGAAATATTGAGAATTATAAATTAAAGATAATAACCCCAAATAATCATTATATCCTGCACGGAAGTAATGATGTGCGAATATTTGAACCAAACATGGCGGGCAAATATAAAATTGAAATTAAATCTAATGAAATAAATAAAGTTTATAATTTTGAGGTTTTCAAAGAAGATCTTTATGAGAAAGAAAGATTATTTGAGCAAGAAACATCACTAGACAAAGATCTAATTCAAGAAGATGCAGAAATTAACAAACCAGTGAAATGGAGAAGAAGAATAAGAAATAAAAGCACAGACCTTCCAAAAATAATTAATTTTAGTTTTAGGGGGAAAAGTGATTACTCTAAAAAAATAAAATATAAATTAGAAAGACAAAGAAATAAAAATGTTCTTGAAATTGATGAAATCGAAGAGGGAGTAGAGATAGAATATTTTACAGAACCTCCAAGAATTATTAAGAAAAATCTGTCGAGTTTTAAAAAGCAAGTTGAGGTTTATTCTCCTGAAAATCTGCATTATAAAAATATTTTAGTTTATACTGAGATAGAAGAATTAGCAAAAAATAAAAACCAAATTAATGTTTATTGGAAAGAGGAAGATAGATATCTTGACTTTGAAGCTTTTGATCTAGACAGCGACGGTTTGATTGATAAAGTTGAATGGATTGTCCCTCACCTAAGCAATCAAACCTTTGAGATCATTATAATAACGCGAGCAGAGCACAGGGATGAAAATAGAAATTTTGTTAGTGATATTTATGATGAATTACGTTTGTTAGATAATGTTTGGTCTGAAATTATTGTTAATGATCATTTTGTGAGAGTCTTTTTTGAGACAAACTTGACAAGCAAGAATGATATTACTGTTTTTCCAAGAGTTGTTAGTGGTAGGCCTAAAATTGAGGTTTATGAAAAAGATAAAAATGAAATTATTGCAGAGTTTAATAACCTTGAGAATAATGAGTATAACAAAGTTTATTTAACAAATTTGAAAGGGAGTCAGGATATTTTTGATCTAAGAATTGTTGGAGGTAATATTGAATTTGATCATATTATAGATCCGCCAGCAGTAATATCATGGGTAGAACCGATCTCAGCGATTACATTAAACGGAGGAACAACAAAACAGTTTTACATACGTTTTAATGTAAGTGGGGATAATCTTAACGCTAGCACAGCAAAAATAGAAATAAGCTATAATGAAGAGACTAGGAACAGTAGTTCTTGTGTAAATAGTAGTTCTGCAAATCAGTTCAACTGCACGATTATAATGCAATTTTTTGATTCTGCAGGTTCTTGGAACATAAATGCATCCATTCAAAATACAACTGGTAGCATTGAAACAAATAATAGTATTAATTTTACTGTAAATGCTCTTGATTATGTAAGTCAAGACATTTCAGCAATCAGTTGGGCAAGTGTTACCTCTGGAACCAATGATCAAGAAGCTGCTGCGGCAATGGTTTTAACAAACGGTGGAAATCAAAATTATACGAATATAAGCATTAAAGGATTTGATGCGACAGGTGCTTCAAACGGTGAAGTTATTTTTGCAGAAAATTTTAGTGTTGACCCTGATACAAGCCAAACAGTAGGGCAGACTTATATGAACAATAATACCTATACAGATGTTTCAGTACTAAACGGCCTTACAAACTATGGATCTTCATCAACAGAAAATATTTACTTTTATGTAGATACAACCTTTGGCTTAAGAGCAGATACATTTACTAGTGACTCCAGCTGGAGCATATTGGTGAGCACATGATATTAACTAAGAAAAAAAAATATATAGGCCTGTTAATGGTCGTAATGATTTTTCTAGTTGACTCTTTCTTATTTGTATCTGCATCAGAATGTGAATTTTCAGATTGTTCAACAAATATGACTTTAGTAGTTATTAGTAATGTTGTAGACTTGAATGAAACAACAAGCGTAACTAGAAACAGTACAGTGGTCCTTATCCCTCAGAATAATAATGCATCAAACATAACCACGTCATTAGGCGTTGAAAATGTTTCTTTAAACGTTTCATCAATGGTTACTACTTCAGGAAATATATCAAATGCTACATTAAATGGGACAATTAATATAATTTCTAACCTAAGTTCTGGTTTAATAACAATGTTGGTGCCTGAAGAAATAACGATTTCAGGAAATAGCAGTTGGGAGGGAATAATTAATTTACCAACACCTAAGCAGACAACAAGCGTAACTGTTACACCAGATTCTGGATACAGTGCAACGGTTTCTAAAGTAATTGAAATAGGACCTGAGGATATTGAATTAACTTTTGATAAAGCCATAAGAATACTATTTGAAGGTGAAACTGGAAAATTGATCGGTTATTCAAGAGAAGGAACGTTTACAAAAATTTTGTCTACATGTCTAGCAGATAATCAAAGCGTAGGAGACGCCTTAAGTGACGGAGGAAATTGTAAAATAAATGTAGGAGATGATTTAGTTATATGGACTAAACATTTCACTAAATTTGCAATATATACTCAAACAATAATCTTAACTTCAACAGAACCAAGCGGATCACCAGGAGGTGGAGGGGGAGAATCGTGCATTTATGATTCTAACTTTGATTGGGAGTGTAATATATGGAGTGAATGTGAAAATGGATCTCAGACACGAAAATGTAAAGAATTTAACAATTGTGATAATCCTTATGGTCAGCCTGATATTGATCGTAGCTGTGAGATCTTAGAAGTACCAGTAAACGTGAAAAATGTATTGTTTGATATTAAATTAGAAATTCTTGATTCGAAAGGTTTAGAGTTGAAAATTAATCTTTTAAATTTTGGAGTTCCAGGAAGAGTTAATGCTTCTCTTTATTATGAAGTATCAGATTCTGCTGGAAAAGTGGTTTATGAAGAAAATGAAATAGTTTCTGTTGAAACCCAGATAGAATTTATTAAAAGTATTAAAGGCCTTGATTTAAATAACGGAAAATATAAAGTTTTTGTGGATTTAAAATATGAAGGACAGCAGGTTCCAGCCTTTGCAGAGGACTTTTTTATCATTAAAAAATCTATAAAAGAAAATTCAACAGTAATGGCCATTTTAATTTCAGGGGGAGTAATTTTATTCTTACTTTTTATATGGATCGTGATAAAGATTTATAAAAAACCAGAGATGCCACAAATACTACCACCTAATCCTTAATTTTTTAAAGGCAGAAATGTCTGAGTTTTCATGAGAAATATTATAAAATACCATGATAGAACTGTTAGACAAGATCACAATACAGGAAGTGACGATGTTCAACAAGTAGAAGTAAAAAGACGCCAGTATCTTCAGAGTAAAAATGTAAGCCCGTGGATGCCTGGAACTATTGCAGATTGTTATAAGCACTGGAATGACGAACAAACTGAACAACCAATAGGACAAAATCTTGATACAAGCTTATAAGATAAAACTATTTTCTTTTTCTTCGCAATTTCTTTTCGGTTTCGGCAATCTTTATACGGGTTTTAATAACAGTGTCAGGATTTAGGCTAATACTGTCAATACCACATTCAACTAAAAATTGTGCAAAGTCTGGGAAGTCACTTGGTGCTTGACCACAAATACCAATCTTTCGCTTATTCTTTTTTGCTTTAGCAATAACTTCTTTTATGAAATCTTTTACTGCCTTATTACGTTCATCATAAATATCACTTACTATCTCTGAATCACGGTCAAGGCCTAAAGTTAATTGTGTCAGATCATTACTACCGATTGAAAATCCGTCAAAAACTTTTGAGAACTCGTCAGCAAGGATTACGTTTGCTGGAATTTCGCACATTACATAGATTTGAAGGCCATTTTTTCCTTTCTTAAGGCCTTGCTTTTTCATGATTTCTATTACCTTTTTGCCCTCATCAACAGTTCGCACAAACGGTAACATGATTTTAACATTTGTCAGGCCAAACACGTTTCGCACTTTTTTAAAAGCAGCACATTCCAGCTCAAAAGCTTTTTGATATCCTGGTCGATAATAACGAGAAGCACCACGCCAGCCAATCATTGGATTTCCTTCTTTTGGTTCATAAGTCTTTCCTCCAATAAGGTTTGCGTACTCATTAGATTTAAAATCACTAGTCCTAACAATCACATCTTTTGGATAAAATGCAGCAGCGATCATTCCAATACCTTCTGCTAATTTATCAACATAAAACTGCGTTTTGTTTTTATATCCATAAGTTAGTTCGTCAATTTGCTGTTTTAGTTTTTTGTCTTTAATTTTTTTATAATTAATCAATGCGTTAGGATGTATACGTATATGAGAGTTTATGATAAATTCTTCACGCGCAAGACCAACGCCTTCATTAGGAATAAATGATTGTTCAAAAGCTGCCTCAGGGTTACCAATATTCATCATTATTTTTGTCTTTGTCTTTGGAATAGATTTTAAGTTATGTTTTTTTACTTTGAATTTTAGGAGTCCCTCATAAACACGACCTTTTTCACCTTCTGCACAGCTCACTGTTATCTTTTTGCCACTCTTAATTTTTTGCGTAGCATTATTTGTCCCAACAACGCACGGGATCCCTAGTTCTCTGCTGATGATTGCGGCGTGGCAATTGTTAACAAGGATTGGGGTTAATTTTTCAGTAAATACAACATAAGTATGGTTATCTTCAACAGTTACGTTATAGACATCTCCATAACTTGGCTCATTTAAATTAATTATCCTTTGCATTCTGAAATCACTTTCCAATAACATATTTATTTTTGGATCTCCTAGTTCTTTTAGATTTTCTTCAGAAACATACAAATTTTTATCTCTTCTTAATTTCAATTGCCCACTTACATTATTGCCTAATATTTGCTTAGCCGAAAAAAATCTTGTTTTGATTATCCTTTCTCTAACATTTCCCTTAACTCTTTTGGTAAATCCTAGTATTTCGTTTAATTTTTCTACAATTTGGACATTGTGAATATTTCTATTTTTAGTTACTTGTGGAACAATCCCTAATTTTAAACATGCAACAACGACTGCCTCCAATAGATTTATTTTATTAATGTAGATTTGTATTCGATTGTTATGAAAGGATCCGTCTCCATCTATTACTCCTGCTAAAAAATTATGGGCCAATTCTTCACTTCCTTGTAAAAGTGTAGTTGTTATTTTTTGTGTTTCTTCATGCATCTCATATGCAATTTGTTTAGAATATAATCTATATGCTGTTGCTTGGCCTTGGACCAGTTTTCCTCTAATGAATCCACTGGAAATATTTTTTTCACATCTGGTAAAACACTTGCTGTATACATTGCTCATGCACGCGTGCATATGGTCAATGAACATTTGTTTTTCTGGGACTGTCTTTTGTATGAATTGTACTTCACCATGTGTTTTACTTCTATAAATTGAACCATCAGTCATTATTCCCCCCAAAAGATATGCTAATTGTTTATCTTTTTCAGTCGCAATTTGCAATGAAGGAATTTTTTGTGCAATACAAATCATCTCTTTATTTTCAAGCATATTAGAAATCTTAGTATCTACGATATCCCCGCCCCTTAAATTTATCATTTTATGGTCTGGAGTAAGTGTTAAGGCATTATCAGTAATCTTTCCAGATTGTGATGCAGAAAGAGTTATTCTTTGAGCTTGCTTTTTCATTAAGGCAATTATTGGTTTCCACTCCATCTTTTTACTATTTTTGTTGAATGAAAGAGTTAACAAATTTTTATGTCCAAATTCTTCAATTTGTTTAAATGTCATGAACCCATTATTTGTTAAGATTTTTGTATTCCCATCAAAGCACGTTCTTCCACCACGATTAGTTACAATGGCTGATGCAATCTTCATAATCGGCTCCCAATCTGGGTCTGTCATATCGGTTACTAAAATCTCGCCTTTTTTGAAACCATGAATACCTGACACGTCTTTGATAACATTTGCTTTGCCAACACCTATTTTCATGCCAACACTTGCGCCTTCAACCAAAATGCGGCCTTTCTTGCCCATAAAATATTCTTCCAATACATTGATATCTTTTTGACTTTGCACTGTTTCTGGCCGTGCCTGCACAATGTAGAGCATGCCTGTTCTTCCATCTTTTGCCCATTCCATGTCCATTGGTTTAAACTTACCGGCTTTTTTGGAATAATGATCTTCAATAATGCAAGACCATTTTGCAAGTTTTAAAATCTCTTTATCACTAATTACAAAATCTTTTTGGTCTTCTAAACTTACAGCAATATTTTTTACAGGCGAGTTTCCTTTAGTGCTATAAACCATTTTTATTTTTTTAGAACCAACCTTTTTTTGTAATATTGGCTTAAAACCTTTTTTTAAGGTTGGCTTATGAACATAATATTCATCAGGATTAACTGCGCCTTGCACAACATTTTCCCCTAACCCGTATGCTCCAGTGATAAACACTGCATCTTTAAAACCAGACTCAGTGTCAATTGAAAACATTACACCACTAGACGCCAGATCACTTCTGACCATCTTTTGTACACCAATACTTAAAGCAATATTAAAATGGTCAAAACCTTTATCTTCACGATAAGATATTGCTCGATTAGTAAATAATGATGCAAAACATTTTTTACATGCTGTTAGTAATTCACGTTCTCCTGTAATGTTTAGGTATGTTTCTTGTTGACCTGCAAAACTTGCATCAGGTAAATCCTCTGCAGTAGCACTACTCCTTACAGCAACATCACAATTTTTTCCATATTCTGCACATAATATTTTGTAAGATCTTTTAATTTCTATAACGACATCTTCAGGGATTTTTGCAGAAAGGATAGCTTCTCTGACTTTTTTTCCTTTAGCCATTAGATTTCTTGTATCTCTTGTATTTAGGCCTTTTAAGATTTTTTTGATTTTATCCTTAATTCCTGCTTTTTCAATAAAATGTCTGTATGCATATGCAGTTACTGCAAATCCATTAGGAACCCGAACACCTTTCTTGCCTAATTCTCTGTACATTTCACCTAAACTTGCATTCTTGCCTCCAGCTAAAGGTACATCGTTAATAGTCAGGTCTTTAAATTTTAGAACGAAAGCTGTCTTTTTATCCATTTTCACCCCTATATCATAATAAGTACAATCTTAATATATAAAGGTATTGTTAAATGATTAAAGTACTGCAGAAATCATGATGTTTTTGGCAGTACATAAAAGCCTTTAAATACTACTGTAAATACATTACAGTACTGATATAAAATAGCAATACCCTTGTAAGGAGGATTAATCACACAAAATAAAATGGCAGTAGTACACTTAAATCAAAAAAATTTTACAGATGAAATTTTAACAGACCAAGGATTAACAATTGTAGACTTTTGGGCATCATGGTGCGGACCGTGTCAATTAATGGGCCCGGTTTTTGAAGAGCTTAGTGAAGAATATAAAGGAAAGATAAAATTTGCAAAACTAAGTACTGAAGAAGAACCAGCATTAGCGTCACAATTTAAAATTCAAGGTATACCAAGCTTAGTAGTTTTAAAAGGTGGCAAAGAAATTAACAGGATTGTTGGATTTGCACCAAGACCAGTTTTAAAGCAAAAAATTGATTCAGTTTTAGAAAACATTTAAAATCTTTTTATTTTTATTTTTATTATATTTAACAAATTAAAAAATCATGAAAAATGAAAACATATGACGTAATAATCATTGGAGGAGGGCCGGCAGGGCTTACTGCAGCAATTTATAGCGCACGCTATCAATTAAAAACTTTAGTCTTGTCAAAAGATATGGGCGGTATTGCAGCAACAGCGCACAAAATTTGTAATTATCCTTCATATACAGACATCTCTGGAATGCAACTTATGCTAAAATTTATTGCTCAAGTAGAAGATCTAAAAGTTCCAATAAACTACGAAGAAGTTTTAGAAATTAGTCGGAAAAAGCACGAATTTTTAGTGAAATCTGTTAAAGCTGAATATAAAGCTAAAAAAATAATTTTTACAGGAGGGGCAGTCAGACAAAAATTAAACGTCCCTGGAGAAAAAGAATTTCTAGGCAAGGGTGTTAGTTATTGTGCAACCTGTGATGCTACATTCTTTAAAGATAAAACTGTGGCAGTTGTTGGCGGAAGTGATGCAGCATTAACTGCAGCATTATTATTATCTGAATATGCAAAGCGTGTTTACATTATTTACAGGAAAGATAAATTTTTTAGAGCTGAGCCAACTTGGATAGAACTTGTTGAAAAAAATAAAAAAATAAAAATAATTTTTAATGATGAAATCACAGAAATTAAAGGAGACAATTTTGTTACTGAAATAACATTAAAATCAAACAAAGCACAAAAAGTGCAAGGAGTTTTTATTGAGATTGGGTCTACACCTAAGCTTACACTGATTGACGACTTAAATGTCAGAAAGACTGACAGAGGTTATATATTAACAGATGATCATCAAAAAACTAATGTTGAAGGTCTTTTAGCTGCAGGAGATATCACAAACAAACCATTAAAACAAATTGTTACTGCAGCTGCACAAGGAGCAACTGCCGCATATACAGCATATGAAGAAATTAAACATGATGATTAAAAAATGGCAATAGACTTTGCATGTAAAACTTTTGAATTGGATGACATAATTAAATGTGGCCTAGGACTTACACGGTCAGAGTTTAAAGTCATGAAATTTTTAATACAAGAACATCTTGAAATAAATAGTCATGAAATAGCAAATAAACTCAAACTTGACCTTTCTACAGCTCAGCGAGCTTTGAAAAAATTAGTAGAACATAACGTAATAATTAGGGGACAAAGAAATTTAGTAGGTGGAGGATATGTTTATGTATATAAAAGTAGTCCAAAAACACAGATAAGGAAGATTATCCTGAAAATAATTAAGAACTGGAACAAGAAAGTTGAAAACAAACTTGAGAGGTGGTAAAAATTAGAGAACTGATAAAATTATTTGAAAAAAGATATTGTAACATTGTTTTTTTTATTTCATTAGTCCTTGGATTTTTTCTTATACCGCGAAGAATCTTTTTTAGTTATTTAAATCCGTTGGCCATACTATTTATCTTAACATTTGCATTAACATTGACTTGTATTGCGCGAAATATTAAAGAAAAAATAAGGCTTGCACGAACTTGTGCGCATTCGGTTATTGGCATAATAATCTCAATAGTTGGCATTAGTACGTTTCATGTGTGCACTATTGGAGGAGTTTGTGCAACAGGATTTGTAATGGGCATCATCTCAGTAATATTTCCAAGCATAATGATAAGTTTTATGCAAAATTATGCAATCTCCATAATAATATTATCAATACTCATACAGCTGGCATCATTATATTTTATGCATTGTTTTAGAAAAGTAAAAAAATGATTAAAGATTAGTAACGTATAAACGAGACAGTGATACAAATCAATTGTGAAAGATTTGGTCTGTTAAATTTTTAATATTACTTTTCGTCACACATTTCTGACAGACTGTTTGATTTGCATTATTTTTTTTGAAAAAATCTTTATCAGAATAAGTGTTACATTGAGGACACATTTTTAAACATTTATTGCATCCAAGATTTTCAGATAAATTATCAGAATTTAAGTGATTCTGACAAAATACTTTTTTGCACTTAAAACATGCAAGTTTACAATCTTTACACATCTTTTTTGTACAAAAGCTGCATTCATGTGACAAGCATTTCTTACAATAATTTTCACCACAATCTCCACAAGGATTATTACATTTTGGGCAGATAATATGACCATTAGAACAAAGAGTAATATGTTTAGTTTTCTTATTACAATTATTGCAAACTATCGGATTCAAGCGATTGATTAAAGGATTATACTCAAAGATAGCTTTTGCAGTACATTTGTTATTCTTAATTTTTGTCTCAAAAATAAATCTTGGATAATAAATGACTGTTGTGTTTATCAGCTTATTATCAATATTTAAGCTATGTTTATGTTTTTCGTCAGTTATTGCAAATTCTTCTTCACGCAAAATTCTGTCTGCTTTATTATTTTTTTTAACTCTTTCAATATTTTCTTTGAGTCTTTGAATCTTGCGCTTTATTTTATCATATTCAAGCCCAGACCTTCTTGTCATTTCAATTGCTAAAGATTTTATCTTTATCATATCTTGTTTCATCGAAACAAGTGCTTCGTTGCGTTGAGCATCAAAATGTTTTTTTATGCGTTTTGTACCTTTTTTTAAATCTTTATCTAAGATCACTTTTATCTCTTCAATTTTTTCATGTAACAACTCTTTAGTCTGTTTTTTTACAAGTTCATATTCTGCTCTTAATTCTTCCAAAGGAACATCTTCTTTTTTCCCTTCAACAACGGGATAATTAGATAAATCACCATCTACAATTTTTCCATTATGTACATGAATAACATTTATTATTTGGTCACGTTTGTTCAAATACTGAAAAGTTGACTGAATTGTAAAACGAGAAAAAAAGTTATTTTTTTGTTTTTTTATAGAACTATCAACCCGGCAATCAATAAAATTTAAGTGACCCTTAAAAACGTTCCCTGCATCTGCTTCAAACTTTATTCTAAGTATTGTTGCAGATCCGCTATCGCTTACATAATCTGTCATAGATTTTAAAAGAGAAGATCCTTTAGCAATCAATTCAGTTTTTCCGGTCATTTTTTTCTCATCAAAAACTAAAAAATAGGGTGAACTACGTCGAGAAAACTTTTCAAAGTCAGAAGGTACATCTTTAACAATTAAAATGTCCCCTCCACGCTCCAGGCTTGCTTTAAGATTTTGAAAAAATTTTATGGTGAAATTTTGTATTTTTTTACTAGTCATTTTTCATCTAAAAGTTTTAAATTTTTACTATTAGTTTTACTATAATTTTTTATACCTTTATCAATAATTTTTGCGATATTGTCTACTTCTTTTGAAAAGACTTCTAAATTATTTTTAGATTCAAGAAAAGCATTCATTAATTTTTCTTCGATCTTATTAGCACCACTTTCTTCATATCCATCAAGACCTAGATTAAACAAAATTATCGGAAGTTCTCCAATAACTAATCCAACACAACACATCTTATTAATAATTAAATCTACCACATGTTCTTCCATTGTATTTTTTGTCGCTAAACTAAAAATGTTCATATCTTTTGTTTGACCAATACGGTCCAGGCGCCCGATACGCTGTTCAACAGACATTGGATTCCATGGAAGATCATAATTAATTAAGTTATTACAAAACTGGAAATTAAGCCCTTCAGCACCTGTCTCAGTGCTTATCAAGATATCAGCCTCTTCTTTGAACTGACGGATAATTTCAGTCTTTCCTTCGCGATTCATCCCACCAGTAAAAGGTACAATCTTTAAATTAAATGGTGTGAGTTTTTCAATAATATATCTCAGAGTTGTTGGATGACGAGTATAAATCAAAATTTTAGCATCTGGATCTTCTTCCCTGATATCGCGTACAATTTCTACTAATTTTTCAATCTTTGAATCCTTTTTTAGATTTTTATATTGATCAAGTATTTTTTGTGCAAACGCTTTTGTGTCTTCATGATATTTTTCGTCTCCAATTATTCTTTGTAAAGACTCAATAGCAGAACGTGACGAACTTGTAACTTTTGGGAGCATTGCAAAAACTATTAACTTTCCATTAATTTTGCTCCCATCTGCACGATAATATTCTTTTTTTAATAACTCACACGTATCATTATAAATCTGCATTTCTTGCTTTGTTAAATCTACTGCCACAATACGAGGAATTCGTTTCATATACTTAATTATTGTCTCGCTACGTTTACGCCTAAGCATTACTTCTTCAAGTTTTTGTTTTAACATTCGGGGATTTATTGGATAACGCTTGTTTCCTTTATGTAAGAATTGTTGCCTAAACTCCCTAATTGTTCCTAAGTGGCCTTTTTTTAATAAGTGAAGCAGATTATATAACTCTATTAAATCATTTTGAAAAGGTGTTGCTGTTAATATCAAAAAACGTTTTTTTTGTATACGGTCAACAAATTTCCATCGAACAGTTTTTCGTGCTTTTAATTTGTGCGCCTCATCAACAATGACTAAGTCCCAGGAAATTTCATGAGCACGTTTATGTTTAAATTCTCCTAAATCTTTGTTAAAAATTTTCACACGGTCAAGTGACGCTATTGCAAACTGTGCATGATCCCAGGAATTAATGTCTTCAATAATCGTTAAATCAATTTCAAACTTCTCCTTCATTTCTGCGACCCATTGATCAACCAAAGATGGAGGAGTTATTATTAAAGCACGTTTTACAAATCCTCTAACGATTCCTTCTTTTAAAATATACCCAGTAGTTACGGTTTTTCCAAGACCTACTTCATCGGCTAGAAGTGCTGTTGCATTTAAATTTTTTAAAATTTGTAATGCCCCATCTGTTTGGTGTGGAAGATTGTACTCAATATTATCTTTTACTTGATTATAGCAAAGTAATTCTGTAATTTCTGTCTCTTTTGATATTTCTTCAGCTTCAACTTTTAAGCTAAGAAGTTCAGGAGCTTCAAACTCTTTTTTTTCTAACTTGGCAAATAAGTCTTCATCTTCGTCTGAAAAAAATTCATTTACAATTATCTCACTCATTTTTAAAGGGTTCCTCTTTTTTTTAAAAAGGGTTGTAAAAAAATGAAAAAGACAGGAGTTTATAAGAATAATTGTTGTGGAGAGTGTAATAACTATAAAATTAATCCGGATTACATGTGTGGTTCGCAAATTTTCCAGGCTGCTTGCATTTCTTCTGATGCTTTGTATAGTTCACGTGCAGTAGAGTATAATTGGCTTGATAATTGTACCCTACCTTTTACTTCATCAGCTTTGGCTTGACGTTCAATATCTTGCCCAAGTTCTCCTAAGAATTTGGCAGCAGCAGCATACTTCATGCCACCAACAGCATGTGCTAGATCTTCTAGGGTTCCTTCATAACCAACAACAGAATCTTGATGCTTTTCCATAAACAATTTACAAACAATTGTAGATATAAAGATTATTGTCTTTTGTTAGCTTTTTATAAAATAGGGTCTAAGAAATATATAAATATTTAAGATGATTTATCCTTAATATAATCATGATAATCCGGTTTGGTACAGGATACTTTGCTGTAACTATTGATCTTGGTGGTCCAAAATATACCAAAAAAGAGGTTCTAGAGAAATCCATCACAGGAGATTATGAAATTTCTAAACTTGAAACAAAGTCTCCAAGTACTGAGTGGGTATGCTACTTACTAAAAGATACAAATAATGACAAAGAAATTGCATATATCAGAGGTTATCATTGGGGAAAAGAAACATTTCATATTCAAAGAATAAAAAATTTGTTAAAAGATAGGATAAGTGGATACAGGCATATTCCAAAAATTTCTAAGATAATGGATGAAGATTTAAAAAAAGAAGGAGTTAAAGAATTGACATGCTCTGCTTATCTTAAATTTGCACCAATGGCTATGAAAAGATATGGATTTCGCCCTGATGAGAAAAATACGCAATATATTGGAAGAACTTGGTGGAGATATGTTCCTTTACCATGGAAACCTTTGAAAAAAAAGTTAGATTAAGAAAATAAAAGCATTTAAAAAGTAAATAATTTTATACAAATCGTAACATTTTAGCTATTTGTGAGTAATTTTTATTTAACAAATTTGTTAAGTTGTTTTTGAAATCAATAATAAACAAAATGAAAGTTAACAATAAAACAGAACAAGGAGGTTTAAAATGAAAGGAACAGTAAAGTTTTTTAACGAATCAAAAGGATTTGGATTTATTACTGCTGAAGATGGTAAAGACGTTTTTGTACATCAATCAGCATTAGGAGAAGGCGTAGTCCTACATGAAAATGACGCGGTTATATTTGATGTAGAGGATGGCGATAAAGGTCCAAAAGCAGTTAATGTTAAAAAAGAGTAGTTAGAATCTGCTTATATTAATAATTAAAACAGATTAGCTAGAGTCGTAGACTTCTTGAGAAATTAGTAGATAGACTTAAAAGTTGAGTCGGCCTTTGATAACTAATGGCCCAAATCTTAACAAATCTAGGCATTGCAATTTTTATTTATATCTTAGGTTTCCTTATTACACCGAATCATGTTTTTTATACAAGAATCAAAAAAACAAAACGTTTAGAACGTATTGCTAAAAAGTTTAGATCAGGAAACAAAGAAAAAACATTAAGAAATGTATATTCACATGTAATAAATAATTTTTCAAATGAAAAATATAATTTTATATTGCAAAGCTATAAATTATTTTTTACTGATGTTGAGAAATTATTACAGAAAAAACAATTTGCTCAATGTACACTTCAAAATCTTGTTTTGATAACTCTTTTAATTAATACTGGACAATTTAAGAAAGAAGATTTTAAAAGAAAATGGAGAATCATTCATGGAATAATTTTACATCAATATATTCTTGTTAAAATTAAAAATAAAGTTTTTAGAGTTGACCCACTTTTAAGAAAGATTAGTTAGTTACTTTAGAATGCCATATTATTTATATACAATTATAGATTTTTATAGTTTGAAATGAAATACGGAATAAAAATTGAAACATTTAAATCTGCTGGAAGATATCAACATACAGTGTATGAAATTGGAGTTAAACCAGACAGGGTAGGAGAATTAAGCAACGATGTTGTTGAGGCACAAAAAAGAGTAAATGAAAAAGTATATGAAGAAATGCCAGAAAACGCTACAGGATTAGTTGCTATAATAAAGTACAAAGCTCCAAAAAAAAAATAGTAGTTTTGAGAGTATGCACTTATAATAAAGATGAAAGTTAAAAAAAGTTATTATGTTAGGGGTGACCAAAAAGAAGGCAAATCACTGAATAGAGCGATAGATGAAATTGGTTATCAAATAAGCTCAGGTGATATGATAGAAAAGCCAAACAATGAGTTTGATCCTAATTTTCCTAAATCTGAAGAATATACAGCAATGAAGAATAACCATAATTTATGGACATCTCAGGGTTATTTGATACCTCATCCAGGTTCATCAAATTTATTTGTACATTGCTATGTATTTTATCCTTCAGTAGCGTTAAAAATAAGTAAGAATCTGCCCCAACTTACAGTTCAGTACTTTGAAGAAACTGGATTACCTAACTCTCTTGAAGAAGTGATGAGTAGATATGAGTTAGAAGAAGCAAAAAGGTAGATATTGCCCCTTTTTCTATAAATTTGGATTTTTGAATGTTTGAGTATTATTAGAACTTTCTTCTTCTAAAAGTGGCTAAGCTTGATTTTAAATCTTTTAGATTGAATCTCTAAAGAGCCTTGTAACTCCACTTGCTTTTTTAAGGATTTCAAAATTTATTGTGTCTTTTACCTTTATTTGCACCTTTGAACTAGGAGGGTTTTTAATTCTTGAAAAATCTCCAGACCCCTGTCCGGTCAGATGTAGTCTATAATAATGTTCTGATTTTAGCAAATCCACTCTTTGTGTAGCGTTGGCTGCTAAATCAACTGTTGAGGTACGCAAAGCAGGAGAAAGATCTCCCTTTTTATCACTTGCTAATCCTTGATAAGGATTATATATTCCACTGGAGATCTCTAGACTTCTTTCAGCCATATTAGGACTTGGATCATATGTGCACATAACTATATCTCCTGTTTCTACTCCAAAAGCTCTTTCTAGATCCCCTATAGTATTTAGATTTATTGCATTTTTCATACTTATTCCTTGTAATATACCTTTTTAAACCTTCCGGTTGTTGTCACTTCCCAATAGTATCTTTTTAGGCTTTTCGAGTGTCCTTTCCCCCTGGATGAGTAAAAATTGCTCTTTTGGGCGGGCTTAGAATAATATAAGAAAAAGGCACGATCTGAATCTTAATAACTAAACTTCAACGAGTTGATTTACTGTTGTTTTCATTAATTCTGTGTAGGAATCCCAAAAAGGTTTGAGAATCTCTAAGATAAAATAAGAATTAGGTTCGACTCCAAAAGATCTTCCAATTAATCGATACTTTCTATAGTTTTCTACAAAGTCTTCCTTTCTTCTTGTTAAATCTTTTTCTAATGGCAATTGTGGCTCAATTTCATTTTCCAAAGGCCTCCCGTACTTTTTTAAATGTTGAATTGAAACTGAACTATTGATCAGTTTTCCTGATAAAGCACTATGATCCAATCCTTTGTAAAATGCGTTTATTTCTTTGTCTGTTGCCATGAAATTTATATGAGCCCCATACTTTTAAGCTTTTCGAGTGTCCTTTCCTTTTGAGTGGGCTAAGCAAATAGAATTAGAGAGGGTGCGAATTAATTTAATCATAAAAACACGAGAAATCATAATTAATCATCATAAGGATTCATTATTTGGTGAAGGCCAATATCATCTTCAGTTACATTAAAACCATATTTATTGATCATTTCTGCCACCTGACTTTTCATTTCTAAACCTTTCCTTATCCTAGCAGCATCTCCAGGCATATGACCGCCCCCTGCATGAGATTGTAGACTAATTCCTAAATACTGAGAAGTTACTCCTCCGTCTTCTAACCAAAAATCATCTTCGAGAAAAACTAACTTCGTTAAATCTTCTCCAGAACTATGTTGATTAATTTTCTTTCTATGTTCTAAATTTTCGACAATTGATCCATCTGGAAAAATATAACTCTTTCCCCAATTAGTTGGCTCTTCTACAATAATATATCTCGGATTATTTTCATCGTCATGGCCTGTTGAACTAGGATTGAGATCAAATGGAGCTTTCTCTAACTGAGTTTCTATTCCTAAAACTAGGTTATAAATTGCTTGAGCTGCCATACTTTTTTATAGAAAAGCTACCTTTATAAACCTTCCTATCTGTTACTACTTGCCAGTTGCATAAATAGCTTTCTGCGAGCACCCTTAGTAATTAGGCGGGGAAAAAGAGCATCTAAAATTGCGTTGAACGTTTGCGATTAAAGAGTTCACTGCTGTTCACAGAAGTTGAAATCTGCAGTGGGGGAAGAAAATTCTGGGGTTATATTAGTTAAAATCTCTGAACCGGCGGGTCGCTTGAGACATCCCAATAGATTAGGAGGGTGCGCGAAAGAGCCATAAATAAACTTATATAATTCAATTTATTAGATATTTTATGAGAGAAAAAAAGAAGGAATCTGAAAAACAAAAATATCTTAAGGATTTAAAAATGGGCCTAATTACTGGGGCTAAATCCCATAAATTTCTTCTTAAAAAATATGAAAGTAGTAAAGATAGAAGCTCCGACATTAGGAGATTAGATCAAGAAATTTATGAAGCAGAAAAAAATAGAGATCCTAAGGCTATTGGTTATGTTCAGGCTTTTGCAGCAAAAGAATTAAAAGAAGCTCAAAAAATTGCAGATAGGATTGAAATGAGTGAGAATAGTTACAATAATGAGAATTTATCAATTTCAGCGATGGAACATGCTTATGGGGCTATTCAATTGTATAAGGCAATAGGCCAAGATAATAGAAACAGTGTGATAAACAGAGCAACAAAAGTTTTCGGGAAAGTGGCTGATTTTGATGCAGGTCTTGCTCACAAATTCATGGATAAAAATGTAAATAGGAAAAGAAAACCTTTAGAACATTATTTTGGGATTATTTCATTATTTGGTTTTGTTTTGGGGGGTTTTTTCTTATCCCCTAATTTAACAGGCAACGCAATTGCAAACTTAACCACTAAAACAACGAGTATAATTGGAGCGGGCTTGTTTATTGCAGGGATAGTTGGAACATATTTCTGGATTAAGAAGAAATGATTTTCTAGCGCACCTTCTCCTGGGGGGGCGGGGGGATGGCCAGATTAGAGATTTTAACCTAGAGTTAGTTTAGAATTTTCGGGCGGGGCGCAATATCCTTTTATCAGCTGCTAACTTATTTTATTGTGTGTTCTCAACATCATCACTATTATTATTATTATTATTACTAAATTGCAGGCCAGTACTTCCAAAACCCCCAGCACCTCTGCTGGTTTCTGATAAGTCTGTGACTTCTTCAATTTGAGCCTCCTCATAGCTTGTGAGGATGATCTGGGCAATCTTTTCACCTTTTCTTACATCATAATATGCATTACTAGTGTTCAGCATAATTACTCCTAGCTCGCCACGATATCCAGAGTCTAAAGTTCCTGGAGAGTTTGGCAAAGTTAGACCGTATTTTAAAGCAAGGCCAGATTTTGGCCTTACCTGGATCTCAAAACCCTTAGGAATTTCAAAAGAAATTCCTGTAGGTACTAAGATTCTTTCACCTGGTTTTATTATCATATCTTTTACTGAATACACATCCATGCCAGCATCACCATCATGCACATAATGTGGTATGATGGCGTCTGGATGTAATTTTTTTATTTTTATTGGTATCACCATTTTTTTTCTCTTTTTATACTTGTTCCTCCTTTTCCCCGTTTGTTGACATTCGGCCGCCTTGCCATTGACCTCTATATTCGGAAACGTTTTCAGAATTTTGAAAAAATGTTATATGCGCAAAACGTGCACCATATCCTAAATTAAAGTTTTGATTTCTATTCATGTTCGTTATCCCAAAAATTAATTTACCACTATAACCCGGGTTAACTTTTGCTTTTGCAAGCATTATACCGCAACGCTGAAGTGTTGATCGTGGCTCGATAAATGCTGTTATATCTTTTGGAAGATTAACAGTCTCAATTGTTCGTACCAAAAAATAATCTCCAGCCTTAATATTTAGTGCCCTATCAGAACCATAACTGCCGATAAGTTCTGACATTAGAGTTTGACGTGTTTTTATCCCAAGATATGCTTGCCCAGGTAAAAGCCTATATGCAGCTTTAAGTCTTAAATCAAAACCAGAACCTTCAGGATTAGTTAATTCACGTTCGCACAGATTTTCAACCAGTTTATCTTTTTCAACTAATTCTAAAAGTCGTTTAGTTCCAAGTATCATCTTTTTTATATAATCATGACACAAACATTTTTTTATAAAGATTATTATTGTGCAATCCTACTTTTTTTTGTTTTTACTTTTTTTTGTTTTCTTTTTTGTTTGTTTTCCTAATTTTTCCCCGTGTTTTAGTTTAACTAATTCAGAGCCATATTTTATTGCGTCGTCTAAACGATTCAAAACTTCTGGAAAAGGAGATAAAGGATTTGAGCTTCGAGATTTCATATACCAGTCAGGAGGTACGTTCAAAGTAGAACTCCTGATTTCACACATAGAATTAATAAAACTTCTACAAAGTTTTGTATGAGCAGACCTAGGCCGCCCCCCTTCGTCAGATCCAGGAAGATCCTTTCTTGGAACTGAACAAATATGACCAAGACAAATAGGAGATTTAAACAAGGTTAATTTACATCCATCAAAATTATGATAATTACAGTCACCATTAGAGTTACTAGAAATTTTTAAATGAGCTTTATTTTTTATTGCTTCAAAACTTTGGACTGCTAAGATTTGAGATGGAACACCAGTTTTAAAATAGTCCCTTGTGCAACAACGAGGTTCACTTTGCTCGCATTTATTTATGCATGCATCTCTTGTTAGTTCTTGAAGTATTGCATCTAGTGTTCTGGTTCTAAAAGAATAATCAAGAACCATGTTTCCTGTTTCAAATTTTTGTTCTGGATCTTTTTTTCTTATTGTGTTTAAAGCTACTGCGTTAACAAAATCTTTTATTCCTGTATCTAACTTTTTTGGATTTTGAAAAATTTCTTTGTAAAGATTTAATGATCTTTTTGCGCGTTTTAATCTTTTGTGATAATCAAAGCGCCCTTTTTTTATATCTTTAATATCATCACTACATATCCCATACCTTCTCAAGAATGATTGCATTAACTCAGAATGGGGATTACCTAATCCTGTTGCAATATTTTTCATTGTTGCATCTCCTAAAGCTGTAAGTATCTCTTTTAAGTTTGGATTTTTTTTATCTTTTAAACCGTCTCTTAAACGAGCGACCTCTTTGTATGATTTAAGATCACGATAAGGATCGTGAATTAAATTTTGGATCATCGCACTTGGTATTTGGGCCTCTTCTATTGCAGATTCGTCTCCTTTCCTTAATCTTTTTCTTAAACCTTGCAAATTATTATAAACTCTTTTTATTCCTTTATCGCCAAGATCTGCAGCAGTTTTTACAACAGCTTGATACTGCTCTTTTGTCTCTACATTGTCTGCCAGACGTTCAAGGGTCTTAAACTTTCTTGAAGTCGGAAGCTGGACAGCTCTTACATGGGCTAATGCAAGCTGTGCATCATGACGATATGCTTCTGGCTCAACTTTTTGCCTGATGTATGCTGAAAAGTCTGTTACAAACGAGTCATAATCTGCGTGTGTTGGCTTGTACCCTGTATCTTTAAAATCTAATAATTCATAAGTATCTATCAGAATTTCATTTGCTAAAGATTTTCTCTGAGTTTTTGACGAAGAATTAAAAGTTTTTTCAAAATCAGCTATTGTGACAGTTTCTTCTAATTGTGGTTTTTCTTGCAATGTTTTCATTAAAAATAGGAGTATTAAGCGTTTTTAAAGTTTACTTATTGTAACTACTTAAGAATGGTTAATATCCCTGGGCCTATGGAAAATATTAAAAATTAAAGGTATTTTTTTTATAAAGATTATTATTGTCTAATCCTACTTTTTTGTTTTTGAATTTCGTTTTGTTTTCTTTTTTGCTTGTTTTCTTAATCTTTCGTGTTTTAGTTTAACTATTTCAGAGCCAAACTTTATTGCAGAATCTAAGTGAGTTAAAACTCCTGGAAAATGATACGTAGGGTCTGCGCCTTGCGATCTTTTAAGCCAGTCAGTTGCTAAATCTAAAGTACAACCTCTAAACCCGCTCATGGCTTGCAAAAAATAATAATAAGGCTGATCATGAGAATATTGTAAGTTTTTATCATCTTCAAGGCCTGGAAGGTTTTCTCTTGGCGCACTGCAAAGGTGGCCCATACAAAGCGGGGATTTGAACAAAGTCAATTTGCATCCACCAACATTATGATAATTACATTCGCCATCATCCCTTGTAGAAATCCTTAAATGAACTTTATTTTTTAGTGCTTCAAGTTGCTGTATTGCGAGAATCTGAGAAGAAACTGATCTATTAAAATAATTAGCGTCACAGCAACGAGGATCCTCGTGTTTACATTTATTAATACATGCATCTCTTGTTAATTCCCGAAGTATGACGTCAAGTTTTCTTGTCCTAAAAGAATAATCTACAATTATGTTTCCAGTTTCAAATTTTTGTTCTGGATCTTTTTTTCTTAAAGTGTTAAGAGCTATTGCATTAACAAGATTGTTTATTCCAGATTTCATATCTTTCGATTTGCCAAAAATTTCTTTATAGTGTTTAAGAGAAGTGTTTGCAGGCTTTAACTTTTCATGATAACTAAAAGATCCTTTTTTTAGTTGACGGAAATCATTACAAGATAATCCATACTTTCCTAAGAAAGGGCCCATAAAAGGTGAATCTGGATTATTTAGGCCTTTTGCAATATTTTGCATTACTACATCTCCTACAGCAGTAAGAATCTCACTTAAACTCGAATTTTTTTTATCTTTAAAAGCATCGCTGAAATAATAAGGGTTTTTAATTGAATCAAAAAGTCTGTGCGAATTTGTAATCATCTCCTGGACAATATGGCCTGGGATCTGGGCCTCTTTGATTGCAGATTCGTCTCCTTTTCTTAATCTTACCCTTAAGCTTTTTAATTTATTATAAACTCTTCTACTTCCTTTATCGCCAAGATCTGCAGCAGTTTTTACAACAGCTTCATACTGCTTTTTTGTCCCTACATTGTCTGCCATATGTTCAAGTGTTTTAAACGCCTTTGAGTTTGGAGTTTGAAGGGCACGTACATGAGCTAGTGCACGCTGTGCGTCATGACGATATGCTTCTGGCTCAACTTTTTGCCTGATGTATGCTGAAAAGTCTGTTACAAACGAGTCATAATCTGTGTGTGTTGGCTTGTACCCTGTATCCTTAAAATCTAATAATTCATAAGTATCTGTCAGAATCTCTTTTGCTAAAGATTTTCTCTGAGTTTTTGGAGAAGAATTAAAAGTTTTTTCAAAATCAGCTATTGTGACAGTTTCTTCTAATTGTGGGTTTTCTTGCAATGTTTTCATTAAAAATAGGAGTATTAAGCGTTTTTAAAGGTTACTTATTGTAACTACTTTGTAATGGTTAATATCCTGGCCTATGAGAAAGATTAAAAAATTAAAGCGTTTTTAAAACGTTAAACTTAAAAACACCCAGATTTTATTAAAAGGATGAGTTACGGGCCTATAGTCTAGTGGCAAAACGACTCGTTTACACCGAGTAGTCGGCAGTTCGATTCTGCCTAGGCCCATATTTTTACAATGAAATGTATAATTGTTCATGGATGTCCACCTAATACTGAAAAGTTTATGGGTCCAGAAGCAAGGACATATGATAAGCATTGGATACCTTGGATTAAAGAACAACTTAATGCTAAATCAATAAATATAAAAACGCCCTTGATGCCTGATCCATGGGAACCGAATTATGAATCCTGGAAAAAAATAATTGATGAATTAGATGTAAATGAAGAAACAGTATTAATAGGACATAGCTGTGGTGGAGGATTTTTAGTAAGATATTTGGGAGAGACAAAAAAGAAAGTTAAAAAATTGATTTTAATTGCTCCAGCAATAATTCATTCTAGAGAATATAAACCCTTAAATGATTTGTTAAAATTTGAAATAAATCCTGAAGTGAAAAACCTTACCAACGATATAGTAATCTTTGTATCTGATAATGATAGCAAAGGAATCATAAAATCAGCAGAGATATTTTCACAAACATTAGATTGTAGAGTTAAAGAGTTTAAAGGTTACGGACATTTTACTCAGGATGATATGGGAACAATAGAATTTCCAGAATTACTTACAGAGATAATTAACTAAACTTTCTTTTAGAAAATTTTATTGAAGATACACCAAAATCATCATAGCCTTTAATTAATCTTTTTACTCGTTCATTTAAAGAACTTCCAATCATTATTTCGTTTTCTATCATCTCGTCTAAATTTATTGCAGGAGGTAATAGAGAATTATGCGAGTACTGCCAAACACCATTTTTTTCTATAACTCTTGAAACAATCTTCTTTCCCTTTTTCTTTGCCCGTTCTCTAAAACATCTCTCTGAACAAAAATCACTAAAAGAAGGAGGTTCAGGATGTTCTTTTAAGTAGGACTTTGTTATGTGTGTGTGATAAGAATATACAAAAATTCCGTGAGATTGCTCTAAAAATTCGCTTTCTTTTTCTAAGTCAATATCAATGCCTTTGGAATTGCCATTAATACCAATATCCATGAAAAATCTGCCATTAGTAAGAAAAAGCTTTTCTTTTCCTTGCCTTAAGCTTTCCTGATAAATTAATTCTTCAAAACTATAAAATGAATCTGTCTTTCTCATGAAATATTTTACTAGACAAGCATTAAAAAGATTAGTGTGAAGAATTGCCTAGATCCATATTGTTCTGTATAGCATAAATACTTAAGAATGTCTAATAAATACTATTTTAGAGGTGAAGAGCACTTCAGATACTTATTCTGAGGGAAGTAGAAAATGACAAATGAAGGTATAAAATATCTTGCAGGTGCTATAATCTTAGTTGAAGTGCCTAAAAGAAAAGTTGGTAAAGGACCATTTTTTACAGGTCGTGGTATGGCTATTCCTAGTAATGATGCAAAACATGTACTTACATATTTTGATGAGTGGGACCATGCAAGAGGATCTATTGATGCTTTAGGGGTTGGAAAAACATATTCAGAATCTTTTTCTGGATATTTACCTTCTTCACATCCATCAACCTTACACCCTTCTTTTAAGCATAAGACATTAAAACAAATCTTAAATTTTTATATTGATAATAAAAACGACGTAGTAAATGAAGAAACTGAAATAAAAAGTAGAGTATTAAAAGTCGGGTATGCATTTCAAAGTTATGCGAAAAATAAAGAAAGACCATATCTCTTCACTGATCCAGAATATTGCAGTGACCAAGTATATTTAACTCTTGAAGAGTATGTTAATTTAGATCAGCCAAAACAGGTTGTTAAAAAAGAAAGTGTTGAGGCTGTTAAGACATAATAAAGACAGGATTAAAGATTTTTGAAAACCTCCTAAAGCTATTTACCTTCATAAGCTTCAACACACAATTTTCTTTCTAAAGTTTTATTTTTTGGGATATAATTATTTTGACCAAGCCAGGCACGCGTACCATATTTTATGCCTACTAATTCTTCTGCTTTGTCAAAAGAAATATTGCGGGTATCAAGCTCGGTTTTTATGTATGCCAGAGCAGAGTCAAGTTTATCTATTGCGTCAGTATATTTTTCATTTTCTTTATGTCTTAAGTTTACAACTGTTCTTTGAAAAATGATGTCTCCAACCTCTAATAATAGTTCTACCTCATTATCTGTTGAAGGATTGTTATCATATACACTTAAAGCTTCAATAACTTCGGAGAGTTCAGTGTCAACCGATTGATTTCTTCGTTTATCAAAATATTGTGCCTGAAAACGCGTCGGGCCTTGATAATCAAAACCTAATGTGCGTACCAAGATTCCTTCTTCACCAAACAAATTTCTTGGCTGTCTTGTAGCATAAATAGTTTCAATAGCTGATTCTAAATTTCCAATTGACTGTTTAAGTCTTATCTCTTCTTCACCAGACAATTTTTGGTCTACCACTTTATTATTCAGGGAAAAATTAAAGATTATTTATAAGAATTTAGATAATATAACATAACAACAATACTTAAAAATATCCAAGGATATAAAAATATATGGCACATTTTACATATGATATAATATATCAAAGTCAGGAAATTGCTCCAGATTTAGCAGCCAGTGTTGCTGGCGCGATAGAAGCTGTTTCATCGGAAAATGGTATTGATAAATCAAAAACCATTGAACCAGGGCCTGCCAGACCGAATCTAAGAGGGGCATATAAACTCGGTGGTGAAGAGTACCAAGTATTGTTTAGTGTAAATTCAAGGCTTGCTAAAATGCAGGGTACAGAGCGTGCAACAATGCAGTTTGCAGGCTTAGAAGAAAACATCATAATCGCAAAATCAAAACTTCTGGATATTGTTAATGGATTAGAACTAAGATAATTTTTAGATTATACAAATCCTTAATAATAAGATCTTCTTAAAATTTCTCTGGTGTGAGATCCATAAGAGAAAAGAATGTGTTAGAAAAATGAACTACTTATTCATATGCAGGCATAATATGGCGCGGAGTGTCATGGCAGAATATTTCTTTAAACAAGATTATGCAGCGCTTAGACATGTTTCGAAAAGTTGTGGAGTTGACGTAAAAGATCAAGGAGAAATAGTACCAATACAGGTTTGGCAAGCAATGATGGAGAAAGGAATAGACATTAAACACCATAGATCAGTACAACTTAGAGAAGGACATTTAGAATGGCCAGATAAAGCAATAGTTTTATGTAAACCTAATTTTTGTCCTGATTATTTAAGAAATAGTAGAAAAAGCGAATTTTGGTATATTGATGATCCGATCAAAGGATATGATTCAATAACCCACGCACGCGACATTATCGAGGTAAAGATTAGTAATATTTTTAGCACCTGAAAGTAATAATAACCTTTAAAAAGTGAAGTTTTGTAGTTATGATATGGAGAAAGAAAAAGCTCAAGAAAAAGCTCAAGAAGAAGAAACAACGCTTGATGATAAGAAGTATCAAAATCCTGATATGCCAGGGCCTGCTCCAAATCAGCCTTCTGTAAAAGACGAAAAAGAAATGAAGAAAGCGCGTGAAGAAATTGAAGCTATTAAGAAAAAAATTCTTGCAAAATTTAAGTTTATTAATGCTATTGGAATCATTCCCCCTCAGGCAGCTGAAATGTTTGATGAAGAAAATGAGCTATCAAAAGAAGAAAGAAAAGAAAAACCAATGCATTTAGCAGTTATTTTACCTGATGATAAAGAAAAAAAGTATAATGAAGTAAAAGCTGAAATTATAAAGATTATTAATGAAGCCAAGCAAAAAATTTGGTTAAACCTATTTTTAGAAAGAGACTTATGGGAAATTTGTATGGATAGTAAGTATGAAATAAGTGAAGCAATTGGTATGTCTTTCCCATTACATGATAAAGGAATTTTAGGTGCATTACGTGTTGCGCAAATACACAAATCATTAGTTTTGAAAAAGTTTGAGAAATATGTTTATTCATACATTATCGCGGGATCATTAGTTCGAGGAACTACTGTTAAAGCAAGTGACGTTGATGTTACTGTAATTATTGATGATACAGATGTAAAACGTATGCCAAGGCTAGAATTAAAAGAAAAATTACGTAATATTATTTGGAGTTATGTAATGCAAGCGGGAGAACTTGCTGGTGTTAAAAATCCACTAAATGTACAAATTTGGCTTTTGACAGAATTCTGGGACGGGGTTAAAGATGCAAATCCTGTATTTTATACTTTTTTGCGAGACGGTGTTCCATTATATGACCGGGGAGGATTTTTGCCATGGAAATTACTTTTGCGTATGGGAAAAATCAAGCCAAGCCCAGAATCTATTGACATGTTTATGAGTATGGGCGACAAAGCTGCAGACATTATTAAAAGAAAATTATTAGACATTGTCATGGGTGATATTTATTGGGGAGTTATCTCTGCAAGCCAGGCAATGTTAATGTTGTATGGCCTTCCACCAACAACCCTGCAGGAGACAGTGCGTGAAGTTAAAAACATTTTTGTGGATAAAGAAAAATTATTAGAAAAAAAGTATTGGGACATCTTAGATGAAATTTTGATAAAATATTATAAAGGGTATGAACACGGAAAAATTAAAGAAGTAACTGGGAAAGATGTTGACAGACTATTAAAAAATTCTCAAGATTATTTGAAAAGATTAAAAGAATTAAGAAAAGATTTAGAAAAGGAAATGCAGAAAAAAACATTTAAAGAAATATACAAAAATGTGTTTGATTTGATGAAATCTTTGTTTGGCAAAAAACCTGAAACTGCATTAATAAAAGATTATGAAGAAGAACTTGTGAATAAAGGTCAAGCAAGTCCAAGATTTTTGCATACATTAAAACAATTAATAGATACAAAGAAAAAGTATAGTACTAAGAAAATCCCATCAATACAATCGTCTGAGCGTACTAGAAAAGATTCTGTTTACTTAATAGAAAGTTTGATTGAATATGGGCAAAGAAAAGAAATGGGCTTATTACAGAAAACAAAAGTTACAATAACCTACAAAGATAAGCATGCTGATTTATTTTTGACAAAGCCTGCATTCTTAGTTGAAGGAGCAAAGATTCAAAAAATTACTGAAAAAGGGTTAGAAAAAAGTACTGCTAATGAGTTCAATAATGCAATATCAACATTTAAGCCGCATAGGGTTGTAATGGATTCTGATATTCTCAAAACTTTGAAAAAAGAACTTGGCGAGTTTGAAATTGGGTTATAGATATTAACTAATATTATCTAAGTATCAAGCTAAGAATTTTTAGTAAAAAATTATAACAAAGATTATATACTATCCTGTTTCTGATTATTGTTATGAAAGAAGCGGTAGAACGTCAGTTATATAAGGGATTTTTTGGTAAGTGCAAAAAGGCAGTCTTTGAATTTTATACTGGGTATAGTACACGCAAAGATTATGAGTATGATATCGCAACTGTACAAATCTTTTTTGAGGAAGAATATCAAGCAGAAATCTATGAAAAAGAAGCTAATCAAGAAAAGAATCGGTATATCCTTAGAAGTAAAGTTGTGCCAGCCCTTTTAGAAGCTGGATTTATAGGATTAGGATACCTTACTAAATCCTCAGAAATTATGATCCCAAGTGGACTTATTGCAGGACATGTGGTAAGAATAATGACCCAAAATCCGAACCCGATTGATGTACGAAAAGCTAACCGAAGATATAGGTTTAGTAAACTCGAAGAAGAGCTTGGCATCAAAAAGCAAAGCTCACTTGAGTAAACAAAACAGAGAAGGGTACTGGTAAGGTTTAAAAACCCATCCTTTCTACATATTTTATAAAATCTTACTGATTATTATTAAATCAAATGGTAAAAGGAAAAGTTATACAGTTTCGACGCGGACTAAAAAGAATACATGAAAGACATTATATCTTAGATGTAGAAGCAAAAACACGTGAAGAAGCAGAGAAGTTTGTTGGAAAAGAAGTTGTATGGACAAGCCCTGCTGGTAAAAAGATTAATGGAAAAATAAGTTCTGCTCATGGTAATAAGGGTCTTGTTCGAAGTATTTTTGAAAAAGGTCTTCCAGGACAAGCACGAAATACGGAGTTAGACATTAAATAAAATAATATCCAGTATGGTTATACTAACCCCAAAAAACATTAAAAAATATGATCTTGAGGGGATGCGTCAAAGGTTGGGGCTTCAGATTGGAGACGAACTTTATATAAACGATGCTTATATACATCCAGAAAATTATTTAAGCAGGGATGACGAAAAACAAATAAAGGCCTATTTTAGCAAAAAAAAGCAGCGATTAGAAAATATTGCAACACAAATAAAAAACATAAAAGATTCAAAATAAAACACAATCAAAAAACAATAAAATGGCAGTAAAACGAAAAGCATTAGCATATTCGAAACGAAAACCTGTAGTTAATACAAGACGATCTAAAAAGCAGCAAAAAAGTTATATAAAAACTATTCCACCCCAAAAGATTGTCAAGTTTAATATGGGGGATATTAAAAAATTTGAAGCTGGTTTGTACCCAATCAAAATTACGGTTTTTACTGAAGAAAATATACAAATAAGAGATCTTGCACTAGAAGCAGTTAGACAGACGTTAAATAAAGATTTAAGCAAGCTTTTACTAAAAAATTATTTTTTGCGTTGTAATGTATACCCGCATAACATTCTAAGAAACAATAGAGTATATTCAGGGTCAAGCAAGGGTGAACGTGTACAAACTGGAATGAGAAAAAGTTTTGGAAGTCCAGAAGGCCGAGCAGCCATTGTTAAAAAAGGTAGACCAATATTTACTAGCTATTTTGAAGGTGAAGAAAATATACCAAAGGTTAAAGCATTTTATAAAAAGGCAATACCAAAGCTTCCGTGCAAAACAAAAGTAATAGCAGAAATTATGAAGAAAAAATAATTCTATAGATCACACTATTTAACAGATCTACTTATCTGACCAAGGCTTGTTAAAGGAATAGCACCACCATCCCCAGTATAAGTAACTGAAATAACTCCTAAAAACTTAGCGTTTAAATCTAAACTACAGTTAACCCTTACATTTTTTATGTCTTCTGGATCCATATGTCCAAGATCAGATGTAACACCGCATTGCGAAATCTGGACATTCGAAATATAAACCTTATCTTCCCCTATATTTTTAAGACCTAGAAAAATACCATCAGATTCGATATCAAATGATTCTAGAAAAAAGGGTTCACTAATAGATCCCTTAGGATTAGCTTCATGGTCAGTACCGGCAAGATAAAAATATGTATAAATTCCTAAACCAATCAAAATAACAAGGATCATTAAAAAGAAAATTCCAAGAATTATTAAAATTATCATCCATGGTTTTAATTTTTTCTCAAAAGATTTGTTCACAAAATTTTGTGATTCATTAAAATTTTCTTGTATCATAGTGTTTAAACCCGGAGAATCTTTAAAAAAGTAATGATTTACCACTTTTGGTTCCTATTCTCAAACCCCATAAACTTTAAATAGGAAAATAAATTTCTGAATTGAATATGATAAAAAAAGAGATGAGCGGATTCTCAAGTTTTGAAAGTGTAAGTAATCCTGAGATGGCCAAAACAATGGGTGCTAGTCCAAACGAAGATCCTGATAATGAAATTAGCGCAGTAAGTAATGACAATGAGCCAAAGAAAATAAGTCCGGACAAAGACACGAATGTAGCTGAAAAATATATCAGATGGTTCTCTGACCTGTCTAGGACAGATATTGAAGAAGTCGGAGAAAAAGCTGCAAATATGGGGGAGCTATATGACAAAAAATTCTTGATTACCCCGGGATTTGTTATAACAAATGATGCTTTTTTATATTTTGTTAGAAAAAATAAAATTGAAGAAAAGATAAAAGAAATTTTTGAATCAATAGATATTAGTAATATAGATGAATTAATTCAGAAAAGTGAAGAGATAAAAGGTTTAATAAATAATGCAACAATTCCAGAAGATTTGGAGACAGAAATTATTGAATCATACCACATACTAAATTCAGAACCTATTGAGGAAAAGGGTGTTTCGCAAGATGCTTTAAATATTTTAAAACAAGCACATGAACCAATCTTTGTTTCTGTAAGGTCAAGCATTTCTGCAAAAAGTAGAAGTAAAAATAGTTTTGCAGGTCAGCAAGATACATATCTTAATATTAAAGGAGATAAAAAGCTTCTTAATCATATCAAGAAATGTTTTGCATCATTGTATAATCCTAGGTCAATATATTATATGAAACTTAAAAAGTCACATGTACAAAGTTTGGCAACAATCGTTCAAAAAATGATTGACGCTGAACGATCAGGAGTTATCCTTACAAAAAATCCACTCAATTCTAAGAACGAATTATTAATGGAAGCAATTTATGGTCTTGGTGAAGGATTATCAACAGGCAAAATTAAGCCAGATAGTTATGTGATTACAAAAGATCTTGAAATAAAAACAATTAAAAGCTCTGATAAAAAAGTTGCAATAGTTAGGACTAGCTCAGGAACTAGCGAAATAGTTCGACTAAACTCAGAGAGAAGTATTAGCCAAGTATTATCACAAGGACAAATTTTAGAAGTTGCGAACCTAGCATTAAAAGTTGAAGAAGTTTATAAAAAACCTCTTTTGATAGAGTTTGCTATTGAAGAAAGTAAAATATACATTTTACAGGTTAGAGAGATATTTGTTGAGGATAGTATTGATGAAAATGAAGAAGAAATTTCAGGCAACCTTTTAGCTTCAGGCCTTCCTTCAAGCAGGGGCATAGGAACTGGACATGTAAGAATAATCAATGAGTTAGAAGATTTAAAGAAAATAAAAAAAGGTGATATTGTACTTATAGGATCAACTGATCCTGAAATTGTTCTTGGAATGGAAAAAGCTAACGCAATAATTAGTGAAAAAGGTGGAGCCTCAAGCCATGCCGTGGTTGTTGCACGAGAGTTTAAAATTCCTTGTGTGATTGGTGCAGAAGATGCTACAGAAAAAATAACAGATGGAATGCTTGTCACTGTAGACGGAAATACTGGAAAAATCTATGAAGGCGAAGTAGAAACCGCACATCTTAAAGAAATAAAACCAGTAGAAAAAACTAGTAGGGTTGAATTAAAAATTATTGCAGATACTCCTGAAATTGCAGAAAAAGTCGTAAAAACAGGTATTAATGCCATAGGACTTACACGAATTGAATGGTTAACCTCAAACAAAGGTAAACATCCGTTACAGTATGAAAAAGAAAATAGTTTAGATGATTATGAACGATTGATTGAGCAAGGATTATTTAACATTGCTACCAATTTTGTATCAGTCCAGATACGTACTTCAGATATTAGAAGCGATGAACATAGTTCGCTTAAAGGTTCTCCTGATAAAGAACATAACCCTTTAATGGGTTTGCATGGTATTCGTTTTAGCTTGAAACATCCAAACATTTTCATGGCAGAACTACGAGCAATACAACATGTTGCTCAGAAAAATCCTGAAAAAGAGTTCAAAGTAATGATCCCGCACGTGATAGGAATTGAGGAAATAAAAAAGGCAAAAGAAATATTTTATGATTTTAAGGAAGATAACATTGAATTTGGTGTAGTTGTTGAAACGCCTGCAGCTGTTCAAATAATTGATGATATCTGTGACGAAATAGAGTTTATTTCTATTGGATTAAATGATTTGGTTCAATTAACATTAGGGATTGATCGAGATGAAGAAAGTGTGAAACATTTACATGACGAAAGTCATCCTGCAGTTGTTTCACAGCTCAAGCGAATTATCGGAGCATGTAAACGTAACAAAATAAAAGTTGGAATTTATGGTATTCGTGATAAAGGATTAGTGCGAAACTTGGTCAGAAGAGGAATTGACTCAATAACAGCCCATCCAGATAGTGCTTATGATTTTTCTGTATTAATAAAAGAATTAGAATTAGAAAGGGAAAAAGAAATACAAGAAGAAATAAAAGTGCGTGAAGAAACACAACGACAAAGAAAAGAAGAAGAAGAAAGAAAAAAAAGAGAAGAAGAAGAAAAACGACTTGCAGAAGAAAAAAGAAAAAAAGAAGAAGAAGAAAAGAAGCTTGCAGAAGAAAGAAAAAAAATACAAGAACAAAGCCGGCGTGAAGAACAAGAGCGACGTCAAGAAATTGAGCAAGAAAGAAAAGAGGCTCAAGAAGAAGCACGTA
>JAAOYK010000030.1 GCA_018221305.1 Candidatus Pacearchaeota archaeon
GAGCATTATTGGTTTTGTATGTCAAAACATCTAAAAATATATCTCTTCCAGCTAAATAGTTGCATAAATCAAATGTATAATCTAAAAGATAATTTTATAATTCTTTTTTTTGGTTTCTTGTTACCTGGAAAAAGAGTAGAAGATTTGATTGATGCATTTAAATCTATAAAAAGTGAAATACCTAAAGCCAAACTTGTTATTGGTGGTGGAATTCCGGATGATATCAAAAGATATCGGTTTGGTTTAAAATCTGAGAAAAGCTACGGAGAAATGCTAAAAAAGATGGTGAAAGATGAGGGTGTTGAAAAAGACATCATATTTACTGGATATATCCATGAAAATGAAGTGCCATCCTGCTTAGCAAGCTCAAATATAGCTGTTTTCCCATACGGTGGAGCATCACAAAGTGGGCCCATAAGCAAAGCACTTGCATCTGGATGTTCGATAATTGCAACAAATGTTGGAGGTATACCTGAGGTTATAGAAGATGGAACGAATGGAATTCTTATCCCCCCAAAAAATCCTCATGCTTTGGCAGATAAACTTTTAGAATTATACAAGGACAAAAACCTAAGAATCCTTTTAGGAAAAAAAGCTAGAGAAAAAGCAGAAAAAGATTTATCGTGGAATAAAATTGCAAAACAAACTTTAAGTATTTATAACAGAGTAATATAAAAATGACGGCTTTTTCTATTATCCTTGGAGTTGGAATCCTCTTAATTACTCCGCTCTTATTCCATCTCAGTGTATTTGGGAGCGATGCAGAATTCATTAAAATCCTAACATCAGTTTTGGTAGGAGAATTCGTTTTAACCTCATATCTGGTACTATTCGGTATAATCGGTATCTTCGATTGGAAATGGATTTTATTGGCCTCTTTAATCACAGCTTTGGGCGTTGGGAAACTAGTTATGGGAGAAAAAATAGGAGATGGGACAAGGATTTATTCTTTTTCTTTAATAATGAGCATGCTTTTTATTTTTTTTATTCTGATCATACAGGAATATACATTTCCTGGGGGGATATCATTATGGGCGGATTTTCCATGGGCTAGGATCATAGTGAGAGAAGGCTTGATACCCCCATTCCACCTAGGTACGGTATACTATGCCATTTCTAAACCTCCATTTTTATATTCTCATGTTGCGTTATTATTTTCTTTTCAGAGAAATTTTGGTGTTGACATAACAAGAAGTATCTCGATTTTTTATACTTTTTTTACTGTACTCTTGTTAATGAATTGGAGCCGAGAATACGGTCGATTCATTCCTTTTTTTGCGTTTATCTCCCTTTTCGGTATTTGGCCTCTATTTGTTCAATTCAGCAGTTGGTCTATTGAAGAAGTACCCCTACTTTTCTTTATAACTGCATCTTTCTATCTCTTATTCAATTATTTGAAAACCGAGCAAGATACTCACCTATTATTACTAGGCATGACCCTTTCATTGGCCATGCTCACAGATATTACAGCTTATTTAATATTTCTAATAATTCTAGGAGGACTTTTACTAAAATCCAGAGCAAGAAAAAAGATTATTTTTTTGTTTTCAGTTTTGTCCATCCCAACAATGCTATGGGTTTCGAGAAATTACTATTATTATGGGGCATTTCAATATGAGTTTTTTATCTTAGATTTTGTAAAGAGTTCTATAATAAGAAGAGTTCCAAGCGGGATAAAAGTTCTTAAAGATACTCCAGCTATGATGCAAAGTCCATCAAACTTCCAATTTAATGTGGTCAAAGATTTTATAGCTGGCTTCCCCGCTATTTTTGTTGCTTTCATCTATATTTTTAATAATAGGAAGGAATTTGAAACAAAATTCGTTTTCTTTGTGTTTATTATTGTGGGATATACTGTTGGATATTGGCATCATCATGCTTTCATACGAATGGTGTTTCCTCTCTTTGGTGTTCTCGCACTCTATTCGGGCATAGAGATGTCACGATTATATGAGAGGTTACCTTTGAATCTGTTGAAGGAAAATAAGGATAAAATTTTAGGAATATTCTTGCTTTTTGTTTTGGTTTTTTCTTTTGGAAGACTCTATTTGTTTTATGGTCAGATAGATAAATATCAAGGAGAAAATGGGGTGATTAACTACATTAATGAAAATAGAAAATCGAATGCTAGTCCAAGAATATTTGGGGAGTATTCCAATGTTTTAGGTTGGTATGGGGATGCAGTGTTAATCCATTTGCATAGCTCAGAGTTATTTAGGGTTTTAAGCGGAGGAAAAGTCTTTGACAATAGAGAAGATAGTATCTACTATTATAACTTACTTAATGATATAGATATCCAATATGTTTACGATTCTCCAAAACACGAATATTTTGATGAAATATTTGACAAAATAGAGGTTGATGAAAAGAATTTTAAACTTTTGTATTCTGATGAAAAAGGATATAGACTATGGAAAGTTATTTCGCATTAGATATAGTAATTAACAAAGATCCCGGGATTAAAATTGGCTTTCTATACAAGTAGTCCCGTTTTTCTTTCAATAAAAATGTATAAAAAAAAATTCGCTAGAACCACTTATACATTTTCAAATACGTTAGGTTCTCATTTAATTTTCTCTTCTTCAATGATTAGCTAATTAGAAATGTTAATATGTTTTTTAATTATTTTAGGCAATTCGTTAATGGTTACTAATGAGATTATGATACTCCGTAGGATTTGTTTTAAAGTAAATTTTGGAATTTGACTAGTATTTGAAATAAGATACTTTCTCCACTTTTTAAACTCAACAAGTGGAATAATAAATATATTATCAAAAATGACTTTATAAATAGACATGCCATAATGTCTTCTAAATTCTATTGGATGTTTTTTGTATAAATTTAATGTACTACTAAAATTTGTTGTTTCCGTTATGAATTTAAATAAAGACTCCTTAAAGGGCGGGTGAATTACTAACGCATTCTGACAAAAAAATATTTTTAACTTTTTTTCCAATATTTTATATTTAATCTCAAAATCCTCGCCTCCTGGGATCTTAAAATCCTCATCAAACATGCCAACACCATATAAAACATCCCGTCTATAAGCTACATTAGCTAATAGACAAGAACCGCCATTTAAGTTCTCGACATAATGGGTAAAAGGTGTTTTTTCATCTGTTGTAATGACTTTTCCTTCGATGCCAGCAAAACTATCCATTTCAAAACAACTTATTATGTTTTTAAGCCAATCTGGACTGGCAATACAGTCATCGTCAATAAAAGCTACAATGTCACCTCTTGAGTTTTTTACACCAAGATTTCTCGCAGCGGATGGACCGTTATTCTCTTGTTTAAAATATTGTAGATTATCTACCCTTTCCCTATATCCATCTACAACTTTTTCTGTTTCATCTTTACTTCCATCATCTATAACAATGACTTCATATTTATCCGTTGGATAGTTTTGCGAGATTAAAGAATCTATAGTATGGGTTACCAAATCTTTTCGATTATATGTTGGAATTACCACTGATATAAATGGATTTTTTAGTGGTTTCATCCCACTAGCTTTTATTAGTTTATCATCGCTTGGAGCTAAAGTGTGGGATTCTGAACTCATCATGCCATCAACCCACCCTTTTAAAGCAAGTGGCAGAAGCAGAGGATTATTTAGGATATTCATTGGTATAACATTATAAAACAGAAAACCCAGTGTTTTAAGTTGCCAAAGTGGAATATGTCTTTTAGTAAAAATCACATGGTTTCTGGTCGGCCAATATGTCTTATCCTCAGGATCTCTTCTTCGCCCTCCCCTAAAGATTATATTATGGTTTATTGTCAAATGTGGAGCATAGTAAATCTTGTATCCGTTTTCACGAATTCTGGCTTGTAAATCAGATTCTGCTCTATAACTAAAACCACTAAAATTTCCGAAAGTTATATCATAACCACCAGTTTCAAGAAGAGCTGATTTTTTAGCGATGAAAACCATACACCCATAATCGATGAATCCTTCAGACCTTTTGACTGGGATTAAATTGCCGTCCACGAATCTTGGGGCGACCGTGGATCTTTCTTCTGGGGGGATAGGCTCCTCAAGATATAAATCTATTTTTTTAGGTGCCACCATTCCAATGAGTTCATTTTGTAATATTTCTATTCCTTTAGATATAAAATTGGACGAAACTAAAGTCACATCATCATCCAATATTAGTATATACTCGCCTTTTGAGTTATTAATCCCAAGATTTCTAGAGTAAGGATCCCCCATCCTTTTAGAATTCCTAATAAGTTTTACATCAAAACTGGGGAGTTTATATGGTGTATCCGTTCCATCATCAATTACGATTATCTCATAAAGATCTTTAGAATAATCCTGAGCGAATATGGATTCCAAACAATTTTGAAGGGCATCTATTCTATTATATGAAGGTATAACGATGCTTACAGGGGGTTTTAATTCCATCAAAAGACACCAAGAGTTTATTGGTTTAAGACTATATACTAC
>JAAOYK010000031.1 GCA_018221305.1 Candidatus Pacearchaeota archaeon
GTATAAATTAATAATGCGCCAACAAATATCGCTAAAATAAAAATTACACCTTTACGAATTTTGGATTTTTTTGAACCGCTAGAAAGATTTGCCGACATTTCAAACTCATCAGAGGATTTTGCGGTTTGATTTCTTCCATAAAATATTTCAGTAGTTACCTTATAATGTCCAGGGGGAAGGTCTAAAAATCCAAAACGTTTTATCACGTTCTCTTCAGTATAAACGATCTTATCATCAATACCCCTATAAACTTCATCCCCAGTATCATTAAAAATTGAATAGACTATGCGTATCTTTGAAGGGCCTTGGCCAAAATTTGTAAATTCTGCATGAACCCCTAAATCCCATGTCCGATCTATGGTTTTATCAAGAAGATTTATTATCACATCAAAAAGCTCAACATAATCTCCAGCAAGATCTTCTTCAAAAACATAAGTTTTAACATTAATTTTTGCAGTTCCTTCATCAATTGATTTCAAAGTCATCTCGGCGTCATATTTTCCATCACCATTTATGTCTAAAATTTTCATCTCATCAACATTAAGATCAAAGGATCTTCCACCAATGCTTGCAAATTCTATAGACTCAGGAGTTATCTTAGACAATATTAAGAAATACCCACGGTCAAAAACATAAATCCTAAATGCATCATACAATTTCATATCAGCAACATAACCTGAATCTAATACATCATCGCTTAATTCAAAGATTGTTTTCATATCATCAAGTAAAGACATTCCGTCCACATCATCTTCAATAGAACTAGTTATTGAATCTCCAGTAGGTTCTGCAGCAGCAAGACTACTAATTCCTAACAAAATTATCATAAAAATAGACAGAATTAACCCTAAGATTATAGACTGTTTAAAATTCTTCATACCCTTAACACCACCTTCTCTTAAAATGTTAAAATACATCTTTGGATATAAAGCTAACGTTGAAATATGTAATAAAAGTTCAAACAATGGTTTAACTTTTAATACTCTCAATAAATATTGGTTTATTGGAAAAATATAAAATATAAAACCAGAAGGGCTTTTACCCCCTTCTGGCGTGTTATAAAGTGCACTAAAACAACTCTTAACACTAGGTATTGTTTTAACAGTAAAAATAGAGCATTATGCAGTCATTTCTAATCCGATCTGAAGCCTTGTAATATCTAACAAATCTTCAATTATTACTGTTCTAACCTTTTTTGTTCCCTGGTATTTCTCATTGCTTGTATCTAGCTTTGTAAGCATTTGTCGCGCTTTCTCTACTTTTTTTTGCATTTTCCTCCTTACGAAATAAATTTACCTCTCTTACCCAGACTTTTCATCCAGAATAAAAACAACAACTTCGTTGTCAATGAACTCTTTTTTGCAGCTAATCTTTGCAGAATTACCGCCGTTACTTTTTACCTTCTCTGTATAGATACCTTTGTACCCTGATTGCATTACTAAATTCTTCGCAGTTGTTGGATTTATTTTTATCATAGGATATCTATGGATATCCGGCTTTATAAATGTTTTGTTCATTAAAAAGATTTATATATTTGAAGAGCTTATAAAAAGAGTATAAAAAAGAATTCATACATTCTTGAAGGCAAGGAATGCTTTATAACAGATATAGAAACTTTTATAAACCATGTTTTTGACCTATTTAGTATTATAAAGTCGTAAAGGTAAATATCCAATTTTAAAAATTTGCTATCTGCCAAAATAATTAAGTCAAAATGCATATTTTACAACCAAAACTAACGAAACTAAAACCTACAGAGGTTGAAGAATTGCTTAAACACTATAATATTTCTCTAGCCCAATTACCAAAAATAAAAATTACAGATGCTTCACTTCCGGAAGATTGTGAAGTTTCAGAAATTTTCAAAATAGAAAGAATCATTGACGGTGAAAAAGCTATCTATTACAGAGTTGTTAGCATATAATTAAATTTAAAAACAAAAAAATAAAATGTTACGAATCGAAAAATCACAATTAAACGAAGAACATATATTAGTTAGAAAATATTTAGAAGAACATAGTTTAGTTGAATCAAATATTACTTCTTTCAATAATTTTATTGAGCACCGAATGCAAGAGATAGTTACAGAATTAACTGACAACTTACCAAAAGAAGACATTGAAATTCGGCTTGGAAAAATAAAAGTTGGTACACCTAATGTTATTGAAGCAGATGGAAGCAGCCATGAGATAACACCTGCAGAAGCGCGTATTAGGGGCCTTACATATTCTGCACCCATCAGTGTTGAGATTACAATAAAACAAAATAATCAACTTGAAAGTCATGAAGTTGAGATCGGCCGAATTCCAGTTATTGTTAAAAGTAAAATTTGTAACCTTCATGGGATGGAAAAAGATGAATTGATTAGCAATTATATTGACCCATTAGAACCTGGTGGATATTTTATAATAAATGGTAATGAAAGAGTTATTGTAATGACTGAGGATTTAGCAGAAAATCAGCCATTTATTGAAAAGCCAAGAAATAAGAATTTAATGCTTAGACTTTTTTCAAAACGAGGAAGTTATAGAATTCCAATAACAATAACTGATACTGATGAAGGAATTGTTGTTGTTTCATTTTCCAGATTTAAAAATATACCGGTTGTAGTAATGTTAAAAGCACTTGGAATAACAAAAGAAAGCGAGATTGCACAATATATTGGAAAAGAAAATGATAGTTTGATTGTTAATTTGTATGAGTATACAGATATTCAAGATTCAAATGATGCAATGCTTGCTATCGCAGAACAAACATCCCTTCAAGGAACACAAAAAGAAATACTTGATAGAATTCAGCAAAGACTTGATTCATACTTTTTGCCACATATTGGGCTTACTAAAGAAGATAGGGTAGAAAAAGCAATAACATTATGTAAATTTATTAAGCAATTCTATGTAGCAAAAGAAAGTAGTGAGAGTTTAACAGATAAGGATCATTATGCAAACAAAAGAGTGCGAATGAGTGGAGACCTATTATCAGACCTTTTTAGAGTAAATATGAATATATTACTTAGAGACATACAGCATACTATGCAAAAAGTTCAGAAAAGAAAGAAATTTTATTCAATAAAAACAATAGCAAAGTCCACCCTTTTTACACATAGGGTAGAGTCGGCTATTGCTACAGGTAACTGGATTGGTGAAAGATCAGGAGTTACACAGAATATGGATAAAACCAACTATCTGGCAATACTGTCTCAACTACAAAGAGTTTCAAGTATGCTTCCAGGAGAGCAAGAGAATTTCTTAGCACGTACCCTTCACCCAACACACTATGGAAGATTCTGTCCAGTAGAAACACCTGAAGGAACAGAAATTGGATTAAGAAAAAACCTAGCACTTTTAGCAAAAATTTCTACAATGTCAGAATTTTCTGATGAGAAACTTATGAAAATATTAACAGAACTTGGAATGAAACGGGAAATGCAAAGCAGTGGGTCAGACATATTTTTTAACGGTAGATTTATCGGACATATTGACGAAACACAGAAATTTATAACAGAGATTAAAAATAGACGAAGAAATAATGAACTTCCAAGAGTACTTAGTGTAAGATATAATGGGGCATTAGATAATGTTTTCTTATCAACAGAAGTAGGGCGAGTAATGAGGCCTTTAATAATCATTAAGGAAAATACACCAAGGCTTACACAAGAACATCTTAATCTATTAAGTGATGGAACAATAAAATGGGATGATTTAGTAAAAGAGGGTATCCTTGAATATCTAGATGCAGCAGAAGAAGAAAATGCATTAGTTGCTTTAACACAAAAAGAAATTACACCAGAACATACACATCTTGAAATTGATAAAATTGACTTTTTAGGTGTAGTTACATCCTTAGTTCCTTATGCAAACTATGACCAGTCGTCTCGATTAAACAGAGGAAGTAAAACACAAAAGCAGGCTCTTGGGCTTTATGCAGCAAATTTTTTGTGTAGAATTGATACTGATGTTTCAATTTTACATTATCCTCAACGTCCAATTGTTAGAAGTGTTGTTTATGATACTTTAAATGTCCACCCAGCAGGTCAAAATGTTATTGTTGCAGTAATGACTCATGAAGGTTATAACATGGAAGATGCATTAATCCTTAACAAAGGATCAGTTGACAGAGGTCTTGGAAGAAGCACGTATTATCGACCTTATACATCAGTAGAACTGAATTATGCAGGGGGCCTTAGAGACGAGATAACAATACCAGATAAAGATGTTACAGGATATAGAACTGAAGAAAATTATAGATTTTTAGAAGATGATGGTGTAGTATACCCAGAGGCACAATTACATTCAGGTGAAGCAGTTATTGGTAAAACCAGCCCACCAAAGTTTTTAAGCGAAGTAAGAGAAATTTCAGTAAAAGCTAAAAAGGAAGCTAGCTCAGTTATTCGACAAGAAGAAAAAGCAACAGTAGATACAGTTTTTATTACTCAAGACAGTCAAGGAAACAGAGTAGTTAGAGTAAAAGGAAGAGATTTACGTATCCCAGAATTAGGGGATAAGTTTGCTACAAGCCATGGTCAAAAAGGTGTAGTTGGTGCTATTGTTCCTGAAAACGATATGCCATTTACTTCACGAGGAGTTAGGCCTGACGTAATCTTTAATCCACATTCAATCCCTGGGCGTATGACTGTTGGATATTTAATAGAGTTATTAGCAGGAAAAGTCGGATGTTTAGCTGGAAAAATTAAAGATGGTACTGGATTTTCTGGACAAAAGCTTGAAGATTTAGAGGACGGACTCAGAAATCTTGGATTCAGGTATGACGGAAAAGAGACTGTTTATAATGGTATAACAGGTAGAATGCTGAATCTAAAAATTTATATCGGAAACATGTACTACCTTAAGCTTAAATATATGGTCTCAAACAAAATGCATGCGCGTGCGAGTGGTAAAGTAACATTACTTACACGTCAGCCAATTGAAGGGCGTGCTCGAGGAGGAGCATTACGTCTTGGAGAAATGGAGCAGCAAGCATTAGTAGCACATGGAGCATCATTATTATTAAAAGAAAGATATGATTCTGATAAAGTTGTCATAAACATTTGTATTAAATGCGGTGCAGTAGCTATTGAAGATTCAATAAGAAACAAATTATTTTGTCCGATGTGTAACAGCCAAGATGTTGAGCCTGTTGAGATTTCATATGCATTTAAGCTATTAGTTGATGAGATTCAATCAATGCATATCAGAACTAAATTTAATCTTAAAAATAAATACGAACAATAAACAAAATGAAAACAGTTAGAAAACAAGTCGCAAGTTTGCAGTTTACTCTTTTTAATCCTGAAGAGATCAAAAAGATGGCTAAGGCTAAAATAATAACACCAGAACTTTATGATGTTGATGGTTATCCTGTTGATGGAGGATTAATGGATCTACGTCTTGGAGCTATAGACCCTGGAGTTAGATGTCGAACATGCGGGGGAAGATTAAAAGAATGTCTAGGGCATCCAGGAAGTATTGAATTAGCACGACCAGCATTACATATCAAATATATAGCAGTAATTGAATTATTCCTTAGATGTTATTGTTCTGAATGTCATAAAATGATGATAAAACCAAAAGATATGGAAAAGTATAAGACAGTTAAAGATAGAATAAAAAGAGCTAAAGATACAAAAAAATGTCCACATTGCCTAGCTGAACAAGAAAAAGTCAAACTTGACAAACCAACAACGTTCAAGATAGGTAAAAGGAGACTTTTCCCTGGAGATATCAGAGAAAAATTGGTTCGTATAACTGATGAAGAAGCAAGTTTAGCAGGAGTTAATCCAAAATCTTTTAGACCTGAATGGGGAATTTTAACATTACTTTTGGTCCCACCAGTAACAGTTAGACCATCTATTACATTAGAATCTGGAGAAAGAAGTGAGGATGATTTAACACACAAACTATCAGACATTATTCGTGCTAATCAAAGATTATGGGAAAACCTTAATGCAGGTGCACCAGAAGTTATTATTGAAGATTTATGGGATTTATTACAGTACCATATTACAACATTTTTTGATAACTCAATTGCAAGGATCCCGCCGGCAAGACATAGATCAGGTCAACCACTTAAAACTATAACTGAACGAATTAAAGGTAAAGAAGGGCGTATAAGACATAATTTAGCAGGAAAACGTGTAAACTTTTCATCGCGTACAGTAGTTTCTCCAGATCCTTCACTTAAAATTAATGAGGTTGGAGTTCCTTTTGAAATCGCAGAGATTTTAACAGTTAATGAAAGAGTTACTACAACTAATATCAATAAGTTGAAAAAAATTATACTTAACAAACACTATCCAACTGCTAATTATGTTATACGGCCAGATGGACGACGTAAAAGAATAACAGAAGAATTACGTCAAGAGATCTTAGATGAGCTTACACCAGGATATCAAGTAGAAAGACATTTGATTGATGGAGATGTAGCATTGTTTAACCGACACCCGAGCCTTCACAAAGCAAGCTTAATGGCACATTTTGTCAAAGTCTTGCCTTACAAGACATTCAGAGTACATCCTGCAGCTGCAGCACCATATAATGCAGATTTTGATGGTGATGAAATGAATGTTCACATTCCTCAAACAGAAGAAGCACGAGCTGAAGCAAAAGTTTTGATGGATGTAAATCAAAACTTAATCAGTTGTAAAGATAATAGTAATCTTCTTGGATGTATTGCCGATGCAGTCACTGGAAACTATTTATTAAGCAGCATGAGTCTTACAAAAGCAGAAGCAACACAATTATTGTATAATTCTGGAATAGACCCTATAAACATAAAAAAAGATAATACTGGACTAGAAATCATCTCAGCAACAATACCTAAAGTAAATTTTACAGGAAAGTCAAAAACTGGAGAAGAATTTGTTATAAAGAATGGAAAAATTGAAAAAGGAATTGTTGACGAAAATGTGTTTGGAGTAGAATGCGGGAACTTATTAAAAGTACTTGATAAAGACCATGGAAGAGAAGCGACAATTAGGGCATTAGAAAATTCGTTTACTGTAGGAACAAATTATCTTACTGACCATGGATTTACAATATCTGTAGATGATTTAAATGTCAATGCAAAGGTTAAAGGATCTACACAAAGAATTATTGAAGATGCAGAAAGTAGTACTGAAAGAATTCTAGAAGAGTATAAAACAAATAAGTTAGATGTAATTCCTGGAAAAACTGCTGAGGAAACAAGAGAAATTAAGATTATGCAAGTATTAAATGAAATCAGAACCAAAGTTGGAAAAGTTGTTGGGGAAGAAGTTCCAATAACAAACCCAGTAAGTGTCATGATGAAGTCTGGTGCGGGCGGCAATATATTTAATATTACACAGATGGCCTGTTGTGTAGGACAAATGGCATTATGGGGAGAGAGAATAAAGATTGGATTTAGTAACAGAACTTTATCATTTTTTAAAGAAGGAGATTTATCACCTAAAGCTCATGGTTTTATATATAGCTCTTTTTTGAAAGGCCTTGAACCACAGGAGTTCTTTTTTGGTGCTATAACTGGACGAGATGCATTAATGGATACTGCGCTTCGAACACCAAAATCAGGATACTTATATAGAAGATTAGCTAACGCATTACAAGATATTAGGATTGAGTATGATAAAACAGTACGTGATGGAGCAGGAAAGATAGTACAGTTCATATATGGGGAAGATGGAAAAGATGTTTCAGGCTTACATAAAAATCAAGACATATCTCCAGGAGAAGCTATTGGTATAGTTACAGCACAAAGTTTTGGTGAACCTTCAACTCAAATGACATTAAACACGTTCCACTTGGCAGGTGTATCAGAAATGCAGGTAACATCAGGACTTCCAAGATTAATCGAAATCTTTGATGCAAGACGTACACCTTCAACACCAGCAATGGATATTTATCTTGATAAAGATCATAGTAATGAAAAAGATGCTAAAGTTATCGCAGAAAAAATTCAAGAAGTAAAGCTTCAGGATATTGCACAAGAAATAAAAATTAACTTTAGTGAAAAAAGGATCGAAGCGGTTATTGATACTCATGCATTAAAAAGAGTTCATAGTTCAATTGAAAACATTGCTAAAAGACTTAATGAAAATAAACGATTAAGTTCAAGCTGTAAAGCAAAAGGAAACTCATTAATATTTTCTGAAAAAGAAAAAAACTTTAAGCAAATATACAAACTTAAAGAAAAAATCAAAAATACACAAATTTCAGGAATTGCTGGAATTGAACAAATTTTGGTTGTCAAGCGTGAAAAAGATTATGTAATACTTACTGCAGGTACAAACTTGAAAGAAATCTTAGAATTTAAAGGAATTGACAGAAAAAAAACAATTAGTAATGACTTGCATGAAGTTTGTGATGTGTTAGGCATAGAAGTTGCTCGAGCAGTAATAATGAAAGAAATTAATAAGGTTAAAGAATCACAAGGGCTTGATATTGATAAACGACATTTAATGTTAATTTCTGATGCAATGACTTCTGAAGGATTAGTTAAAGGTATTACACGAATGGGTATAATTTCTCAGAAATCATCAATCTTAGCGCGTGCAAGTTTTGAAACACCAGTTAAACAGTTTGTTAATGCTACACTTAAATATAATAAAGATGAACTTAATTCAGTTATTGAAAACATAATCTTAAATCAGCCAGTGCCAGTAGGTACAGGTCTTCCTGGATTAATGGTTGAAGTTACAGGGCCACTGACAGACAAAAAGCAAAAAAGTGACAAGTCAGTAGAATATTTAACAAAGAATACAAAAGATTCATCAAAACATACAACAGAGCCTATTGATGAAATAAAACAAGCAAAAGAAAAGAAAAAGGCAGAGAAAAAAACTTCTAAAAAGAAAGACGAGAAAAAATAATTCTTTTTAAGAGAACTTAAATACTTCTTATTGTTTGTTATTTTATGTTAATTGATTATGAGTCAATAATCAAAATTGTTCTGGCTGTTATAATCGGAACAGTGATTGGTTATGAAAGAAAAAAGGCAGGTAAACCAATTGGTTCACGTACTCTTGCACTTGTATGTGTCTCTACAGCTTTTATTGTTATTTTAGGACAAACTTATATCCCGCTTGAAATTGGACGAGTTTTGCAAGGAATATTAACAGGGCTTGGATTTTTAGGGGCAGGAGCAATAATTGCCCATGGAAAAAATATCATAGGGCTTACAACTGCTGCAACAATTTGGAGCATTGCAATACTTGGTATTGCAATAGGCTTTGGAGAATATATCTTGACTGCAATAGTTGCTATTATTATTTTTACATTATTAACATTAGGTAAGGTTCATACAAAATAATTTTAGTGTCGGAGATTGTTACAAAAAAATCTAATTGTTCTTGTTCAGGGGGAAAATTAAAATTTTATATAAAACCTTTTTTAGTATTACAAAGTTGTAAATTCCGACGAGAAATCCATAGTAAGGTTTATAAATCAAACAAATTATAGAAATGGAGTCAAGAGGTTGAAACTTTTTATTGGAAAAATGACAAAAACTTTGGATATGAGATTTATTAGATATGCTAACTTGTTTGGACGAGTAACGCGTATCCGGACAAACCATTGTTTTGAATATAATAACACAATTGTTTTTGCAGTACCTAGAAAATTTGTAATGCGGGCGATTGGGAAAGATAATTCTAACTTAAAACAATTAAATGATCTAATACGCAAAAAAATAAAAATTGTTGCAATACCTCAAGGAAGAGAAGATATTGAAAATTTTGTATCTGTTATTACACGTCCAGTAAAATTTAAAGGCATAGAAATTAAAGATGACGATGCAATAATTACTGCAACAACACAAAGTAAGGCGTCACTTATCGGACGAGGAAAAGTGAGAATGGAAGAAATGCAAAAGATTTTGCAACAATATTTTGCAATAAAAAAATTAAGATTTAAATAAAAAATATCTCTCAATTAAAAGAACTTCTTAAACCTGGATATAAGAAACCTTTAAAAAGCCTAATTAAGATTAATACTTATTATATTATAAGATGGGACTAAGAAATGCGACAAAATTAATGAAAAATAGACGAAAGTTTAGATGGAAAGATCGTAAATATAAAGTTAGAACTCTAGGACTTTTTAAAAAATCTGACCCGTTAGGGGGCAAAAATCAAGCTAAAGGTATTGTTACAGAAAAAGTACAAAAAGAAGCAAAACAGCCAAACTCAGCTATGAGAAAATGTTGCAGAGTTCAATTAATTAAAAACAGTAAAATAGTTACAGCATTTATCCCAGGAAACCTGGCACAGAAATTTGTTGATGAGCATGACGAGGTAATGATTGAAAGAATTGGTGGAAAACAAGGAAGAAGTAAAGGAGATATTCCCGGGGTTAGGTGGAAACTTATTAAAGTAAATGATCAACCATTAGCAAGATTATGGATGGGCAAGATTGAGAAGGGACGTAGATAATTAACAAAATGGAAGAACAAGTACAAATAGAAGAGCAAGTAGAAAAGCCTGAACAAAGTCCTCTTGATTTTAAATTATTTGATTTATATGATGTTAGCGAGATTAAAGTTGAAGATCCTGGAATGAAGAGATATATTAATCTAAGTCCTAAACTAATGGTTAAAAGTCATGGCAGAATCAGGGAAAAGTTTGGAAGAGGTAAAATTAACCTTTTAGAACTTTTTGCAAACTTGGTAGCAGTCCCAGGACATAGAGGAAAAAAGCATAAGATTATAACAGGACATAAGACTGGAAAATATAACCAAAATATGAAGATTGTTCTTGACTGTTTAAAAATAATTGAAGAGAAAACAAAACAAAATCCAGTACAAGTTTTAGTTACTGCGTTAGAACATGCTGCTCCAAGAGATGGTGTAACAATTATAGAGTATGGTGGTGCAAGATATCCTCAATCAGTAGATATAAGCCCAGTACGAAGAGTTACAATGACTTTAAGACACATAGTCCATGGAAGTTATGATAAATCTTTTAACAAAAAGACAAAAATTGAGCGTGCTTTGGCAGACGAGATAATTAAAGCGTACAAAAATGATTCTGATAGTTACTCAATGGCAAAGAAAAAAGATTCAGAAAAGCAAGCTAATTCTGCAAGATAAAGAGTGATAAACCTAAATTCTGAGGACAAGGGGCAAAATAATATAAGGAATATTAAAAAATGCCAGATCAAAAACCTAAATTTCTGTTGCGTGAAGGAAAAGATTATAACCCAACGAAAGAGAAATACGAGATGTTTATAACCTGTATAGCTGAAGGTATGGCTTATTGTAATGTTTATGATGAAGATGGTAATAGATCTTTAATGGATGTCCCTGTAAGCGATCTAGAAAAAGTGTGCGATGGAGACGTAAAGGCTGGCTTAATATTTAATGTACATGTAAAAAATCAAGGAGAAGAAATTAGTTTTTCTCAGTTAAAAAGAACACCAATGAGTAAGCAAGAATTTGATAAGCTTTATCAATATTATGAAAAAGAGTATGGAGATCTTTAAAAAATGCCTGAATTTAATGAATCACTTAATTATCTAGACTTTCTCGCAACCCAGGTTGGATTAGAACCTAAAAAGTTTGAAAGTGAGCAGCATTTTAGACAACGAGTTTTTCGTGCATATGTTGATTCTGGGGGTGGTGCTGCTGAGGCATTAATGGCCTTAACAGGAAAAGATGCAAACGATTTTACTGATGAGGAAAGAAACATGGAAGTTGCGCTTGGCATAGAGATGAATAAAGCACGAAATGAAAAATATGAAATACAAAATGATACTCATTTAATGCTGACATGGAAAGATTTTGAAGATATAATGTCTGGAAATAAGTTTGAAAAAGATTACACTGAAACATTTCAAGGACGTTACAGCCCTGAAGAGCTTAGTATTTGGACACAAAAAGATAAAGGATTATTATTAATTGCTGGAAGTCATACTGGAACAGAAAAAAGTGCATGTGAGCTTCAATTACATTATGAACTTGCACTACAGAGGCCAAAACTAGAAATGGGCAATGACGAGAGCCATGCCATGCATCAATTGACACTGGATGCGGGTTATGATCATGGAAAAGATAAAGATGGTAAAATAATGGCATTATGTTGTTCGCGTGATTCTCGAAAAGGATTAATTGAACATATACAAAAAATTGATGAATCTCCTTTTGAAACAAACAATCCTTGGAAATATTTTAAAGATCATGATTTATTTTTGCTAAATTATCACGAAAAAGGAACCAAGGCCAATATTAAAAATCGTAAAGTGATTACAAATGCGAAATTACAAAATTTGCCAGAAAATGTTAAAGAAATGATTGGATTTTATGATAAATCTGAGTAATTAATAATACTATTTTAAATTATAATCTTTTTTAAATAACCTATATAAATAATATTCTTATGAGTAATGAAACAATATATGCGAACTGGTGCGAACAAATTAAAGCAGTTAAGACAGACATACTAGAAAAGCCAGAAATTCTTAGTCAGTATGCAACTTGGCTTGAAACAAGTGAAAAACATACAAGAAGAAAAGGTGAGGATGTATATAACATGATGCTTGGGCTTATGCATTCAGTGTCTGATACAAATCTTATTCCAGGAGTTGGCTGGAAAAACTTTGTAAAAATAGTAAGCCAGGTTCAAAAAGAAACAGGATTAGATCTTGGTGTTTGTGAGTATTTACAAGATAATGTTGATAATTCCATGAGGTCGCAATATCTTGGAGAAGAAGGGCTAGAAAACATGGCAGCATGTACTGCAAATGAAAATCTACTTATATCATTATTTCCAACATGTATACCCCCATCAAGATGTGATTGTCCTTATAGAATTGCAAAACTTGAGCAAAAAAGCAGATAAACCTTAGGAAAGCTTTTTAAACCCAAATCCTTATGAATTATTATCGCGTAATTTTTTACAGATTAACTATTATTTAAAAATATATTTAAAAAAAACACAAAAAATGGCAAAAAAAGAAACATCACTCGAAAAAATTAATAGGCTTACAGGCCAACAAGACTCAATCAGAAACATAGCTACAAGCGCACACATTCACCATGGTAAAACTGCGTTAACTGACAATTTGTTAGCTGCAGCAGGAATGATGAGTGAAAAGCTTGCAGGAGACCTAGATGGTGGTATGGCGACATGGCAGCATGCTGATGAGCAAGAAAGATTATTAACAGTAGACGCAGCAAATGTGTCAATGGTTCATGAGTTTAATGATCACGAATATTTGATTAACCTAATAGACACGCCAGGACATGTAGATTTTTCAGGTAATGTTACACGAGCTATGCGGGCAATTGACGGAACAATAGTTCTTGTTTGTGCAAGTGAGGGACTTATGCCGCAAACTGAAACTGTAATGAAGCAGGCGTTACGTGAACGAGTAAAACCAATACTTTTTATTAATAAAACTGACAGAATGATTAAAGAATTAAAACTAACACCTGAAGCAATGCAGGAACGTTTTATGAAGATAATTAATGATTTTAATCTATTACTTGAACAAATTGCAGAAAAAGAGTACAGAGAAGAATGGAAAGTTAATGTTGCAGATGGAAGCGTTGTTTTTGGGTCTGCTAAAGATAACTGGGCATTATCAGTTGCATTTATGCAGAAAAAAGGAATCAGTTTTAAAGATGTAATTGATGCATACAAGCTTCCAGACGATGAAAGAAAAGATTGGTTCTGGGACAAAGCACCATTATATGAAGTATTATTAGATTCAGTAATCAAGCATTTGCCAAGCCCTGTTGAAGCGCAAAAATATCGAATTCCTAAAATTTGGCATGGAGACCCTGAATCAGAATTTGGAAAAAATTTAATAAATTGTGACAAAGATGGAGAATTAGCATTTGTTATCACAAACACAGTTATTGACAGAAGGAGTGGCAAAGAAATTAATGCAGGAAGATTATTTTCAGGAACACTTAAACCTGGAATGGAAGTTTACCTAAATACAGATAAGAAAAAGCAACGGATTCAACAAGTTTTAGTATATAATGGAATAAAACCTGAACAATTGGAAGAAGTTCCTGCAGGTAATGTTTTAGCAATAACAGGAGTAATCTCAGAACCTGGAGAAACGGTTACAACAAGCCCGCAAGAATCTTTTGAAAATATTCGACACATCTTTGATCCAGTAATTACTAAATCTATCACAGTCAACAAGCCTCAAGATTTGCCAAAATTAATTGACGTATTAAAAAAAGTTGCAAAAGAAGATCCAACATTAAAGATTGAAATTAATGAAGAAACAGGAGAAAACTTAATGAGTGGAATGGGCGAGCTTCATTTAGAAATTATTGAAAACAGAATAAAAACAGAGAAAGGAGTAGAAGTTAAAACCTCAGAACCAATAGTTGTGTACCGTGAAACAGTGAGCAAGAAAGGTCCAACTGGTGAAGGAAAGTCCCCAAATAAGCATAATTTATTTTTTATTGAAGTTGAACCTCTAGATGAAGAAGTTTATCAAGCAATAAAAAAAGGTGATTTGCCTGAGCGACGAATAAAGAAAAAAGATCAAGATGTTTGGGATAAGCTCAAGGAAGCAGGCGTTAGTAATGAGGAAGCGCGCCAGTATAGAAATATTTACAAAGATTGTGTCTTTTTGGACAAAGTTCGTGGAGAAGTTCACATGGATGAAGTACTATCAATGATTTTAGATGGATTTGAACAAGTTGTTGATGCAGGTACATTATCACGAGAGCCGTGTATGCGAATGAAAGTTAGTTTAGTTGATATTAAACTTCACGAAGATGCAATACATAGAGGTCCTGCGCAAGTTTATCCTGCTGTAAGAGATTCTATGAGAGGTTCTATTGGAGGAGCAGGTCCATGTATATTTGAGCCTGTACAGACATTAATGGTTGAAGGACCGTTGAACCATATGGGGGACTTAACAAAGTTAATACAAGGTAAACGTGGGCAAGTTGCAGACATTGAACAAGGTTCAGGGCATGTAATCATTAAAACTAAACTTCCAGTAGCAGAAATGATCGGGCTAGCTAGCAATGTTAGAAGCGCTACAGAAGGACGTGGAACATTTAGCATGGTTGACCAGAATTTTGAAAAAGTTCCTGCTCAGCTTCAGCCAGAAATAGTGAAAAGAATTCGAGATAGAAAAGGGTTAAAAGAAAACGAATAATTCTGATATAAGAAAAAATTATGATATTTCTTAAAAAGATTGCATTACCATAAAGCTTTTATAGGATAGTTGGATAGTTCAGTAATTTAAAAATGAAAGAAAATAGTTTAATTATAACACTTGAACAAGCATATGATGAGCTTGAAATATCCGGGCAACAGCGAGGATCTATTGGAACTTACCTAGGTCTTATTTATAATAAAGATGTCCCTACATGGGAGCATTCAGTAAGGGTTGGACTAATAGGTAAAAAGATTGCACAATATACACATATTGTTGAGCCAAAAGCATTATTTTATCCAGGACTGCTTCATGATTCAGGAAAACCATTAGTAGATTCAGCATCGCTTAATGCAGAAAATTTTGATGAAGATGACATGAAAGAACTAGAACGTCATGTGCTTTATGGATATAAGTTACTTAAAGATATTCATCCGTTTTCTGCAGCAGTACTCTTGTTTCATCATTATTTTCAAGAAAATAAGTATCCAAAACATCTTCCTGCAAACTGGGATAATGGATATACTGAAGGTGAAAAAGCATTAATCAAATATTGTGGGCGTCTTTTGTCTATCGCAGACACTTATGATGCCATGACTACAAGGACGAATAATAAATTTGTAGAAGATGGCACAGAAAGGGTTAAAAAACTTACACCAGAAGAAGCACGTGAGAAAATGTTTGCAACAAATAAGGACCAAACATTTTTGATTGAACAATTATATAAGGAGGAAATATTTAAGTAAAAATATGGTACTTTATTTTATAACAGGTAACAAGAACAAATTTGAAGAATTTAAAAGTATTTTAGATTATGTTGAGCAGCTTGATATTGATCTTCCAGAAATTCAAAGTATTGACGCAAAATTAATAATTAAAGAAAAATTGCTTGAAGCAACAAAACATCAATCAGGTGAATTTATTGTCGAAGATACCTCGCTTTACCTTGATTGCCTAAACGGTCTTCCGGGCCCATTAATAAAATGGTTCATGGAAACTATAGGAAATGAAGGATTATACAACATTGTGGAAAAATTGGGAGATAATAAAGCAAAAGCTAAAACAATCATAGGATATAGCGACGGTAATGATATTTATTTTTTTGAAGGAGAAGTTTTTGGCAAAATTGTAAAGCCTAGTGGAGAGACAACGTTTGGATGGGACCCAATCTTTATGGCTGACGGGCATGACAAAACTTTTCAAGAAATGGATAAGAATCAGAAAAATATGATTAGTATGAGACGGCTTGCGTTGGAAAAATTAAAAGAATTTTTAGAAAAAGAAAAATGATTACACAATATAACGGGGTTGGGGCAATAATCACTAACTCAGACAAAAGCTTATTTTATGTTCAAGAAAAAGATGAAGAATATCGGTTTAAAGAGTTTATTGGATGTTCTTCTTTTTTTGGGGGCGGGATAGAAAAAGATGATAAAAATGAGTTTGAAGCATTAAAAAGAGAAATAAATGAAGAACTCCCAACAGTATCAAACATTCTATTTAATGGAGCTATTAAAAAAGTTGACGCGTTTATTATTAAGCATGGTGAAGAAAATTTTACATTTACATTGTTTGAAATAATTATACCAAATGAAGAATTATTAAAGTTTGAAAATATATCTCCTACAGAGGGTAGAGGAAAGCTATTAAAATTACAGGAACTACAAAAACAAAAATGGGTCTGGAACTTGCAAGTTGCAATAAACAAATATTTAGAAAAAGTGGTTAATTAAGGATATAAATCCTTTTATATCCTCAAGAATTTTGATAGATACAATGTCAGAAATGCAATCACATCTAAGCGATATGTTAGAAAATTTAAGAAAAGTTTCTCCAAAAGATAGAGATTTAAGTGAATATTTAAGAATCCTTGAATTATCAATGAGCTTGGCGCAAAGTGAACTAGAAGACTTGAACAAGAATTGTCACAAGAACCAAATAAAACTAAGTGTTAAATCAGCACTTAGATATTTAGAAAAAAGAAAAGATTTTCATGTAGAAAAATTGCTTGAAATGCGTTAAAATTTCTTCAAACAATAATTTTAAAAATAGATTTTTGTATTAATATTTATGAGAATACTTGAACTATTACAAAAAAGTTTAGCAATACCAATACAATATTGGTAGTTGCATAATCCTTTCTTTTTTCTATAAAATTAAACATTTATTATTTATCATGAAAATAAAAAAATTGCATGGACTTGGAAATCATTTAATGCTTGATGGATATAGTGAAGCAGAAATACATAACACAATGTTTATTGAAAACATTTTAATGGGAATTGTTAAACAAGTTAAAATGAATGCTATATCAAAACCGTTAGTTATTAATCATACGGCAGACGACAACCTGGAAAGCGGGATTACAGGAGTCATAATACTTGCAGAAAGTAGTATAACAATTCATACTTATCCAAACAAGAAATGGTTTACATTAGACATTTACTCGTGTAATGAGTTTGATATTGGTAGTGCAATAAATTTTCTTGTAGACAAATTAAAAGTTACTAAGTATAAAAAACAAATAATTATGCGGGGAGAAGATATATGAAAGAAGTAAAATCAATAAAAGTTAAAGAAGAAATGAAAGTAAAAGAATTAGTTAGTGAAATGTCTGGCATGGGATTTGGTGCCGGAAAAATTGCAAAGGCATCTAGCATACTAAAAGAAATGGTAACAGACAAAGAATGTAAAATCTTTTTAGGAGTCGCAGGAGCAATGGTTCCTGCTGGAATGAAACAAGTTATAATTGATCTGATAAACAAATCAGAAGTTTTTGTCACAACAGGAGCAAACCTGACACATGACCTTATTGAAAGTTTAGGAGATCATCATTACATAATGGATAAACCGGTCAGCGACGAGGAATTAAACAAACAAGGCCTTGATCGTATTTATAATGTGTTAATGAAAAATTCTGTTTATGAAAAGCTTGAACAATTTTTTGAAAGAAACTGGGAAAAATTAAAAACATGCACAAATATTAAAGAGCTACTTTGGAAGATCGGGGAACTATGTCCGGGTAACGGGATCTTGAAAACATGTAGTGACAAACAAATTCCAATATTTTGTCCTGCATTGGCAGATTCTGGAATTGGGTTAATGATTTGGGGCAGACTTGCTAGTGGCAAACAAATAAGCATTGATGCATTTTTTGATATGAAAGAAATTATTGACATTGCCTGGACTTCTAAAAAAAATGGAGTAATATATATCGGAGGAGGTACACCTAAAAACTTTATACAACAATCATTACAATTTGCTAAAGGTGCAAATTATGGTATACAAATAACAACAGACAGACAAGAACCTGGAGGTAGTAGCGGAGCACCATTAGTTGAAGGGATTAGTTGGGGGAAAATGAAAAATGATGGAAAGTTTGTTGATGTTTTTTGTGACGCAACAATTGCAATGCCTTTAATTCTTGCAAGCATAAAGTAAAGTAAGTAGTACAAAATAAGAATATTTATAAATTAAAAATAGAATAATCTAATATGCCAGAAAGACTATATGATTTTAATAAAGTTCATACAGAAGTTCTTGAGACAATAGAGCATGAAGGAGGATTAGCAGGAATTGCTATTTATGAGAAAAAAAAGAGTGCTTATGATCTGCTTCCAGACACTTTTCCAGAAGGTGTAAATAATGAAGATCGTCTAGATGATAATTATAGAGTTTCTCAAAAATTAGAAATTGTATCTGCCTTGCAAGAACATGAAGATATGTACGTGGCTGACGTATTATTAAGTGAAGAGGCTAGTGATGAAGAAGTTGTAGACATACAAATAAGATTTCTGAAAAGGGGAATACAAACATTCAGGGACGTAGATGAAGGTAAATTTACTAGACCGAATTATGAACAATTAGACAAACTAGATAATTTATAAAACAAAAATTAATATTATTTCTTTTTTAATTTTTTCCATAAAAAGTAACTATATACTACGGGTATTAATGCTGCAAGAAGTACAGAGATTAAAATAAACCAGATCATATATTCTTGAAAGAAAATTGAAACTAAAATAATAAGGCCTGCTATTTTAAACAATTTTGAGCCAAGTTTATGAGTTTCTTCCCAGACTTTATCATTACTTATTGTCCAAGGAGTACGTATTCCCATGAACCAGTTTCTTTTAATTTTGTCTAAAATAAAGCCCAGATAAATAAAAATAAGTGCAACCGCAGGAATGATTATATTACTTATATTAAATTTGTAACCAAGGTTTGCAAAGATTATTGACGTTTGAATAAACAGAAAGAAAATCATCATAAGAACAACAAACCCGTCATAATACTTTCTAAATTTTTCAATATTTTTTTTCAGTGGGTCAATTATTGGGATTGCAAGAAATAAAAGCAGCATACCAATTGACACTATCGGCATTAAAAATATTCCCCAGAATTTGCCCATATATCCGTTAACTTCACCTTTTGCGTTCCAGTGACTTGCGACCCTTTCTGGCATCTGCGGATAGTAATATATAGAAATAATAAAACCAACCAAAATTACCAAAACTGCCAAAATCGTTGTCTTTTTCATAATATTAACTAGTATCAATAGTTTAAATATGTTCTTTTACCTTGAGAACAATAATTCTTAAATAGATGCTTAGTGTTTGATTCAAATGTCAAAGTGGTATAGTTCAAAATGGGTGAAGACATTAGTAATTGCAGGGATTATAACTCTTGGGACTGCTACCACGCTTAACCGGCCTGATTCTATAAATATTAAAGGGTCGCTTGAGAACCAAGTCATAAACAGTAAAGAAAGATTAAAAGCACGTCAAGGAGATATAGTAAAATTAAAATTACAAAGTTTTGATAAAGATGGAATAGTTAGTGAAGAATTATATGTTGGTGGAATGTTAAATGAAAAAAAAATACATGACAAAAAAAGGTATATTTCACGAACTAAAGAATTAGATACAAAAGATATGCATCTTAGATATCATTATATATCTTATTATGTTAAAGATAGTCAAGGAGATGTACAATCAGATTATATTTTGCTTGAAATAAAAGATAGCGATATAATGAATCACGAATATTAAACAAAAAATGAGACTGACAAAAAGAGTAAAACAAGGGTTACTTGTCATGGGACTTACAGGTGCAATCTGGGGCGGATATATTTCTAAAACTAATTCAGAAAAGTTTGCTACAGATTATAATAAAACTGATATATTTAAAAAAATGATATCTTATGATAAGTCGATCAAAGAGATTGCAAGCCTTTTGGAAAAATCTGAGACAGTAATGGAGCAGCGAGAAAAAGAAACAGGAATCAGCCCATTAACAAACAAAAAAGTTGCAGAAAGTTATATTAGAGCAAAAAAAGCTCAGATAAAACTAATGGAACAATACTTAGAATATATGAATTCTGAGGAAGTTAGTAATCAAGTTGAAAAATTGTCAAGATATAAAGATAATGCAAGTTATGGACGAGTGATGGCTGAAATGTCCATGGTTGGAATTTTCTTAGGATTAGCTAACCCTCGGAAGCCTAAACAGAAAGAAGATAAAATATCTCATTCTCCAACTTTATAATTTCAAAGTTTATCTTAAGCCTTTCTAACATTCTTTCAAACCAGACACGTCTTGGTTTATTCATTTGTTTCATTGTTATTGTTTTAGTTGCAAAACTTACAACAATAAAATCTGTAATATTAATTAACTGCTTTATCAGAGCTTCACTAGCTTTATGATTTTTAATATCAATTACGTCAAGAGTTTTAAACAAAAACGCAATATTACTTTTTGGTAAATTTTTTACATTATCAGTATCTGTCATATCCAATATTTCTGCATGTCCAAAAAAACCTCTCTTTTTCATTACTTCAAAATATTTGTTTAGAAAGTTAATATCTTGCTCATCAATGTCATAACAGAAATATTTTACTTTTTTTAAGTCCATAAAAGGGTATGATAATGGGTTCATGCCACAACCCAAATCAACAATAGTTTCTGGAAAACCTGTATGCTTAAAAATAGATTCATACAGAAAAGAGTAATCATTAACACGTTCTTTAGTTGAGACAACAATAGATAAAAGTTTTTTTGTTATTTCTAAAATATCTTTATTATCACTATTAACATGTTTTTCTAATTCTTCCAGGTAAAGGTTTCTTTTCCGTTTTCCTTTTGTCTGAAAACTAGAATATTTCTTATGCAACATAGACCTTATTTGTTTAATAGATTCTCTATCAATAGAGGTCACTTTTGGGTTTGATTTTAAATAATTTTTAATTTCTTTTATAACAATATCGCTTGATAAAGATTTATATTTCTTGTTTGATTTTACTTTTTTTAACAAATTTGATAAAAAAATCTTATCAACCTTGATTTTATTTTCTTTCATAGGTTTGATTAGTTGCGAGGGTATAAAAGATTAACTAAGAAATTTTATCGTCGAGAAACTAAAAAGGAAATTTAAACAAAATTTTGCCGAAACATTTATAAACCCTAATTTTTATCCTATGGTACTTAAAAATATTAAAGATATTAAAAATATGGCACCAGAAAAACCTGTTATGAATATTGTTTTCGTTGGTCACGTTGATCACGGAAAATCAACAACAGTTGGAAGACTAATGTATGATTCAGGAATTTTACCTGAAAATGAGATGAAAAAGTTAAAAGAGGAAGCTATTAAACAAGGTAAAGCAGGGTTTGAATTTGCATATGTTATGGATAATATTAAGGAAGAAAGAGAACGTGGAGTTACAATTGATCTAGCTTATAAAAAATTAATCACACCAAAAAGACAAATCACAATAATTGACGCACCAGGTCACAAGGATTTTGTTAAAAACATGATTACTGGAGCAAGTCAAGCAGATGCAGCATTCTTAACAATTGCAGCTAAAGAAGGTGTTCAACCTCAAACTAAGGAACATTTATGGTTACTTAGAACAATGGGTGTTGCACAAATTGCAGTAAACATTAACAAGATGGATACAGTAGACTATTCTCAAGAAGCATATGACAAAGTTAAAAAAGATGTTTCTGATTTATTAAAAGTTGTAGGAATTAACCCAGAAAAAACAGTATTTTTAGCAATTTCAGGATTAATGGGCGATAATGTTTACAAGAAAAGTGACAAAATGGCTTGGTATAAAGGGCCATCAGTATGGGAACAACTTGATGCTTTTGACGAACCTAAAAAACCAACAGATTTACCTATGAGAATGGCAATCCAGGATGTTTATGATATTACTGGTATTGGTACTGTTCCTGTAGGAAAGATTGAAACTGGAATCATGAAACTTGGACAAAAGGTTAAAGTTATTCCAGGAAGAACAGGTAGTGGTGTTGACGGTGAAATTAAAACTATTGAAATGCACCATGAACAATTAACAGAAGCACCTGCTGGAGATAATGTAGGAGTTAATATTCGTGGAGTTGGTAAAAAAGATATTGCTAGAGGAGATGTAGTATGTGATGCTGCTAACCCTGCAACAATGGCTGCAGAATTTACAGGACAAGTTGCTGTTATTAATCATCCAACTGTTATTGCAGTAGGATATACGCCAGTGTTTCATGTACACACTGCACAAGTGCCATGCCAATTAACTGAAATTATTCATAAAATTGATCCTAAAAGCGGACAACCAATGGAAGGAAAAGTAGATTTCCTAAAGAATGGTGATGTTGCTATGTGTAAGTTCAAACCAATGGGTAATTTAGTAATTGAGAAATCTGGTGTTAACCCACATATGGCAAGATTTGCTATCAGAGACGCAGGAGCTACAGTAGCAGCAGGCGTATGTACAGACTTAGTCGAGAAATAAAATTTCATTTATTCTATTAAATACTAACCAAACAAACTCATTCATGTTTTTTTTACAATGTTAACAATTTTTTTGATTGAATTTCTGAAGATTTTAAAAAACTTTATTTAAAAGTTGTTATTTTAAAAAAATCATAATAATTTAGAGAGGTGTATAAAAAGAGATTGTATAAGTTGAATGAACAGGATTTAAAAAAAAAAATAAAAGAAAAAAAATAAAAGACTAAGAGCTATTCTTCATCATCCAAATCAAGCCCCTCAATATCATCGATAAACTCATCTTGAGACATATTATCACTCCTCATTTTTTAATCATATATCATACTAGTAGTATTTAAACTTTTTCGTTCTTTCAGAAGTATACTCAAGAGAAATAAAGTTTTTAAAGCTTAATTCTCTTTTAAGTTATATCTAAAAATATTGGGTTAAATAATGGATCTTTAAAAGTGTAAGACCATAACATTTATAAAGAAAATATTTCTAGATTTAGTAATATATAATCAAAAATATAAGAGATATTATCGATTACAAATCACGAATCACACATCAACATTCCGTTCATGTTCATTACTTTCGGAAACTTGGTTAAGACAAAAAGTCAAAAAGGACCTAATTGTCGGTAAGTATTTGAAGAAGATTTCTTATATTTAAAATTAAAAGGATAAAAATATGGCAAAAATAAGTCCAGTATCAATAAAGTACATTGTACATGCAAAACTTGAAGCAGAAGGAGCTATAGAAAAACCAGACATAATTGGAGCAATATTTGGTCAAACAGAAGGTTTACTAGGAGACGACCTAGAAATGAGAGAGTTACAAAAGAGTGGAAAAATTGGTCGAATAGAAGTTTCTGCACATTATGAAGACGGAAAGACTACTGGAGAAATTGAAGTGCCTTCAGCAATGGATAAAACAGAGACAACAATAATTGCTGCAGCATTAGAAACTATTGAAAGGGTAGGCCCTAGTGACACAAAAATAACAATTCAAGAAATTGAGGACGTGCGAGGCAGTAAACGAGACTATATACTAGAACGTGCGAAAAAGCTAATGGAAAAACTAGGAGATACTGGAAACGGAATGAGTGAAATGACAGGAGAAATTAAGGATTCGGCGCGTATATCTAAAATGCAAACATATGGTACTGAAAATCTTCCATGCGGAGATTTAAGTGGAGATGAAGTAATAATTGTTGAAGGAAGAGCTGATGTTATTAACTTATTAAAAAATGGAGTGAAGAATGCTATTGCGATGAATGGTATGAAATTACCACAAACAGTTGTAGAATTAACAAAAGAAAAACCAAACGTAATATTATTTGTTGACGGAGATAGAGGCGGAAGTTTGATTATAAAAAATGTTACAGAACAAGCAAAAATTGATTTTGTTGCAATGGCTCCAGACGGAAAAGAAGTTGAAGAACTTACTGGTAAAGAAATTTTGCAAGCTTTGCGAAAAAAAGTAAAAGCAAATGAATTTAATAGAACACAAAGAGGACGAGGAGTAAGACGATATCCAAGAGAACGTGAAGAAGTAAAAGAAGAAAAAGAAGAACCAAAAAAACCATTAAAGATTAAAAAAATGACTAAGAGTGAACGTGAAAATATTAAAGATGAACTTGACAACCTTATAGGAAGTAAAGGCATTATAATTTTTGATACTGATCTTAAACGTATAAGAAAATTACCGCTTAGCAAACTAGGAAACATACGTCTTGAGGAAGATGCATACATTATAGCAATAGATGGTACTGCTACACCCAGAATTGTGAAAACTTGCGAAAAAATAAGATGTCATAATCTTATAGCTACAAATTTTGTTGATGTTGAAACAGACATTAACTTGAGTAGTCTTTAACAAGTTTTAAATATTCTTTATTATTAATATTACTGAAAAGAAGGGGTACATATAAAAAAATGTCAGGTGCTATAAAAACAGTTCTTGAAGCTCAAGAATATTTAAAACTTAAAAAGTGGGTAGGTATAGGAGTCGTACTTATAATAATGGCTTTAATAATACTTGCTGCAGTATATTTATTTTATTTACCAAAAACATGTCCAGACCCTACAAATAGTGGATGTTTTGTTGCATCATTAGAAAAATGTGATAAAGTGCAATGGACACGTCAAGGTAATGAAGCAGATTGGACATATACAGTAATTGGAAAATCTGGAAAAGAAAGTTGTAAGGTTAATGTCAAATTAGAAGGGGTCAGAGAAGGGTCTAGCGACAGTGAGAGCTTAATAAAAAAGCAAATGACATGTATTGTCCCAAAAAGTGCTACTCAGTTTCCTGAGAAAGATATTTCAAAATGTTCAGGGAAGTTAAAAGAAGATTTACAAGACACAATAATTCAAAAGATGCATAATTATCTGATTGAAAACGTTGGTGAGATAAAAAAAGAGTTTTCTGGGTTCTAACACCCTATATAATATAGGAGAAGCATACAATGGTAAAAATCAAATAGATTTTTAGCTATTTAAATTTCAACAAACAAAAATTTAAAAATGGTAAAAATAAGGTTTGGTCCTGCAGGGCTTGGGTCAGTAAAAGATGCAATACGTAATTTAGAAGAGTTCAAAGCATTAGGCTTACAAGCATGCGAAATAGCTTTTACATATGGAGCATATATAAAGCATGAAAAAGATGCAAAAGAAATAGGTAAAGCAGCAAAAAAGTTAGGAATTAAACTATCAATACATGCACATTACTGGATAAACCTAAATTCAAAAGAAAAGGCAAAAATTAATGCATCAAAAAAACGAATCCTTGAATGTTGTCGTGTTGGTGAGCAACTTGGAGCGCACAGGGTAGTTTTTCATCCTGGATTTTATGCAGGGATTGATAAAGAAACAACTTACAAAAATATTAGTGAAGCCATACTTGAAATGCAAAAGATTATCAAAGAAAAAAAATGGAAAATACGTCTTGCCCCTGAAACTACAGGCAAGGTTAATGTTTTTGGTTCAATTGATGAAATTGCTAAACTAGTCAAAGATACAAAGTGCGAATTTTGTATTGATTTTGCGCATATCAGAGCCCGTGAGAAACATGTTGATTATAACTACATAAAACAAAAGTTTGGAGCACATAAGCAATGGCATGTACATTTTTCAGGCATTATTTATGGTGATAAAGGCGAACAAAAGCACAAAAAAACAACAAAAAGTGAATGGAGCACGCTTCTTAAAAATCTTCCAAAAGATAAAGAAATTATAATAATTAATGAAAGCCCAGATAATGTCCAAGATTCAGTAGACGGATTAAAATTAGCCAGTAGACACTAAATGCTTTACTGCTTTTGTTATTATATCAAAAGGAGTATTTTTATCAAAATATTTAACAGAACCATTATATTTTATTAAATCAGGCTTGAATGCATGCCCAGAATTAATAATTACAGGAAAATCATAATTCCTGCGTCCTACTTCATTTATTAGCTCATAACCATTCATTTCTGGCATGTCTAAGTCTGTTATCAATAAATCAGGCTCTTTATCTGCTATTAATTCTAATGCTTTGCGCCCATTACTAGCTGCTGCAACATCATATCCCTGACTTTCCAATACAACAGTACAAGTCGCTAAAAGATCTAAGTCATCTTCTGCAATAACTACTCGTTTTTGATTCATACAATAAATTCAGAATCAAAGTTTAAAAAATTAATGTACAACTATATTAGAACTAAATGCTTTACAGCACGCCTTCTTCATCAAACTCTTTTGACATTTTTATACGCATGTCTATTTCTTCTAGAACGCGCTTGGCTTTTTCAGGAGCTTGCCTACAAATGTTTAAAACATAAAGCATTTTACGCAAAATCTGGTCATAACTTTCCCGATCATACTCTTTTAATTTGTTAAGACGCAACTTTGTCTCGCGCGCAATCTTGATTGTAGTCTGATTTATAGAATTACCATTTATTGAAGCCTTGACAGCAACTGTTTTAACTTTTCCCTTAGATATTGTCTTTTTAACCATTTTCTATTATATTCATTGAAATATAGCCTTTTTAGCTTATTAAGCCTAGACTGTATACCAACGTATACTTTATAAAGGTTATGATTAGTGTAATTATTTTATAGTTAATACAACATCGTAATATTTATAAAGGATTTTAAGGTCTTATGATTAATTAAATTTACCTATACCTAACATGAAAAACAAAGCATTGTTGGTTTCTTTTAGTGCATTTTTCGCATTAGTTTTAACTTTAAGCATTGTTTCTGCGACTTATACGCGTCACGGTTCTGATGGATTTGTAGAGATTGAAAGAGTTTCAGTTAATGGAATTGATCTAGACAGCGCCAGAACAACTGTTGCGGGTTATGTGTCTGACACAGTACCTGTAGAGATTGAGTTTGAAGCACAAGATAGCTTAGAAGATGTTCGTGTGAAAGTTTATATTGAAGGTTACAAAGATGAAGTTTATTTATCTACTGAACGATTCAGAATTGTTGAAGGCAGTACAGACGTAAAAAGATTCTCTGTAAGATTACCAGACAGTATAGATCTTGATGACGGGCTATCAGACGAAGTTTTAACTTTAACAGTAAGAATTACTGCTAAAGGCGAAGACGAAGTTGAGAAAGACTATAGCATAAGAATGCAAAAAGAATTATACAGCTTGAGTTTTTTATCTGCAGAAGTACCTTCACAGGTCATAGCAGGTAGTGTTATTGCTGTAGACGTTGTTTTACAAAACAACGGAGCTACACGATTAGATAACACTTTTGTTACAGCAACAATTCCAGACCTAGGGGTCGAGAAGAAAATATACTTTGGAGACATTGAAAACGATGTTGATGAAGATGATGAATACATCAATGATGTTATGCACAAGAAAGTATATTTAAGCATTCCACGTAATGCTGCTCCTGGAATCTACGATGTTGAAGTTGTAGCATCTAACTATGATACAAGTGAAACAATTACAAAGAAGATTGTAGTTGGTGGCGCTGAAACAGGTGTTTTACCAACAGTTACAAGCAAAGCTATTGCTACTGGCGAAGATGCAACTTTTGAAGTTGTATTGGTTAACCCTAATGACAGGATGGTTGTTTATTCAATAACACCAGAAGAGTCAAAAGGATTAGTCGTTACAGTAGAAGAGCCTGTTATTACTGTTGCTAAAGATTCAAGCCGAACAGTTAAAGTTAGGGTTAAAGCTACAGATAGTGCTGAAGAAGGAACACATATAGTGACCGTGAATATTAACTCAGAATCTGGTCTTGTGGACCAAGTTGATTTGACAGTTAATGTTGAAGACGAATCAGCAAATAATACAGTATTAGTACTAACAGTAGTTCTAGCAATAATATTTATCGTATTATTGATAATCCTAATAGTTCTTTTAACGAAGAGACCAGTAGAAACCGAAGAATTCGGAGAAACAAGTTATTACTAAAAATTTTCTTTTTTTTCTTTTTTTTAAAATTTTTGTTTCTCCCTTTTTTTTTTATTTATTTATAATTAAAATGAGGTGCAAAACGTAAAAAATGTTAACACGAATATTAGTCTGCGAAGATGATGTAGATACTGCTAAAGCATTATGTAGACATATTGATGATATACCTAATCATGAATCAGTCATGCTTGTAAAACAAAACAGTCCAGGGTTTGTTATGGACAGTATTGTTGAAGCAATAGAAAGATTTTCTCCAAAATATGCAATAATTGATGGATTATATGGAAGTTGGCAAACAGTAGCAAAACTTGCAGTAGAAACTGACCCAAACATTATACCTATTATTCTTAGCGGAGATGAAAACACAGTTAAACTTGCTCAAAATGCAGGATATACTGCATTTTCAAAGCCTAGTGACGGGGATGCTTTGTTTAAATACATTACAGACAAAAAAAGATGAGTAAAGAAAAACTTGTACCACGCACTGAAGTTGTAACAAACTTAAGACCTTATTTACAAGACTTAGCAGATTCTACATCAATTTTAAGAATATTTAGGGATCGTGAAAAGATTACAGAATCGTGCATTCCACTAAAAGAAGATAGAATCATTAAAGTGTATGGTATTACTGATTATGATCCATTATCTTCTAATCCACAAAATATGATCCCAGAAAGTAGAAAAAGGGCAGAAAATGGGATTACATCAATAACTATTACGCCAAAGCTTGCAGGGCAGCATTTAACATTTTATTGGAGCGAACATAATTCTACAACTAAAAGGGTTGAAGAAGAAGTAAAAGTTCCAGATATCCTTAGTATTGGAGGAAAAGAAAACAGACAAACAATTAAGCTTAGCAATGGTGTTAATTATAGTTTTTTTCACAGATTAAAAAATGTGCACAATCCATTTCGAGATTTTATGCAGCATGCACAAGATTTTAACCTAGAAGAGTTTGGATGGGGCTATTATTAGGTGTATTATTAAAAACTACACTGCTTTTTAAACATATAAGCTCTTGCATAAGAATTATTCACATTTTCTAAAGTTATTACAAATAGAAAAAAATAATAAGGACTGTTACTTAATAATATCAGAATAAATTGTACAAATTTTAACATAAAATGATAAATGCGCAAGAAGATAAAGTAATGAAAAAACTTACACGAGCCTCAGCATACCTAGTTACTTATGCGCGAGAAATTGTCAAATATGCAACAGAAGCACAAACTGAAGAAAAAACAGACGAATTGTTTAGGGATTATGAATTAGCACTAAAGTATAGCCAAAAGTACCATGAGGCGGCTGCACAAGCCTATAAGATGGCTGCTGAGGCAAATGAAGAAGGATTAGACATAAAATATAGCATAATGCCTGAACTTGAAAGCCTAGTCAAAGGACATATAAAAGATATTGAAAAAGTAGTAGAAAGACGTCGTAAAAGTCTTGGATTGAAAAGTTTGCAGGCACTTAAGCGAAAAATTAAACTTCGAGGCTAAGAATTTTAGAAATTCCTTCCTGCATTGTTACACCGTACAAATTATTTGAAGATTCTGAGATTAATGAATCATTATGAGTAATTATCAAATATTGGCCTTCTTTCATATATTTTTTTAACAAATATGCCAAACGTTCACTATTTCTCCTATCAAGGGCTGCATCAATTTCATCAAAAATGTAAAAGCAATAGGGTCTAAACTCTTGTACAGCAAAAATTAATGACAAAGCAACCAAAGTTTGTTCACCACCTGACAAAGAAGTTACATCAAAATATTTTCCACCCCCAACCTTTACATGGATATTTAAGCCGCCATCAAAAATTTCTTTTTTGTCTTGTGGTTCTAAAGTAACAATACCCTTTGTAGACAATTGAGAAAAGTTTCGTGAAAAAAGATCATTAACATCTTTTAAAGTACCAACAAAAGCCTTTTTCTTTTTACGATCAATTTGTGCAATGATTGTCAAAATTTCTTCTTTTTCATGCATTAACTGATCAACTTTTTCTTTGATTTTGTCATACTCAGCTTTTATTCCATCATAAACTTCTAATGCGCGCAAATTAACATTACCAATACGCGATAATATTCCTTCAGAATTTCGTTGACGTTCTTGCAATTTTTCTATTGGTAAAGAAATTAATTCAACTCCTACAAATTCAGAAAACTCTTGCTCAAAAGTTTCTTTACGTGCATTAACCTGGGCACGTTCTATCATTAAATTGTTAACATCATTTTCAAAAAGGCGTTTATCATTTTGCTGGTGCAAAAGATGACTTTCAAAAAACCTTATTTTGTCCTGAAGCTCGTTCTTTTTCTCAAACATTTTTTGATATTTTCTTTTCAAAACTTCAGCATTTTCTTCTTTTTCTTCAACAATGTTTTGTTTTTCATCTAATGTATCATTAATATCTTTTAAATCATCTTCAATATCTTGCCTATCGCGTAGGATTTGTTTTATCGCAAGACGAATACGTTCTAGTTCGCGTTGTTTAGTAGTTATCTCTATTCCAAGATTTCTTTCCTCACTACGTGCAAGTTCGTTTACTTCTAAACGCAGGTTTTCATATTGTTCCTCACTAATGTTAATCTTTGAAAACTTATTATCTAAAGTTTTTTTCTTTGTCATTAAATTTTTCAGTTCACCTTCAAAAATCTTTATCTGCTCATTATTACGTCTTAACTGATTCTTACGATCAGTCATTGATTGAATTTTTACTAAATCAATCTCACGTTTATTAATCTCAATTGATATCTGGCCAATAGTATCTTTTATCTCATTTAATTTTGTACTTATCTCTTTTGCCTCATTTTCAGCTTTACCGATTAATTCTTTAGCATTTTTCATATCATTATTAGACTTGTTTACAACTTCATCAATATGCTCTTTAGTCATTTTTGTTTTACATAACGGACAAATGTCAAGTTTTGAAACTTGCACTTTTATTTTTTCAGCCTCGCCAATTATCTGATTTTGTATGGCTTCAATCTTTCCTTTTTCTATACTTACATTAGAAAACTGTTCTCTTGAATTTTTTTGTTTTTCAAGCTCTTGTTTTAATCTTATCAACGCGTCTTGATGCTGTTCAAGTGTCTCTTTAATATGCACTTCTTTTTCAGTAGACTCTATTTGTTCCAAAACAAAATTTGATTCATTTTTAAGTGTTTGAATTTGTCTTTTTTTATCCTCTAATTGAGAATTAACAGTAGACAAATTAAACTTAATAAGATAAAATTTACGTTTAAGCTCGTCTAACTCTTCTAACTTCTTTTTTTTGTCACTCAAATCTTTTTTAGTATTTTTTCCTTTTTCTGTCTTCATTTCTTCAATCTCTTTAGTTGACGCTCCTATATCATTCTCAAGTGCACTTTTTCTTCTATCAAGCTCGTTTAACTGATTTTCAAAATTTTCTTTACGAGCGATCATGCCAGCAATTTCTTGTTTCAAGGTAGAAATTTGGGCAATTAATGTATCTTGTTCAAGCCCTGAAGATTTTTGGATAGATTGCGAGATCTGGTTAACTTTTTCTGTTAGCGTATTAATCTCGTTTTTAGTTTTTTGGATCTGATACTCTTTTTTTTCAATTTCTTTTTTCTTTGTATCAGCATGGCCAAGGATAATTTTTAATTCTTTAGCTTTTTCTTGAACCTTTCTGTCAATGATTGATGCTTTGCACCGTTTAACAGTTGACTCTAACTTTTTAAAACGAAGAGCTTGCTCACGCTCGTTTTCCAGATTACGCATATAATTAGTACGTTCTCGAAGAACTGCGTTTATTTGTTTTAGTCTTGCATCTGTTCTGTCTAACTCTTTTAAAGATTTTTGTTTACGCATCTCATACACAGAAATACCTGCAACTTCTTCTATGACTTTGCGTCTATCTTCTGCTGGCATTTTAACAAAACGTTCAATCTCTCCCTGCAAGATAATATTAAATCCGTGAGGATCAATACCTGCCTGAGACAAAAGTTCAAGAACTTCTTGACGTGTACGTGTTTCTTTATTAATCTTGTACACACTTTGCCCATTCTTTTTAACAACTCTTCTAATTAATATTTCATCTTTATCAAGGGCAAAGGTTTTATTTTTGTTATCAAAAGTTATCTCAACAGATGCTTCATTGCTTCCTTTATACTGCTTATTTCCTGAAAAGATTAAATGAGAAGCTTTTGCTGCACGCATTGATTTTATTGACAAGCGGCCCAGAACAAAACATAGAGCGTCTGTGACATTAGATTTACCAGACCCGTTTGGACCTACTATTACATTAACATGTCTGTCCATATGCATCACTGTTTCTCTGGCAAAACTTTTGAAACCCTTCATCACCAGTTTTTTTACATAAGTCATGTGTTAATTAAAGAAATAGTGTTTTTAAAGTTTGTTTGGATTCATTATTAGTCCCAGTATCCTGTTCCTTTCCAATATTCTTGTGTGAGCCACTCTTTTCCATGTTCTGAGATTATCTTTGAAGAAGCCTTAATAAGCCCGTGGCGATCATCTGTTAATTTTTCTAATTCAGAATCATTTAATCTTTTTAAGGATTCATTACCTTTAACAAGGCGGTCTTCTGTGATTGCAAAAACACCCATTTCAGTATATTCATACCCTGGAAGTCCGCTCCCAAATGCATCCATTGTTAGATAAAAATGTTCTGCACTCCCTTTTTCTCCTACCTCTATATCTTCGAGAGGAATTACATAAGAATTTTGTTCAAATTTTACTCGTCGTAAAAAAATAGTTCCCTTAGGAATTATATCTTTTTTAATTGCTACCATTTTAAAAAAATAAACTTTTTGTTTATAATAATTTGTGTGTTCGATTAGATAGGCTTAGAAGTCTTCTATACTTTTCTGACCAACAGGCCGGGCATACCTTTGATAAGTACTCCATGATTTTCTGAAAATTTCTGGACACTTGTCCCAATTCTCTTTAACAAACGCTATAGTTTTTGGATCAGCAGGATAACCAGACCCAATAAGACCATATTTTTCTTTAATTTTCTCAACTTGACGTTCTCGTTCAACTTTTGCCAAAATCGATGCAGCTGCTGAAGTTTTATAATTAACATCTGCTTTATGTTCAACAATTAATTCAATTTCTTTATTTGTTACAAGATTTTGTAGATATTCTTTATACGCTTTCTCATTAATGCTTGGACAGTCAATGATTGCAACATCTGGGTTTAGCTTGTTAATAATTTCTGCTTGTTTATGCGCTTCTAACCAGTTTAAGTTTAGTTCTCCTGAAAAGATTGCAGCGTCTATTACTTCTGGTTCTACGACCAAAACTTCATATTTTACACCTGGAATAGAACGTATATCTTTGTCAAGTTTTACGCGCTGCTTTTGCCATAAGGTTTTAGAGTCGCGTGCTTTTTCTATTAAAGGTATATCTTCTTTGTCAAGCATTACGCCTGCAATAACCATTGGACCAATTACTGGGCCTCTTCCTGCTTCGTCAATTCCTAGAACTTTTGTCATTATGTACCCCTACTTTAGAAATAAAAAATGTCTACTTTATAAATATAGTTGAAATATAACAAGACATCACTAAGAAATAGTCATAAAAATAGGACAATAGTTAGTTTTATAAATCCCCTGGGGCTGAAAATTGTATGTATACGCATATAGCGGGGTGGAGAAGTCTGGAGTTCTCGCCGGGCCCATAACCCGGAGGTCGCGTGGTTCAAATCCCGCCCCCGCTATTAATATTATTTTTCTATTAGAGCTATTTATATAAAGCATTAATTTATTTTGTTGTAGAAAAAGAGAAGAAGCAAAACAAAGACACTAAATAAACTACCCCTTTAGGTAGTTTGATTCACGGTTGGGGCGTAATACCTTTATGTGACCTGAGAGTGATGTACTTTGTCTGCATTATGGGTTTTGTCTACAAAATTGTTTACATTAGAATTATTTCTTTCCACCCGTCTTCCTAAACCCAAAAAACCAAACAATCCCTGCAATAATAACTATAACAACAACAATCACTCCAATCAACCAATAAAACCATGTATTCATGCCTCCACTAGCAAATCCACCTTCCTCTCCGATCCTATCACCCTCATCTTGACCTTCACCACTTTCTGCAGAATCCACACCATCACCTTCACCTGCAGAAACCACCTCAATCGCTTCATTAATCTCTGTCAAGGTCAAATTAGCCTTCACCCCTGCAATAGAATTCAACTTAACCAATAAATCATAAAAAGAATTATTATTCAGGTCAAACTTTTTTTCCTGCCCAACACTAATAAGAAAATTAATTGGATCTGAAGTCAAAGTAATATTAACAATACTATCAATGATAGACTTAACCTCCAAACTATGATTTTCGCCTTTAGAACTAAAACTAACCCGGTCACCTTTAGCTAATTGTGCAGCATACCCAGACTTAATCTCTTCCTTACTGGCAGTATACGTCATGGCTACAACTCCTCCTCCACCACCGCTACTCCCCCCAGGATCGTTATTAACATCCACTGGTGTTTCACCTGCTGAGTAAACAGAAAAACTTGTTACATTAAACACAAAATTCCCAGAACCATAACTAACTTCCACGCAATCCGAACAAACTGCCCCATCTTTTAATACTCTAGGATTAGTATAAGTCAGATTATAGAGTGAAAGTGTCGCAGGTTCATTAAGTTCAGGCAATACACTACTGTTTAAAGAGATCCTGTTAAAACTTATATTAACATGCTCACTAATATTAACAAAAGTACTATTTAATGTGACAGAATCAAAACTCATCTTGCCACTGCTTGTCTGTTCGATTACTATTGGAATATTAACAAAATCAGTCAGATTAGTAAAATTTGTTGTGATTCCATCAAACTCAGAATAATTAATCACTGGCCTGAAAACATTTAATGTTATATTATTGCTTGCCACACTAATAACATTAGTTCCATTAAAAGTGATATACCGTGTCCCGTTCCAACCAACATCTGGCACTAACGTAACAATAGAAGTTGTCTGATTTATATCAACACTTATATTCAAAACAGTAGTATTAGTATAAGTCAAACTATCACTGTCTATGTCTGTAAAATACTGACTCAAATTCAAAGTTAAATTCGAATTCATGACCCAGCTCTTATTAGAAATCACTGAAAATTCTGGAACAGAATTTAATATTATCAAGATGGAAGAGTTGTACCAATTGCTCCAGTCAGTTCCATCATTTACTCTTACAGAAAATGTCCAGTTTTCTCCTTTTGTAGTATACCCCGACGTTACCGACGACAAATTCGCTAAACCCACAACCTCTGTATCATTCCTATACCATTTTGTTTCATTTAGTGTTTCCACTGAAGACTCAACATCATTAAACACATAAACTCCGGTTAATGTCTCGTTCGTCTTATTCAAACCCAAAGCAGTAAGATTCACGCCTGATACCCAAGGAACATCATTAACAGCATTCACACTAACAATAAAACTATCATTTGCCCAAGCACTCCCATCTGTCACGTTAACAATAATTGTTGAAGACCCAGACGCATTAGCCAAAGGAGTTGAGCAATTCAAATAATAAGCAACACTAACATTATAAACAATACAGTTGATCAATGAAGAATTACTTTGGCTTTGCACATAAAATGTTAAATTGTCCAAGTCAGTATCAGACCCATACAATGACAAATTATAAAATTTGTCAGCAGGCGCCACATCTTCATTAGTTGAATTGTCAGGAATCCCAGACAATACAGGTAAAGAATTTGCTACAACAAAACTTTGCAAACCTCCAATCTGCAGATTGCCTGCAGAATCATTTGCATAATATCTCCAGCTCACATTAACATCCTTAGAATAATTCCCAGAATTTAACACAAACGAATAAACATCTCCAGAAGAACTCAATGAAGAATAATTAACAAAACTCCCGCTTGAATTAACAGAGATCCATACATCATCTAATCCCACCCCAGTATCACTTACTGTCGCGTTCAGAGTAACACTTGTGTTCGTATAAACAGTTGTCAAACTTTTATTCTCTGACCCTACGCTCGGAGCAGTAGTATCAATAGTAAAAGCCCTAACACTCGAGTTCTCCACATTAGTGACATTATCTCCTGCCTGTATCTTCCATAAATATGTCCCATCCCCTTCACCACTTAAATTAATTGTAAAGATATAATTAGTATCATTAGCCCCAGAACTGTTTGTCTCATTAAGGTGCCACCCTCCGCCCCAATTCCCCCACAAACTCACACTACTCAGATTCAAGTTATCAGCAACTGTCACGTTAAACATAATATTATACGAGCTAAGGTTAGCTCCAGCAACAGGAGAATTAAGCGTCACAACCGGCCTATCAAGGTCTGCCAGCGTCGTAAAACTCTGTGCCGCTGACCAATTACCAGCTTCAAGGCCTGTATCAATTGTCTGCACACTCCAATAATATGTAGTTGAAGGCGAAAGTCTGTCAACCTTCAAAGTAAAATTCTTCCGCTGCATCATGTTACCAAAGTAGCCGAATGCAGTTCCACCGCGACTTGCATCCCCTGCACCGCCATAAATACCACTGATAATACTATGGTTATTTGCACTAGTCCCTAGCTTAAGATTGTAATATAATCCTGTAGAAATTGTCTCATTATCCGACCCATTAAGCCATCCTAAGGCTATTTCTCTGTTATTATAAGCATATGAAAAACTTGCTGGAGGGGTTGGTGCAACATTAGGTGTTGTTATGTTATTTATGTAGACTTTCTGAGATTTTATTACAACCAAATCCAAATCTCCATCATTATCAATATCCCCCCAGATTGCTGAGCCATCTCTCTCACCTGTTAAATTAGATTCTGCGGTTGTATCTCTTGCAAAAGCAGACCCGTTATTTCCTATAATATGGATTTCATCCCCTCCCAAATTAACTAAATCTAAATATCCATTATTACTATAATCTCCTAACATCATGGATCCCCAAATTAAATTAGACAAATCTAAATTCCATGAGGATACATATGTCCACATACTTTCAACACTTTCATTATTTATGCCTACATTAAAGCTACCCCCACTAACACAATAATCAAAATCACCATCATTATCTATATCCCCCCATGCAACATTGGCTTCATCACGACGAGTAGTAGACCAGTTACTATTCTCAATTAAACTTGTTCCATTATTAATATAACTTTTGGAAGAATCCTCTCCGATTATATTTAAATCTAAATCACCATCATTATCTAAGTCAACTAAGCCTGGTGAAGATTTACCCTCGCTTGTAATTTCTTGGCTCAAGGGAATATTCCCAATAAATGTAGTACCATTATATAAGTAAGTAATATTTAATCCGTTGCTTCCACTCTTTCCTGGGAAAACCAAATCTAAGTCACCATCGTTATCCATATCTCCAAATGCAACAGAATATGAGCCAGCTTCTTCTGGCACAATAGTTTCTTGCCACGTTGAGTTTTCAACAAAACTCGTTCCATTATTTGTATAAAGAGTACTATTAGATATACTACTCAATACTAAATCTAAATCTCCATCATTATCTATATCTCCAAATGCAAGTGAAGCTCTCCTAATATTCAACAAATTTTGCTCCCATGTAGCATTCTCAACAAAGGAAGTCCCATTATTTATCCAAACATAACTTTTATCTGCAACATTGCACACCCCAATTCCAGAATCACACCCTATACTGACCATATCTAAATCCCCATCATTATCTATATCTCCAAATATTGCTCCGTTATGAGAATTAGACCCCGTCAAATTTCCCTGCCACTGCGGGCTTTCAATTAACCCCACACTTATACCAATAGAAAAACTTCTAGTTTCACTTGTCTGACAATTAGTAGCATTATCACAAGCTACTATGTACCACTGAGATGTTCCTTGTACAGGAACATATTCAGAAAAGATATAATCCGTATTATTTATTCCAGATGAATTTATTTGTTTCTGACTCCATCCATTACCCCAATTCCCCCACAAACTTACATTACTCAGATTAAGATTATCAGCAACTGTCACATTAAACACAACATTGTACGAACTAAGATTCCCTCCAACCACAGGAGAATTAAGCGTCACAATAGGCCTATTCAAGTCTGCCAGCGTCGTAAAACTCTGCGCCGCTGACCAATTACCTGCCTCAAGACCAGTATCAATACTCTGCACGCTCCAATAATACGTAGTTGAAGGCGAAAGCCTATCAACTTTCAAAGTAAAATTCTTACGCTGCATCATGTTACCGAAGTAGCCGAATGCTGTTCCGCCGGCATCATTGCTAGAACTTAATCCCCCATAAATTCCACTAATAATTGAATGATTATTTGCAATAGTTCCTAGCTTTAAATTGTAATAAAGTCCAGTAGAAATTGTTTCATTATCTGATCCATTAAGCCATCCTAAGGCTATTTCCCTATTGTTATAAGCATATGAAAAACTTGCTGGAGGAGTTGGTGCATTGTTAGGTGTTGTTATGTTGTTAATGTAAATTTTTGCTTCTTGACCACCAAGTTGAGCGACTCCAATTTCTATTAAATCTAGATCAAAATCGTTATCCAAATCCCCCCATACCAGAGACCCTGCTTGTTTCGAAGTTATGTTTACTTGCGCAGTGGAATTTTCAATAAGAGATGTACCATCATTCCTATAAATCTTAGTGTAGGGAGTTCCACCACATTGACCATTTATTACTAAATCTAAATAACCATCATTATCATAATCTCCAAAAACACTAAATCCATAAAATAGTCCAATTATACTTCCTTCCCAATCAGTATTCTGCACAAAAATTTCTTCAGATTGAGTTCCATTATTTTCATAAAACCAACGCCCAGTAGTTACGCATGCTCCTTTTTCTCCCATAAGAAAGAGATCAAGATCATTATCATTATCTATATCTCCCCATGCTGTAGATGCATGATCCATAGCGACTATATTCTCTGTTGAATTGAATATAAAACTAGTACCATTGTTCATGTATACTTTAGTAGAAAATAATCCAATTACAGATAAATCTAAGTCATTATCGTTATCCATGTCAACAAGTGCAGTAGATACCCTGCTTGCGGCAGTTATATTGCTATCCCAAGAAGAATTTCCAACAAAAGAAGTGCCGTTATTGATGTATACCACCCTAGAAGTACCTGAAAATTTAACAACTACTAAATCCAAATCGCCATCTAAATCTAAGTCTCCTAATGCTATTGGACCGTTGGCTTCTTCATTAGATGGATTCAGATCTCTTTGCCAATCAATATTTTCTGTAAGAGAAGTACCATTATTAAGATAAATTTTAGTTGTCTGACTCGAATCGCTACCGCCAATAACTAAATCTAAATAACCATCATTATTAACATCACCAAATGCAATTGAGGGCCATAAGTTGCCAGATAAATTTTGTTGCCAATTTTGATTTTCAATGAGACTAGTGCCATTATTAAGATAAATTTTTGGTTTTTCATATGCGGTACATGTTTGAACGTTACCGCTACTGCATCCTGCCCAGGCTAAATCTAAATCACCATCATTATCAACATCTCCAAGGGCCGTGACACTATGTAATGTATAACTAAGATTTGATTCCCATGTTGAATCTTCAATCAGCCCTACATCACTTGCACTAATTAAATTTATCAAAACTAAAGATACAACTATAGCTATGACCAACAATCTTCTCTTTTTCATGTATAAATTAACATATAAGACTATTTAAATTTTAATAACGAGAACTGACCAGTTATCGCCGATAGAATTTATTCCTCATACTCATTTACTTTCAAGGAAGTCTTTGACCTCACGAGAGTAAAGATAACAAATGTTGCACACAATATTGCCAGTATAACTA
>JAAOYK010000032.1 GCA_018221305.1 Candidatus Pacearchaeota archaeon
ATTTTTGAAAAAGTTTTTATTTTTCCTTTTTTTTCTAAACTCTTAACAACATGAGTCATTGTTTCAATTTCTGTCTTAATATCAAAGATTGAGGTATTATTCTTCAGTTTTCCAAATAGCCAATTACATTCATCAAACGCATAACCTTTCTGGTTTTGAAAAACTAATTGATAATCTTTTGATCTTTTAAAGAGATTATTTATTTTATTATTATTTTTGTATAATGTAAAATGTCCTGCCAGGGCTTCTTTCCTCGTAGTAATTATTTCGTATTTTTTAAGAATTTCTTGAGTTATGAATTTTCTGATTTCTCCATAGATTAAATCAATGTCCCCACAGCCCCAGAAATCAAACGTTTTTAGATAGCTTTTAAAGATTATTCCGTATGCAGGCTTGAAGTCGCATAGTTTGTATGAACTTTGAATATTAATCTTAAGTTTTAATTCTTTAGATGCTAAAGAATTAAATTTTTCAAGAGTGAATCGGATGAACTTTGTATTTTTTGGGGGATTTTTTGGTATTTTGCAATCTGTAAAAAATATCCAGTTAATCGTTGGATTGTATTGAATAGATCTTAGATATATTTCAAACCATTCTGGCCATTTTCCGAAATAAGGGATTATTATGCATATTTTTTTCATATTTTTTGTTAATAATGCTTAATGTTTTATTCTGATTTGTTGTTTTATTTTTTTAAGTTTAAAATATACTTTTGGAGAGATTTTTTCTATGAAAATTCCAACTTGCCCAATTATCCCTTTCAAGTTGTATGAGACTAATCTTTTTTCAATATATGAGGAATATTTTTTTATTTGTTGTTTTGTCCAAATTTTTGGCTTTTGAGGTTTTTTTAAATCTATTAATTCTGCTTTTTTGAGATTATAGTCCCACTCTTTATTAAAGAAATCTTTTGAATCCCATGGTTTGTTTTTTGTAAAGTGAAGAATTATGGCCTTGATTTTATTTTTTTGTAAGTTCTTTCTTATTAATGTATGTGGTCTGAAATTATAAACTATTGGCAATTTTTCCCACTTTTTATAAAAGAATAAATTTAATCTTGATTGTTCTGGAAAATCCTTAATAATTTTATATTTTTTAAATAAATCAATTATATTATTGAAAGTAGAATCTTTTATTATATCTGTATTAAAAACCATTACTCCTGCATTAAATGCTGGATTGTCTAAATTATATTTTTTCTGAATTTCATTAAATACTTGTTGATCTAGTTTTTTAGTGTTCTTTAATTGATCTTCTAATCGGGAGAAGTTTGGGTTGTCTTGAACTGCTGCAAATGTTTTTATTTTTGTTAAGTTCTCTAGAGAGGCTCTAATGATTATGTCTGCATCTAAAAAAATCACATTTTTATATTTTTTAAAATCAGGGCTGAAAAGATAAAATTTGCTAAAGACAACGTCTTTCCATTTTCCTTTTGATTTTAAATCTTTTATGAGTTTTACTTTTTTTATTTTTATCCCTTTATCTCTAAACCATAAGAGCTTTTTTTCAGGAATTTCATAAGCAAGAAGCATATAATCCCCTTTCCAGCCCGCGTTCCAATATGCACTTGAAAACAACTGTTTTGCTTGAGAGATATAGTTTTTATCTGCTAAAGTTACAAGTAAGTTTTTTTTATTTGGCATTTTTGTATGTTATTTGTTAATCTCTTTTTTTATTTTTTTAATAAACTCTTTTGTATCAAATTCTTTTGCTCTTTTTTGACAAGCATTTTTATATTTTAATGGATTCTTTTCTAAGTCTTTGTTTATTTTTTTAACTGAATCTATTAATTTTTGTGTGTTAATGTTATCAATTAAAATTCCGGTTTTATTATTTATGACTGTTTCCATATAACCGCCTTCGTTTGGGGCAATGACGGGTTTTCCAGAAGCCATCGCTTCAATGGGGGTCATCCCAAAGTCTTCATCTTTTGATGTTATGATGAATCCCTTACAGTTTGAATAGAGGTCTATTAGTTCTTGATGATCAATCCAACTTACAATTGTTACATTCTTTGGTTTTATCTCGTGACAATATTTTGCATATTTTTGGAAATGGCGCGAATCTTCATAACTTCCAACAATTATTAGTTTCTCGTCTTTCATTTTTGAAAATGCTTTTAATTGTAGGTCTATTCTTTTGTGGGTTATTAAGCGGCTTACTGATAACCAATAATCTCCTGTTTTGTTGAATTTGTATTTGTTTGTTTCTATTGGGGGATTAATGACTATTGAATCTTTGTTCAAATACTTTTTAACCCTTTTTTGAGTATTTTTTGAGTTGCATACTAGGCTTTGTACGTGATGTACATATTTTTTGTTCAAATATCTATTGTAAAGCACCCAGAGATCAAATATTGGCCGGAGTAGGCTTGGGACTGAATGTTGCCTTGTATATCTATGTAAGTCCCAAATCTCTCTTATTGGTGAATGGACATACCATAGGTTTGGCTTGTTGTTTATTGCGCCTGCCATTGCCCAATCGCCTGCTATGATATAAAAGTCGTATTTTGATTTTAGATTAAGACGTTTGAATTTTTCTAATGCAAACTGTTGTCTAAATGGTGCATTTATTGGTATTTGCCCAAGAGTATAGATCTTTTTTGGGTTAAAGCCCATTTTTTTAATCTTTTTGCGGTCTACGTTTGTCGTATAAATGTCTGCATGTAATTCTTGGGCAAGGATCAGTGTTACTATTTCCGCACCCCCTATGTTGTCAAGAAAATTGTGAAATATGGCAATTTTTGGTTTATGCATAAATTTGTTTGATTTTTTTTGTTTTTAATGATTTGTTTGTTTAAATCATCTTTTTTCAAAAGAACTTATATCTTATTTTTCTTTTATTCCTAAAATACTTAACATAAATGAAGAAAAAATAGTTTGAATCCCAAGGGTTATAAGTGTTAAGGCTATAAACGATTTTTTTGTTTCATTAAGTGCATCAAACGTGCTGTTAAGCCAATTTATTAAAGTTGATGCATAAATTAAAATGCCTGAGCCAATTATTGCTATCCCTAAGATGCTTGCACGTTCAATTGTTATGTGTTTGTATAACTTGTTAAATTTTTCAGGTTCTCCAAGATGTGTTATTGCATAAGTTTTTGCAAATATTCCAAAAAAGATTAATTGATAACCTGTAATTATGAGGATTGTTGAGATAAACATTGGATGATATTGAAACTTTAAGCCGAATATTTCTTGAGGTCCTAAATAAATCCAAATCATTGAAATTATGCCTAAAAGAAATAATATCAGCCCAGGGATGAAAAATAAAAATAATGGACTATACAATAACATAAATCTTAAATGTCTCCACCCATCTGAGAATGATTTTAGTTTAGATGTGCCTTTTCGTTTGTGGTAATTGATTGGTACTTCATTTATTCTGAGATGTTTTTTGCCGGCTTGAATAACCATCTCTGATGCAAACTCCATGCCGATTGTTTTTAGGCCAAGCTTATTATATGCTTGCTTTGTAATTGCACGCATGCCGCAGTGAGCATCATTAACTTTTGTTTTAAAAAAAAGTTTTAAAACTTTTGAAAGTATTGGATTGCCAATATATCTATGGTGCCAGGGCATAGCTTGTTCTTCAATTTTTCCTTTGAAGCGGTTTCCAATAACAAAGTCATATCCTGATTTTAGTTTATTGATAAAACGTGGGATTTCTTCAAAATCATATGATCCGTCAGAATCTGCCATGAAAAGATATTTGCCTTGAGCAACCTCAAACCCTTTCATGTATGCTGATCCATACCCTTTGCGTGGTTCATGCACTAATTTCGCTTTTTTTAGTGATGGGCCGCTTTGACGTATGATCTTACAGCTGTTATCGATTGATCCGTTATCAACAATTATTACTTCTGCATCAAGATTATGATTTTCAATAATTTCTCTTAGCTTGTCAATGCAAAAGCCAATAGAAGCTTCTTCGTTTAGGCATGGAAGGATTATACTAATTTCTGGCCCTTTTTTCTCTGGTATGTGCATAAATATGCCTAATTGTATGCTTATTTATACTTTATTATGTTAAAGAATATCTCCTGAATTTTAGCTCTTTATCTTTCTTGTGATTTTTCGAATGTCTTTCTTTAGATGTTCTGTTAAACCTTTTAATATTCCTTGTTTGCTTATATAAATAAATGTTAAGACATTTATCATTGCAATTATAGTTGCTAGGTTTGTAAGGGCTATCCTTTTTGTTATGAAGTTTATTATATTCGCAAAGTGCATGAAAACGTAATCTTTACCACTGAATTTAAGAACCATCATCATGTTAAAAAGATGGGTGATCGCGAGTATGATGTAGGTTACTAAATACTTTTTATTCTTTAGCATGACTAATGCAAATAATGCAAAAAATGAAAACATGTATCTTTCGTGGATTTGGGTTGGTAAAATAAAAAATGCAAGTGCCAGGCTTGAAGCTGCTAAAAATATTGTTTCTTTACTTCTTTTTTTTGTAAGTTGATAAACTACTAATGCGGTATAAAGACCGAATAATGTTAGGCCAATTTGTTTTAGTGTTATCCCTAAAAATTTTGTAGTGTCTGATATCGCCCACCACCATTGTGGGCTTTCTGGTGAGACAAGGAACCAGAAATTGTATGCGTTCATTGTGACTCTGTTATATCTACCCACTGTGTTGAAATAAACGTCTATAACTTTTGGCATTGCTCCTGCTATTATTTGTGGTAGTAGCAGGATTGTTGCAAGAATGAGGTTTATTAGTATTATTTTTATTATCTTTTTCGGTTTACAATTAAGCAGGATTATTGTTATAATTACTGGTGCTATTACTATGCTTTGTAGTTTTGTTAAAAGAGCTATAGTCAAGAAGATTGATGAAGTTGTATATTTTTCTTTGGCAAGAAATATGATCGATAAAAGCATTAGTAATGTATGAACTGAATCTATTTGTCCCCAGACCGCAGCATTATGAATTGTTACTGGATTGAATAAGTAAAGTAATAGGGTTAAGTATGCTATTTTTTTGCTCTTTTTTCTTAAATAAAAAAATAATGTAAGACCTATTGCAAGGTTGCAGAGTATTGGAAATGTTTTTAAAATTTTAATGAATGTTGGTGTGATTTGGTATAGATTTCCTGTAATTTTCCAGTCTATCCACACATTAAGTTTTAAAACCGGTAGATAAAGGGGTGGGTAATCTAAGTCAGATTGACCACTTGAACCATCCACGTTATATAGTTCTTTTGTGCCACCTTTTAAAAGCGTACTGCCCCACCTTTGAAACGTTTTTGCGTCTGCCCCATAAACTGCTTTGTCAAACACGGAATAATTGATTGATAAGAACAAAATAGAGATTAATATTATTGCAAAGATTTCTTTATAATTTTTTAAAAAATAACCTTCGGATTTTTCTACACCCTTTTTCATAAATAGGGCAATTGCTTATTCTATTTAAAGTTTCTTAATTCTTTTCTTAATCGTATTAACTTTTTGATATAATTTATAGACGTTTGAATAATTTTTACTTTGGACTCATTGTTTTCTTGCCAGTTGACTGGGATCTGTTTTATTTTGTAACCCATTTTGAGGGCCTTGATTACAAGTTCTGTATCAAAGAACCAATTGTTATCTTTTATTTTTGGTAAAAGATTATTTATTACTTTCTTGTCAGCAGCTTTAAACCCGCATTGAAGGTCTGTAATTTTTGTGTTTAATAAAAATCTTGCTAAATAAATGTATATTTTTGAGTAAACAAACCTGCCAATTGTGCGCCGGGACTTTGAACGTTTTAAGTATCTGTTTGCGATAACAAGGTTGTTTCCTTGCAGAATCTGATTGATTAAACTGGATATCTGATTTATGTCTGTTGCTAGGTCGACATCGCAATAAGCATAAATGTCTGCATTAAAATTTTTCCATGCATGTTTTAATGCGTATCCTCTGCCTTTTCTTGGGATTGAGAATGAGTACACTGTTTTGTGTTTACTTGCAAGCTCTTTTGCTATCTTTTGTGTGTCATCTGTTGAAGCATTGTCTGCAATAACTATCTTGTATTTTATTGATTTATTGTCTAGAAAATCTATTAATTTTAAAATATTTTTTCTTAAAATCTTTTGCTCATTATATACTGGGATTACTAGTAAAAACTCTGTCATAGTTACTTTTATATATTTGAGTATTTATTTTTTTATATGCACCCGCCTACACATTTTTTGTTTGCATTCCTGCTTGGAGAAGTATTTGTTAAGTTTAATCTCTTAAGTCATGAACTTGCATTAATTGCTGGAATTATTGGTTTGCTTATTGATTTAGACCATTATATCTATTATATTATTGTTCATAAAAATTTTAGTCTAAAAGGGGCTTGGAACGCGGCAGTCGTGCATCATGAGCATGAACGAACATTTATACATCATGAATCTGGATTTCTCCTTGTAACTATATTTATTCTTTTGCTGTCAATTTTTAGATTGGACTGGTTTTTAGTTGTAGCAATCGGGTATTATAGTCATGTTTTTTTGGATTATGCTCATTTGAATATTTTTAATATACGAAAAATCATTAAAGAGAAAGAAGGAGGGTTTGTTATAAGGTATCCGTTGTATGAATTAATTTTTGGTATTTTGATACTTTTAGGTCTTGTTTTGCTTTTGTTATAAGATGTTAAGAACTATTTTTGGATTAATTTTGCTTTTAATGCCCTTTTTGTTGTTGGCCCGGTTTCGAAACAAAAAGATTGCTTTTTTTTATATTTTAAGTTTTTTACTTGCTGGGGGTTTGATTGTTTCTTTTGTTACTCAATTGTTTGGAATTTTTAATTATGTGAGTATAACTGCGATTTATTTTCTTTTCGCTATCTTTGTCATATTTAAGGCTGATTTTAATATGATAAAAAAACAAGTAAAAAGGTTTAAGCTTGATTGGATGTTAATCTTGGTTATTGTTCTTGTTGTTTTTCAATTATATTCTATTCATTACCTTTATACTGGAAAATATACTAGTATTCTTTCTGGGTCTTCTGAAGCTACTTTGATGAAATATCCTTATCCTTACTTTTCTGATGAATGGTCAGCTGTATCTTTTATTCAGTATAGTATTGATTCTGGAAAATTACCTCTGGTTAACCCTTTATGGCATGAAGAACCTTTCCCAAATCTTGAGTTTGCGTTTCATTCTACTTTGGCTGGATTTTTTGTCTTGCTTGGACTAAACCCTGTTATTCATTATTCCTTGCTTGCGGTATTTTTTAATTTGATTATTTGTATTTTAGTGTATTTTATTTTAAGGTTCAATAATCTAAGCAAATTTGTGAGCGCATTTGCTGCATTGTCTGTGACTTATATCATTAATGGGGCGAATCTTCCGGGCATTTGGGTCTTGATCCCTTTAACCTTTGGTATTTTATCTTTACTGTTAACTCTTCTTTTTATGAGTAAGAAATCTCTTAAAATGGTACTTTTCACTTCTTTTTTAACACTCATCTTTTATCCTCCTTTATTTATTTTCTCGTTTGTTTCTGTTTTAATTTATTTTGTTATTTCCAGGAAAAATAAAAAGTCAGATTGGAAGTATCTTTACTCATATTTAGGCATTCTTGTTGGCGTAACTTTAATATTATCTTTGATTGCTCTTTTTGTAAAGGGTAATCTCACGCAAACTTCTGAATATATCTTTTCAAGAATTTTTTATCCAACATTCACAAGAGAATCTATACCTGATTTTTCAATTTTGAATATTATTCCATTACCGATTTTGGCATTAGCGATTTTTGGGATTATTAAGTCTGCTTACAAAAAAATCTGGCTTGTGGGACCTGTGATTGTTGGTACTATTTATTGGATAGCTTATTCAAAAGTTTTTTGGAGAATTATAATTGAATATGAACGTGTTGTCTTTGCAACCTGTGTTTTAATTGTTTTATTTTCTGGGATTGGGATGCATTATTTAATTGTTAATCTTAATGCGTTTGATTCTTTGCGTAAGTATAAATTTGCACAAATCTTTAAAATATTGGTTCTTGTTCTATTTTTAATCTCAGCTTTTTCTTATACTCAAAGAGACAATTGGATGAACTTAAAACTTTACTCAAAAACTTCTGAGAGGGTTTTTAGTCCTGCATCTCCTGCAAATCGTTATCTTACTGAAAACGATTTGGAGCTGTTTAAAAATATCAAACAAAAACGGTTCTTGAGTGTTGCTTGGAAAGGTCTTACTATTGGTGTTGCTACAAAGAATTATCCGTTGTTTACTAAACCTTCTACAATAACTAATCGTTATTTGGATTATGGTAAGTTTCTGAGCAGTAGTTGTATTAATAGGACATTGCAAGCGCAAAAATTTAAAATTGATTATGTATATTCGCACCAAATTGATTGTAATGGCTTTAATTTTGTTAATAAAAGTCGTGAAGGGTTATATTTGTACGAAGTTTCTGTTTAATCTATAGGATAGAACATATAAAAATTTATAAATGATTTTTTGAAGATTAAAGTACGGTTAAATTTTCTAAAACTTGAGAAAAAAAATGCAAAAATTTGTTTATGATTTCACAGAAGGCGGAAAGGAAATGAAGGAAACTCTTGGTGGTAAGGGGGCTAATCTGGCAGAAATGACTTTTATTGATTTACCTATCCCGCAGGGATTTACAATAACTACTCAAGCATGTCAAGCGTATTATGATAATAATTCACAATTACCTAAAATTGTTCGTGACCAGGTGACTGAAAAACTTCAAGAGCTTGAAGCTTTGATGGGGAAAAAGTTAGGGGATGCTCAAGATCCTTTACTTGTATCTGTGAGAAGTGGGGCTGCTGTTTCAATGCCTGGGATGATGGATACTGTACTAAATTTAGGATTAAATGATTCAAGTGTTGAAGGTTTGGCACAAAAGACTGGAAATTCAAGATTTGCATATGACGCATATCGCCGTTTTATTCAAATGTTTGGTGATGTTGTTATGGGAGTGAAGCATGAATTTTTTGAAGAAATTTTAAGTTCTATTAAACAAGAACGAAACGCTGCTTTAGATACTGATTTAACTATTGATGATTTACGTTTGCTTATTTCTAGATATAAACAATTGATTCAGCAAAAAGTTGGGAAATTGTTTCCAAACGATCCTCGAGAACAATTAGATCTGGCGATTGATGCTGTTTTTGGGAGCTGGAATAATGATCGTGCTATTTCTTACAGACGATTGAATAATATTGCCGGACTTATCGGAACTGCTGTTAATGTTCAGTCAATGGTTTTTGGGAACATGGGTGAAAATTCTGGAACAGGGGTTTGTTTTACACGAAACCCGTCAACTGGTGAAAATAAGTTTTATGGTGAATATTTGATGAATGCTCAAGGTGAAGATGTTGTTGCAGGGATCAGGACACCACAGCCGATTGATACTTTAAAAAATGTTATGCCTGAAAATTATGATGAACTTGTAATGATCCGAGAGAAGCTTGAAAAACATTATCGTGATATGCAGGACATTGAGTTTACTATTGAAAATGGTCGTTTGTATATTTTACAAACACGTAATGGTAAACGTACTGCAGCAGCAGCAGTGCGTATTGCTGTAGAGTTGGTTAAAGAAGAATTATTGACTGAAAAGCAAGCATTGTTACTTATTGATCCTGCAAGTTTGGACCAGTTATTGCATAAACAACTAGATCCAGAATCTAAAAAAGTAAAACAAGCTGTTGCTAAAGGATTACCTGCAAGTCCAGGGGCTGCTGTTGGGAAAGTTGTTTTTAATGCAGTTGACGCTTTTGATCAGGCTCAAGAGGGCGAAATTGTTATTTTGGTAAGAAACGAAACAAGTCCAGAAGATATTGAGGGAATGAACGCTGCGCAAGGAATTTTAACTTCTAGGGGCGGTATGACTAGCCATGCGGCTGTTGTTGCCCGAGGGATGGGGAAATGTTGTGTTGCTGGATGTAATGAATTAAGTATTAATGAAGCTGGAAAAGTTATGCAAGTTAATGGACAATTGGTCCGAGAAGGTGATGTTATTAGCTTGGATGGTAGTACTGGTGAAGTTTTTATTGGTCCAATTGGATTAATTGAGCCGAAACTTTCAAGGGATTTTGAAAAAGTTATGAAGTGGTCTGATACTTTTAGAAAAATGAAAGTTAGAACAAATGCAGATACGCCTAATGACGCTGCTACTGCGATAAAGTTTGGTGCTCAAGGTATTGGGCTTTGTAGGACTGAACATATGTTTTTTGAAGAGTCAAGAATTAAGGCAGTACGTGAGATGATTTTGAGTGATACTAAAATGGGGCGTGAACGCGCATTAGCTAAGATTTTGCCAATGCAAAGGCAGGATTTTAAAGAATTGTTTGAAATCATGGACGGGCGTCCTGTAACTATTCGTTTGTTAGATCCGCCATTGCATGAATTTTTGCCACGCGAAGAACGAGAGATGCAAGAATTAGCAATGGATATGAATGTGGATTTGAGTGCGATAAAACATAAGATTGAGGAATTGCATGAGTTTAATCCGATGCTTGGTCATAGGGGCTGTCGGCTTGCAATCACTTATCCAGAAATCGCTCAAATGCAGGCTAGAGCTATTTTTGAAGCTGCGGTTCAAATCATTTCTACTGGCAAATCTATTGTACCTGAGGTAATGGTTCCTTTAGTTGGTAATGTTGGAGAATTTGTTCATCAGAAAAAAATAATTAATAATGTGGCTAAACAAGTAATGAATGAAAATCAAGTAACTTTTGATTATAAGGTTGGGACAATGATTGAAGTTCCTCGTGGAGCAATCACTGCAGATAAGATCGCTAAGGAAGCAGAGTTTTTTTCGTTTGGAACAAATGATTTAACGCAGATGAGTTGCGGATTTTCTAGGGACGACTCTGGAACTTTTTTGAAAGAATATGCGCAACTTGGGATTTATCAGCGTGACCCTTTTCAAGCTTTGGATATTGAAGGTGTTGGTCAGATTATGCAAATTGCAGTGGATAAAGCAAAGCCTGTTCGCCCTAATATTAAGCTTGGAATTTGTGGAGAGCATGGCGGAGATCCTAGTAGTATTGAGTTTTGTAATAGTTTAGGATTAAATTATGTTAGTTGTAGTCCTTATCGTGTACCTATTGCTCGTCTTGCAGCAGCACAAGCAGCAATAAGGCAGGAAAGAATTTTGAAAGAAAAATCATATGATGAAGCAATACGTAGATCTTTGGCAGCTATGCAAATACGATATGGGAGCGATCTTTCTTTAAAAAATATTGAAGAAACTTTACGTGAAGAGATTCATCCAGATAAACTTAATTAAATTGCGTAAGTTTATAAATCATATATTTTTTATTAATTATAAGTGAGGTTAAAAAAGAAAAAATGAAACTAATTTTTGTTGGCCCGCAAGGGAGTGGTAAAGGTACTCAAGGGAAAATTTTGTCAAAAAAGTTTGGGCTTGCACATATTTCTATGGGTGATCTTCTTAGAAATGCGAAGGGGGAGAGAAAAGAAAAAATTAATCAATTTATTAATCAGGGCGAACTTGTTCCTATTGATCTTACAATTGAATTAATAAGTGAACGAATAAAAGATAAAGATTGTGAAAATGGTTTTATTTTTGATGGTTTCCCCCGAACAATTGAACAGGCAAAGGAGTTGGATAAGATTGTAAAAATTGACAAAGCTATTGAGATTTCTATTACTGATGAGTTGGGTGTAAAACGGTTAGCTAATCGGTGGAGTTGTAAGGGTTGCGGAGAACCTTATAATGCTATAACCAAGAAACCAGATGTTGAAGGTAAATGTAATAAGTGTGGTGGCGAACTGTATCAAAGAGAAGATGATAAACCTGAGGCAATAAAAAAACGGCTTGAAATTTATCATAAAGAGACTGAGCCAATACTAAAACATTATGATTCTGTTAAGGTTGATGGGGGCCAGGAAATTGATGATGTTACAAAAGATATTTTAAAAATTTTAAAATAATTTTTAATCAATATGTCCTGGACATAAAATTTTGTAGTTAAGATTTCTTAATTTCTCTACAGATTCATGAATCTTTTCTGGTACTGATTCTGGGAAATCATATCTTCCAATGCCTTCATTATGAAAAATTGTGTCACCTGAAAATAATACGTCCTTGTATAGTATTGCAAGAGAATCTTTTGTATGTCCTGGGACTTTGTATATTTTGAATTCTGTTATTGGTAAATTGTCAATGTTTTTTAGATTATAAACGTCTGCTTTGTTGAATAAGTTTGTATTAGCATCATGGTCCCAGTGCGCATGCGTTAGTATGACTATTTCTATGTCTTCTGGTTCCAGGCCTATTTGTTTTAAATCTTTTACAAGTTCTGGTTTTACAAACTGGCTTGAGGTATCAATCATTATTGTCTTGCTATCTATCTTGATGATATAGACACAACTTCCAAATTCTTTGAAAGATAATTGATAAATGTTTTCTTTAATTTTATTAATCATGTAATTGTAACCTCCCAAACATTTATATATTTTTTTAAAGTTCTAATTTTATGAAAAGAGTTAAATTACCTTACTGGCTTTTGGGGGGCATCCTTGCCTTGGTGTTTTTTGTATGTTGGCTTTTATTAACCTGGACAGGGGCTGAAATGCAGGGTTTGCTTGGACTTCCTGTTGTATATAGTTTGTTTACCATGGGTAGTCTTACTATTGATTTCTTTTTTAGGATAACTGGTTTAGTTATTAATCATCCGCAAAAGTATTTGATCATTGATACACTTATTGTTATTATTAATTTTATTGAGGTTTTTTTAATTGGAACTTTTTTTGGCTGGCTTTATGGAAAATACCTGAAACGGAAAAAAGGGAAACAAATTGTAAAAAAAGGTAAAAATTTTAAAGCATGAAAATTAAAGTAAAAGTTAAACCGAATTCACTAACTTCCTGCGTACAGCAAATTAGTGAATTTGATTTTCTAGTACAGTTAAAAAGTTTGCCAGTTAAAGGGAAAGCAAATCTTGAACTTTTGAAACTCTTAAAAAAACATTTTAAAAAATCTCCAAGGATAATTAAAGGGAAAACTTCTCAAGTTAAAATTATTGAATTATTATAGAAAGGTTTTAGAATGCTTAAATTTTTTAACTAAATAGGTAAAAAGAATGGGAATCAAATATCAATTAGCAAATGATTTGCAGGAAACAACTAATGAATTGTCACGTATGCTTTTTCCTCATGTAAGACGTGATGCTGTTGTTTGTCTTAGAAGCTTTGGAAGTACAAGCCGTGGAGTTATTGCGCGATGTCATGCCTTAGGTAAGGCTATGCAGATTGCCTTGAATCGGAAAGGATTTTATGTTATTGAGGTAATTTCTGAACGGTTTGATAAGTTGTCAAAAGAAGATCAGATCAAAACATTAATTCATGAATTAATGCATATCCCGAAAAGTTTCGGGGGAGGATTTATTTATCATAATGTTGTTAACGAAAGAAATGTTAATAAGGTCTATAAACAATATGTAATTATGAAACGTGAGGCAGATTATGGTTATTTTTAAGTTTCGTCATAAAAGTGCAGAATTTTCTTTAAATGTTTTTGAATGTAAAACTATTTTGCAAAAGGCAAGCGGTTTAATGTTTCGGCGAAAAAGTGGATCGCTACTATTTCATTTTAAAAAATATACTCGTGAACCAATCCACTCTTTTTTTTGTGTTCCCTTTTTGGCGATTTGGTTTTGTGATGAAAAAATCGTCGATTTTCGTTATGTCAAACCTTGGCAATTGTCTGTTCGGTCTCGGAAAAAGTTTAATAAACTTCTAGAAATCCCAAACACCGACGAGAAATTTGCGTTTTTCCTCGACAAATTCAGAAAGATTTAAATACTTAAACTAATTTAAATCTGTATCTAATTTGTTAGAAGGAGGTTACAAAATGGGAAAAATTATTATGCGGAATGTTATCACAAGAAAGCCAGGACACTTATACTATGTTGACGGTGCAGGTAATGTTTGTGAAGCTGTGATGGCGCGTGGTGGTAAGAAGAAAAAGAAGAAGAAAACTACCAAGAAAGCTGCTGCCAAGAAAAAAAAGAAATAAGTAATTAACCTTTCTTTTTTATTTTTATTTTTTATATTCATACGATTCAATATTTTTTTACGATGACCCTAAACTCCTTAAGAGATAGAAAAAAGAATTCTGATTATAATCCGAATTATGTCTTGCGAGTTTTAAGAAAAGTTGGAGACTTTTTTCGTCATAAGAAAAAGGGTTTAGATCACATTGCAATTAAAACAGACGAGTTTTCTTTTCCTGGAATTGATGGGTGGAGAGTTAAAGCTCATGTAAAATATATTAATTCTCATGGCTATGAGGCGTTTGTTGGTTTTTTAATAAAGCATCCTTTGTTTGATTATGATGAATCTAAGTGTATGTTTGAAGATTCAGACAACATGAAATATTTACTTTATTTGTTTGAAAATGTTGATTATGATCAGATGCCAAAGCAACAAATTATTGATCGGATAAGATAATTATTTTTGGAATAGATTTAATAAGTATTATAAATGCATTTTTCTAGATATTTTTATGGCAACTATAATGCTTGGAATTGAAAGTACTGCGCACACTTTTGGAATTGGAATTGTTAAAGATGGAAAAGTTTTGTGTAATGTGCGAGAGATGTATACAACTACTACTGGCGGGATAATTCCAATGGAGTCTGCGCTTCATCATAAAAACTGTAGTGAGGCGGTTTTTGAAAAGGCATTAACTAATGCAAGTGTGAAGATTGAGGATATTACTGCAATTGCGTTTTCAATGAGTCCTGGGCTTGCACCTTGTTTGATTGAAGGAATGAAATTTGCAAAGAAAAAAGCTAAAGAACTGGCGGTCCCATTAATCCCAGTAAACCATTGTGTTGCTCATTTAGAAATCGGCAGGATTACTGGAGCTAAGGACCCTGTACTACTCTATGCAAGCGGAGCAAATACTCAAATTATTGCTTATGAAGCAGGCAAATATCGTGTATTTGGAGAAACATTAGACATTGGTATTGGGAATTTTATTGATAATTTTGCGCGTTTTATTGGTGTTGGTTTTCCTGGTGGCCCGAAAATACAAGAATTAGCAGAAAAGTCAGACAAAAATTATATTGAGCTTCCGTATAGTATCAAAGGCATGGATGTTGCTTTTTCTGGGATTTTAACTAACTTAAAACAAAAGTTTGACAAGAAAGAGTACAAAGTTGAAGATTTAGCATATTCATTACAAGAAACTGTTTTTGCAATGTTGGTCGAAGCTGCAGAAAGGGCAATAGCACATACTGGGAAAAATGAACTTTTGCTTGGTGGCGGGGTTGCATGTAATACTCGGTTACAAGAAATGTGTAAAATTATGTGCAAGGAAAGGGGGTGCAAGTTTTTTGTGCCTTCGCGAGATCTTTTGACTGACAATGGCAGTATGATAGCCTTTACTGGGGAAATTTTATTTAATAATGGAGAGTATGTGTCTGTAGATAAATTGGATGAAGTAGACATAAATCCTCGTCAACGCACTGATGATGTAGAAATAAAGTATAGATAAGGCCAATTATTTCTATCACATTTTATTAGATTTTCTTTTTCTAATTTTAGCAAATAATGATTTGCCACCCTTTTACTTTTATTAAGATATTGTGCAAATTCTTTTGCACTTATTTTTTTATTTAATTCTTTTAATTTATTTATATAAAATTCTTTATAACTCCCCCTTGATATCTGATTTCTTTTAAATCCTTGCATCATCTTTTTCCATTTATCAGCTTTTTTAGAGTGGTATAATTTAAATCCCATTTTTTCTAATCTAGAAAAATCTTCCCATCCAGCCATATTTAATTCCCATTCATTCTTATTTTTTCTTAGATAATTATATATGCCTTGTTTTTTTAAAAGAGTTGACCATTGTTGGAGATAATCTTTATCTTTCATTCTGATTCTAATTATTCTTTTTAGACCATACCAATTTATAGAACCCTCACAATCGATTAGTGCACTAAATGCAGACATAATCTTTTCTTTATTTGCATTTAATAATTCTTTTTCAACTTTTAATATTTTATTTCCTCCACAATATTTTTCAAGGAAATCTAATAATTTTTTTGTTGGAAATCTTAGATCTTTGTAAATCCAAGAATCAAGAGAACAATTACACATAATATTATTTTTTGAACAATTAATATTTATTGGAATCTTTTTATTTCTATATTTTAAAGATAAGATATAATTTTTTTTGTAAGGTAGGCTTGTAACTGCTTTTATTTTACTTACATCAAAAGGACTCCTTTCTATATGGAAATTTAATTTTTTATCTCCTAAAATTAATTGTATATCTTCTTTTTTTGTATTTTCAGGGAGTCTTATTTTTAATAATAACCTCTTACCAATATTTATATTAAGATTACTAACTATTTTTTCTATATGATTTAATAAAGGGATATCTTTATTTTGTAGCGTTAATGTAAAATTATCTTTTGACCAGTAGCTTTCTACTTTTAATGTTTCTATGAGGTAAAATATATCTTCATTTAATTCAAAATCATATTGTGCAATCATGGTACTATTAGTCTACAATTCTATTTAAATGTTTCCCTTTTGGTGCAATGATTGCATATACTGGGGAGATTATGTTTAAGAAAAAAATAATGGCTAAAGGGAAAGAGATTGATAAGGTAGACATTGATCCAAGAGAACGTACTGATGACGTTGAGGTTACTTGGAGATGATTACCATGTTGAATGATAGGTAGCAAATTCTTTATTTGTTTCTTCATCAACAATTCCTATTGAATCTGCATAAAGAAATTGTAAGGAACTATCAGGTATGCTTTTTTCATCCTCCCAATCAGTTTGATAATAGGCCTTAATCCTTGTGTTTTTTCTTATTGGTATTCTGATTCTTTTGGGCATTTTTAATCTTATCTTTCTTAATCTGTTAGCTGTACTTGGGAGGTGTAGGAGAAAATTTTCTTCAAATCCTGTTGATTTAATATTTGTATATCTAAATGGGATTCTTATTTCATTATCTAGAATTTCTGGAGCACTTGTAATAATACCTTCTAGTATTATTTGTTTTTCCATATTTAAAATAAATAAATGTAGTTTATAAAAAATTATATTCTTGAGAACAATAATGTTGAGGTTGCTTGGAAATAATTAATGCTTATTTTTTATTATAATTATCTTTAAAAGTATACAAAACATCTTTTTTTATGCAAAATAGTTTAGAAGAAGATAGTACGGAAATAGCTGTACGTGGTATTGCGTCTGTTCTCTTAGGTCCGAAACCAGAAGAATTTATTTTTGAACGAATTGGACAAGGATTTTGTGATTTGATGCAGGCAAGATATGGTCCTGCAAAACAGATTGTTAAAGGCACTTTTGTTGATCATGTGGCTGATTTGCATCCAGGTCAAAGAATTACCCTTTGGGGTGAGGATTATGCAGGAACTTTTGATTTACGTTTTTTCTATAATTTTGATCACACGCTTGATTTTAAGCAATTAAAGGTTAGGTATGATTTTAAAGGTGCTATTCAAGGAGAAAATTATTTAGAAGGCGGCGTTCTTGGTTATGCTGGTAAAGGGTCTAAAATATTTAATATGATTCATGGTTTGTCTTCTGAACTTCGGGGAGTGGCAAGTGATACTGATCCTTATTATTGTGTAATGACTAATATGAAAGCCTTACGCGATCCAACTCAGGTAACAAAAGTACTTCCTGGGGAAAGGGGATTTTTGATTCATGGGCAGGGAAATTATGAATCTGTGGATGCAAACGAGGCTGCAAAAGCAATGTTTAATTCTACTGAAACTTCAGATTTTAAATCTGCGTAATAAACTTTATAAACCCCTAATTTCTGAATATTCTATTACACTTGCAAAAGTATTTTGCTCGCCAATGACTATTATGAGGCAAAGTTTACTCCTAATAGATTTTGGTATGATTAAATTGATGGGGGAAGTTTAAAAATGGCTTCTGTATATGAAATAATTGAAAAAGCTAGAAAAACCGGAAAAGTTGAGAAAGGTACTAACGAAGTTACGAAAGCAATCGAAAGAGGAACTGCTAAACTAGTAGCTTATGGTACTGATGTTAGTCCTAAAGAAATAGTCGCACATTTGTCTATTCTTTGCAAAGAAAAAGGCATACCTTGTGTTGAAGCAGACAAAAAAGAAAAACTAGGAATTTCTGTTGGATTGAATGTTGCTTGTGCTTCAGTTGCTATAATTGAAGCAGGTGATGCTGCTGCAGATTTAGAAGGTTTTGTTAAGAAATCTTCAATGTAAATAGATTTTTTAGTATTTATCTGATTGATTTAGGAAAAACATAATATGGCAAGTAAAACACAACGAGTAAAGGAAGGAAAAGGAAGTGGATCAGCTGGGGCTGAAGCTTTATTAACTAGTACTGCTGTTCCTGCAGTTGTTGAATCAATTGTTGGAAGAACTGGTGCAAAAGGCGAAGTTACTCAAGTAAAATGTAGAATTTTGCAAGGTTTTGATAAAGGAAAAGTTATGAGGCGTAATGTTAAAGGGCCTGTAAGAAAAAAGGACATTTTAATGCTTAGAGAGACACAAATTGAGGCAAGAAGGATTCGTGGTAAAAATTCAGGGAGGTTTAAGTAAAACCTAGAAAATGCCGACTTGTTCTTTTTGTAAAAAAGCGTATGATCCTCATAAAGGTTTGACACTTTTTTCTTTTGATGGTAAAACTTCATTTTTTTGTTCTAGCAAATGCCAGAGAAATGCTAAATTAAAACGAGACCCAAAGAAAACTAATTGGGTTAAACGGCCAAAAAAAGAAAAAAAAAGTATAACAGAAACTGTTAATTCTTCTACATTAAAAGTTGAGGAAAAAGCTAAAGAAATAGTTCCTGAAAAGTCTATAGACAAAAAAGATAACCTTCCTAAAACTGAAAATAAGGAAGTAGTTGAAAAAAAAGAATAATTCTATTGTAGAACAACTGCAATAACATTTATAAATCATTTCTGCCTTAAAACTTTGTTAGAAAAAAGAGCTGCTGGCAATGGTTTATAAGAAGTTTACAAAAAAGGGTGGGAGAACTTTTGGTCCGTATTATTATGAAAGTTATCGTGAGGGTAATTCTGTAAAAAAAAGATATATCGGCGGGGAGAAAGAGTATCAGGCATGGAAAAAAAGAAAAAGTAAAAAGAAAAATTCTGTGGAACAACCTGCGCGCAAAGTTAGCAAAAATAAAAAAGATGTTAATTTTGGTAATTTATTTTTGGGCTTGTGTATTTTAATTTTAATTTTTTTAATCTTTATTAATTTTGGGGTTTATACTGGGCTTTTTAATAAAACTTATCAGCGGCATACTGGTTATCTTATTTTTGAAAATGGTAGTGGGGCTGATGTTGGATTGTATGCTGGGTATGAAAATGAAAATGTAGAACAAAGGATAACAAAGAATGGTGTTGAGCTTGAAATTAAAACTCCTGCAAAATTTGCTGGCAAATCCTTGACAAAAAATAAAAATAAACGAATGGATTTTGATTTGCCTGAAGGAAATTTAAGACTTTATTTTGATTTATTAAATTATAGCGAATTTGTAGAAACTGTTGAAGAGACCTTGACTGATGAAGAAATTGTTGAGGCTATAACTGATAGCTTAACTGAAAATGTTACATCGGAGGTGACTGAAACTGATGATGAAGAAGAAATTGTCGAAGATCTTGACTCTGAGTCTGATACTGGTATTAATCAGACAGTTATTATAAATGAATCTGAAGACGGCCAAAATGTTACTTTAGATTTGGGTAATGAAAGTGAAGAAATTATTGTGAGTGGTGATGAAAATGAAACTGTGATTCCTGATGAACCGGCTAATGAAAGTGAAGAGCTTATTGACGAGGAGCCTGTTGTTGATGAAGAACTTGTTGTTGATGATGAGCCTGTTGTTGATGAAGATCCTGTTGATGGGGAACCTGCTGTTGACGATGAGCCTGTTGTTGATGATGAGCCTGTTGATGAGGAACCTGCTGTTGACGATGAGCCTGTTGATGAAG
>JAAOYK010000033.1 GCA_018221305.1 Candidatus Pacearchaeota archaeon
CTCTGTTTCCCAAAGAAAAGAAGGTAAGAGGACCAAACAAAAAGAAAGAAGTTGTAGATGAAACAACAGGAAAAGTTTTTGTAGCAGGACTTGATTCTATTTTTCAACAGTTTGGTCTTGAACCTCTTATAGAAGAAAAAGATAAAAAATATTTTTCTTCTGTAATGTCTGAGGGGGATACATCATTTTCAAAAATGTATGCAAAAGCGTTTTCTGGATTTTTTCAGAAAAAGTTCAAAGAAAAGATAGATGATTTTGAAATTTTTTCTTTTTATGTAATGACAATGGCCTTACTTGTTATGAAATCTAATGAAGCAAAGGCCAAAGGATTTTTTGAAAAACTCTCTGTCTGGCAAAAAGTAAAAGGAAAATTCTCAAAAAAGAAAGGCATAGAAGATGAAACTATTCCAGAAACAACAGAATGAAGATAGTATAAACGTTTTACCTGAAGAAGAAAGGAAACGGGAAATTATAGGTAGTATTGGTAAACAAGGTTCTGGTAAATCGTATAAAATAAAAGAACAACTATCCATTCTGTTAAAATCAGGAAAGTTTAAAAAAGTTTTAATTATTGATCCAATGGGAGAGTATAATGAAAAAGATTTAAAGAAGCATAAACTCCCTAATTTTAAATTGATAGACAATCTAAAAGAATTGATTGATTACATGTTTGCAAACAAAGAATTTAGAATTGTCTATCAACCGTTATATATTCAAGATGAAATAACCAGTATAGGAGAAGCTGTTTATACTCTAGCAAATGTGGTTTTGGTTGTTGAGGAAATAGATTTAATAATACCTCAAAAAAGCAAACCATCTCCTGTTATGCTTAAATTAATTCAAAGGGGTAGACACCGAGCGATTACAATTTACTGGACAACACAAACACCCGCAGAGGTAAACAAACTTTTAATTAAAAACACAAACACGTTTTACGTTTTTAAAGTAACAGAGAAAAACGATTTATCTTATTTAACTTTCATGAGGTCGGACTTGAAAGAGAAAATACCAAACCTTGCTAAATATGAATTTATTGAAATAAAATAGAAAGGAGAAAATAACATGGGTATTAACTGGGTCAGTGCTCTAAAAATAGCTGGTGTTGTTGTTGCTACTATGGCTATCGCTCCTCGTATTCCCGTTGTAAATCAGTGGGTAAGCTAAAAGAAATAAACCAACAAGCACAGAAGAAAGTAAAAGGAGATTAAAAATGCTTTTTCCAAAAGCGACAAACAAGAACATGTTTTTGGCCGTTTTTATGACATTGGGTTTTTTATATGCCAGAAAAAATGGTTTTTCTATAGGGGGTATTAGTAGGACGCCCTCTCCAGTAGGTTCTATTGACGGTTCCACTGTAGCCGTTTAAAAAGGGAGGTTAAACGTGCAAAATTATCAGGTAAAAGATAAAGAAGCTGTTTTTCAGGCGTTAGGGGAAACTCAGGTGATTGGCCTTCCCCGTACCGCTTTGATCCGCTCCATGCTTATTGAAATCACTGGTACTGTTACAATAGCTACTGCAGATGCTACCAGTCTTTCCGATGAAGGTATTAAAAATATTCTTGCAAAGATTGAAGTTGTAGGCAACGGCAGAGAACAAATTAAAAATTACAGAGGGGCTAACTGTTTTGATCTGGCTAACTATGATTATGGTACAGTACCCCTAAAAACAGAACCCGGATTGACACAAGCAGCACACACCTTTTCTGTTTTGTATCCGATAAACTTTGCTGTTGTGGATTCTTTCAGAACAACCGACACATATCTGGATGCAAGAGTATTTTCGAGTCTCGATCTGCGCCTCACTTTGGGATCAACGGCTGATATTTTCGTTGTTGGTTCGGCCACCTTTGCCTATACAAACCTGATTGCGAAAGTACATATCAGGTCTGCAACAAAAGGAGAAGGTAACTTTGGTGTTGCAAAAGAAAGCACTATCAGAAAGAGTATTTCAGCGAGTAATACCAGCGAGCAGATACAGCTTACTGTGGGGAACATGGTGAGACGTTTGTTTATCAAAACCATGGATGCTGGTGATCCGCAGAATGATATTATTAACAACGTCATTTTGAAAAGTGGGACCAATACTTTTGTGGATGCCCCTTGGGAATATTTCAGAAGTCAGAACAAGCTGGATGCGAAAATTCCTACCTTGCCTGACGGATGTATCATTGTCGATCTGATTACTGATGGACGTAAAATGGAAAGTTTGCCGACAGAAGGTATGAATGATCTTGACCTTGAATTGGATATCACAAAGGGAGCAGGTACTACCATTGTAGAAGTTATACCAATGGAACTGCTGTAAAATATTTTTAAAAAGTTTCCGGGTGGAGGGAACAACGGCTTTTAATAGTATTATGCCGTTGTTCCCTCTTTTTTATTAGGAGGTAAAAATGTTAAAAGTTGTGATGGATAGAATCAAAAATTCACGTTCTATTTATAAAAGAAGCCAAAAAGGTGTTGTAAAAATAAAAACCATGAGAGCCACACCTTCCACCCAAATTAAAAATCCTCTTTTCTTAAGAAAAATAAAAAGGAGGTTTTAAATGTCTTTTCGAGATAGAGCAAAAGAAGCGGGCGCAATAATTGAAAATGAATTTTATAGACCATCAGAAGAAACCAATAATTTAACACAAGTGGACGGTGGTTATAATCCCAACATTAAACCGTCTTTTGTTGAAACTATGTTTAATATGTTTCAATCAAAACCAACACCAACAGCAACCGCCACAATTCAAACAACAAAGACGGAAACTTTTGGTCTTTTTGTGCTTTTGATTTTGGGTGTTGTTGTAATGACAAAACTTTAAAAGGAGGTTTTTAAAATGAGCGCATTTACAAGGTTTCGTGACAGTGTTTTAAAACCTGCTGCAGGTTATATTGTGGGCGGTCCTGCGGGGGCTTCTGTTGTTGCTGGTGTAGAGGAAGCGAAATTACAAGCTAAATCAGGCTCTAATAATGTTTCTTATTCACCCGGTATTCCACAAGGGGCTAATGATTTAAATCGTATTTCTTTTGTAACTGTTCCTACTGCTCCTACAGGGGATAGCAAAATAAATAACACCTTATTTGGAAACCCTCTTGCTGTTGGTCTTTTATTCGGTTTTGCTACTTTATTTTTTATGTCTTTAGGAAAAAAATAAAAATGAATTATACCTATGATACATTAACAATAGATTTATCTATTGCCAGAGATCACCAGCTAATAAGTATAGCAGGTAATTATATTAAAGCTGTGGATGCCACAGACTTGCATGCTGTTTTAAATATTTCTCTAAATGATTCTACAAGGGATAGTATACCTTTAAAAAAAGGACGTTCCATTTCAGGCGGATTTTTTGATCTTTATTTTAGTAATGAAGCACAAACCGATAAAACCATTTCTTTAATAATTTCAAAAAGAAATACCGTTATGGTGGAAGATGATGTGATTTTTGGTGACGTAGATATAAACTTTTTGCCTACACATCTAATAGATGATGGACACGAAAATTCACGTCAATCATTGAATAATGCGGGAATATTAACCGCAGGTGATTCAGAAATTGTTTATACTGTTCCAGATGGTCAAACATTATTTATACAAACCGCTGGTTTGATTTTTCATAGTAACGGTGTCACAACTTCTGCGGATTTGGGATTGTCTGTTTTTGATTCTGTACCTGATTATTTGTTTACTCTATTGGGAATTTCTGCTTTTGGTTCCCCCAATTTAAGAGTGGGATCAGACCAAAATATTAATTTTATCCCTATGATGCAAGTAGATGAAAATACTTCTGTGCGCCTTTATAATGCTGATGGCACAGACCTCCCTGCTTTAAGTGCTAGAGGTTGGTTTAACGGTTTCTTAAAATAAAGAAAGGAAAAATAAAATGGCTATTAGACCAAAAAGAGAAATTCCTAATTATAGTTATGATACCATAACCATGGATTTATCTATTGCTAGGGATGGTTTTTTAATGTCCATAGCAGGTAATTATATTAAAGCTGTGGAAGCTACAGATATTGACACAAATATTAATATAGCTTTAAACGATTCCACAAGGGATACTATAGAAATGCATAAAGGACGTTCTATACAAGGCAAATTTTTTGATCTTTATTTTTATAATGATGCCCAAGCTGGAAAAACAATTACCCTTGTAATAGCTTCTTTGGTTTCTATTAGTATTGAAGATGATGGAGTTGTTGGCGATATTGATACTATACAGGAGATTATATATCCTCCAGTTCCTACTATTCAAGCCCTGTATGATAAGCTTGATAGAGAAGGTAAAAACCCTTCTTTTAACGTGTATGATATAGTAAAAACAATGACAGCTTCCACTGATTATACACTTTTGGCTGTTCCTGCTGATAAAATATGGTATATATACGGTGCTTGTATATTACCCCATGGCATGAGTACCGCAGATGTTGAAGTCACCATGAAGATTAATGATTTGACTTCTCATCAACAAATATTGGCTTCTTATTTTCAAAGGGCTAGTGTTCCCACTCCTAATGGGGCTAATTTTTCTGATTTTGCTCCTTTTGTTTCCATAAAAATGGAAGCTACTTGGATAGTATTATTAGAGTGTGTTTTTGGTGTTTCTGCTCAAGTTAGAGGGCAATATAATTATATTCAGGCGGACGCATAATGGGTGGTTTAATTATAGGTATTATCACAACATTTATTTTATTATTTCCAAAAACATCTTATTCCACCGTATATGATGATTTATATAAAAAATATTCTAATCACGCAGGTGTTGACTGGAAACTTTTAAAAGCTATTTCTATAAATGAAAGTTCCCAGCGTTTCACTAGCGTAAATGAAGATGAAGGGAGGGGAAGAAAATCTTATGGATTAATGCAAATTTTATACCCTGATACATTGGATTTTATTAATGATTATTATGGGTATGAATATACAAGAAATGATTTATTAAACCCTGAAATAAATATTTTTCTAGCTTCTAGTTATATAAGATATTTAAAAACTCGCTATAATAAAATTTCTGATATAATTGCTTCTTACAATGCTGGAAGCGTTATAAAAAGAAACGGGTTGTATATAAATCAAACTTATGTAAACAAAATTTTAAAAGTATATAGGAGTATTTAAAAATGTCTGAATATTTGTGGAATACAAAAAAAGCTATTTTGTTTTCATATCTAGCTTCTCGATTGGAAATATGGGCTTATGAAAAAGGTTATCTTTTAACAAGAGGATGGGCCAAAAGAACACAAACAATACAAAAAGAAATTTATGGAGAAATGAGACCTACTTTACACGAATGGTGTAGAGCGCAGGATTATACTCTATTCATAATTAATTCCGAAGGACGTTATGTATGGATAAAAGATGGTAACCACCCTGCTTGGAAAAAGATAGCTGATAAAGCTGAGGAATTAGGTTTAAAATCAGGTCGTAAATGGGATGATATAAATCATGTGGAATTGGGGTGACGTATGAGCCTTTTAAATACTTTAACTTTTGGACTTGCTGGTAAAGTTTTGAATAAAGTTGTAAGAGATAAAGCCAGTGAGGAAACTTTAATTACCGCCGATTCCCAGTCTGTGTCTGAGGCAAGGGACCATGATATAGCCACAGGACAAGGTGGCGGAAAATTCGTCAATGCTTTGCGTGGTAGTGTCAGACCTATTGGCGGTCATTTAGCACAGGGTATTTTATTTTTTAATATATTGGCTCCACGGTTCGGGGCTAAATTAATTGTTTTGTCGCAAGCTGAATATTATTTATTGGGAGTTATAATAACTTTCTTTTACGGTGGTAGATATTATGAAAAGAAAAGAAAGGGGTTGTAATATTGGATAATGTTGTTTTACTATTATTTCTTTTAAATATCTGTTTGGCCGTGTTGGGTTTTCTGTTCGCCCGTTATTTAAAACGAACAGATGAAAAATTTAAAAATCTTTTTGAACGTGTTTCTGATTTAGAAAAAAGGTGGTTTTGGACTATTAATGATTCAATGCAAGAGGCAATTAAAAATGGAGGAATAAAAAATGAATCAAAATCCTATTGATGTTTTTTATAGACCACAAACGCTTATTGAAAACAGAGTATATCTTTTTATTGTTAAACATTTAGAACCTGTGCCTGTTGTTTTTTTATCGTGGTTTGATGAGGAAAAAAGACTTGTTAATATTAGTTTGTTTGGTGTAGAATGTGTTTTACATGCCTCTTGTGTATATATGACAAAATTAAGAATAAAGGAGGGCTTGTCTAATGCCTAGTATTGTTTTTGCTGTTGTTGGTATAGTAGGAGTGTTATTTTTAACAAAAAATAAAAAATCTTCTAATAATACTGCTACTAC
>JAAOYK010000034.1 GCA_018221305.1 Candidatus Pacearchaeota archaeon
ATTAATCTGTAACGCGTGGTAATGCAATCAATCTCTAGTATTCAATCTTTGGGTGGTAATGCGACACTTCTTTAATTTAGACAGCGTTCCTATCCGTCCAAAACAAGAAAATTTTTCTATATTTTTCGTCGTCGTTTTTTGCCCCCCCATTTCTTTTTAAAGAGGATAAAATTTTCTTTTGTTTTGGGAATGGTTATTTTGAAGAGTGCTTTAGCTCCTTTAGAATGGCTTAATGGGGTGAGCCGTTGGCATAGAGATATATCTCTATATAGAATTATATCACAATAATTGTTAAAATGAATACATAAGAACTGTGCATAAATCATGACTGACATCTCCGTCAAATTTGGCAAAAAAGTTAAGAAAATACGAACAGATAAAAAGATGTCGCAAGGAGACCTTGCGAAGGTTTTGGGTGTTCATCCAACTTACATCTCTGGCATTGAAAGAGGTGTGCGTAATCTAGCTTTGAGAAACATAGAAAGATTGGCAAAAGCTCTTAAAGTAAAGATAATTTCGTTTTTTCAATAATCAGCCCTTGTGTTTTTTCGCCAAAAATATATAATTTATATATGCCCTATTTTGACACTCAAAATTTAAGAGAATTTCTAAGTATTTTAGGGTTTAAACCAAAAGAAGGTTTAGATGGTATTTGGTATAAACGACACAAAAATGGATACGAAATATCTACAACTATTACTGACTCCTTAAGAACTTCGAAAATAAATTACGGAGAAAAAATTAAGTGCTATCGTGCAACAACTTCAAATTTTGGACAACCAGAATCTTTTGTTGTTTTCGAATGTGTAAATAGACTAATAGAGAAAGGCTACTCTCCAGAAAATATACAACTTGAAAAAGACTGGGCACTTGGACACAAAACCAAGGGCTGTTTGGATATCATTGTTTTAGATGACAAGAAAAATAGTTTTTTAATGATTGAATGCAAAACTCAGGAAGAGGAACATCGCAAGGAAAAAGAAAAAATGTTTAAAGATGGTGGACAACTTTTCAGTTACCTAATTCAAGAAAAAACTACACAATATATCTGTTTATACTCTTCGGCAATAAAAAACAAAGACATTGTTTTTGAAAATGACATTGTTCAAGTTTCAAACGAAATCATTAGCGCAAAAAATCAACAAGAAGCATTTGAAGCATGGACTCCACAAGTTTTTGAAGCAAAAGGAATTTTCGAAAAAGACATCACTCCATATAATATTAACTTTACTGGGATTCTCAAAAAAGATCTTAAAAATCTGACGGCAGATGATGGGGGTTATGTTTTTAATCGTTTTACCGAAATATTACGAAGAAATGTTGTTTCAGACAAAACAAATGCTTTTAACAAAATTTTTAACCTTTTTCTTTGTAAAATTGTAGATGAATTTGAACGAGATAGTGAAGAAAAAACTCAATTCCAATGGGGAGAAAGTGAAAAAGATGAGGAGGTTATGTTGCGTTTAAACGATCTCTATAAACGAGGAATGAATAAATATCTTGGTTTAGAAATATCAGCCGTTACAAAAGATGAATTAGACAATGTTCTTAGTAAAGTTAATATTGCAAATAAAAAAGATGAAATCGAAAAATTATTTATTCAGCAAAAATTATATTCTGGTAATGAATTTGCATTTAAGGAAGTTTTTGACAAAAAAACTTTTGAGCAGAACGCTGTTGTTGTTAAAGAAGTCGTTAAATTATTAGAAAAATACAGAATTAAATATTCTACTAAACAACAATTTCTTGGGGACTTTTTTGAAAAACTTCTAAACACTGGAATCAAACAGGAATCTGGACAATTTTTCACACCAATCCCTATTACTAGATTTATATGCAGATCTATCCCTATTAAAAACATCATTCAAGAGAAAAATAATTTAAGAGAGGAAAACTTTTTACCATATGTTATTGACTATGCGTCAGGTAGCGGACACTTTCTTACTGAAGTAATGGATGAAATAAACAGATACGTATCTGATATTGACGAAAATTGGATAAAGGGAGGAGGCTTAGCAAAAAGGAATTTTAATGCACTCAAAAATGAATATTTGTGGGCAAAAGAATATGTATATGGTATCGAAAAAGACTATCGTCTTGCCAAAACGACAAAAATTAGCACATTCCTTAATGGCGATGGTGACGCAAATATCATTTGTGGCGATGGTTTAGACAGTTTTGAAACAAGCAAAGAGTATAAAGACAAACTATTAATTACTCGTGACGGGATAAACAATGAACAGTTTGATATTTTAATCGCAAATCCGCCATATTCTGTAAGCGGTTTCAAAAATACCCTAAAGAGTGGTAAAACTGCTTTTTCTCTATATTCTCGACTGACGGAACAAAGTTCAGAGATTGAATGCTTATTTATTGAAAGAGCAAAACATTTACTTAAGAAAGGAGGGAATGCTGGCATTGTTCTCCCTGTTTCCGTTTTAACAAACTCTGGAATATATGCAGATGTGAGGAACTTAATAATAAGAAATTTTGAAATAAAAGCAATTGTTGCTTTCAGTAACAATACATTTATGGAAACAAACACAAATACTGTTACAATTTTTCTTAAAAAGCGAAGTGAGATTGTCGCCCAAAATTGCGATGAGATTGTTGCCCAATTTCTTAAAAACTTTGGGGATGTTACATGTAATAACATTGAAAAAGCATTCTCAAAATATGTTAGTGAAATATATACTAACCTTTCTTTTACTGATTATATCAATTTACTTGAAGGTAATTTTAAAAAAGTCGAAAACTCTCTCATATATAAACAATACAAGAGAATATTTCGAGATAATAATGGTGGAAATGAGGAAAAATTCTTGCAATTTATCATCACAAATGAACGTGCAAAAATGATTTGTTTTATGCTTACTTTTAACAAAACAATAGTTTTGGCGAAATCTGGAGAAAAAAAAGCAGAAAAAAAATTCTTGGGCTATGAGTTTAGTAGTCGGCGAGGATGTGAAGGTATAAAAATACATAAAGATGAATCTGGTAAAATAATTTCGAAGTTATACAACGAAGATGAACTAAATGACCCAAGTAAAGTAAATAACTACATTTTGATGAATTTCCTCAATCAAAAGATAGAAAAAATTGACAACGAGCTTAAAAACAATCTTATGGTTCAAAATCTTCATGAGTTAATTGATTTTACATCTAATAAATTTGAGCAAAAAATTATACCTTCTTTTAAAAAAAAACGTAAATTGACTTCAAAATTTCCTCTTGAGCCACTTGATGAATGTGTTTCAATTATAGATAATGGAACAAATGCCCCTCAAGAAATTAAATATTTCAATAAAGGAGTATCCCCGTTTATTAGGGCTGGAAACTTAAACACAAGAGATCTTCATGGATATATTATTCCCAACAAGGAAAGTTATGTGAATCAAAAGGCAATCAAAGAATGCGGACTAAAAGAATTTCCGCAAGGAACAATTTTGTTTCCAAAAAGTGGACAATCAGTAAATACTGATAATATTGGTAAATTAAAAACTTCTGCTTATGTTGTAAATCATTTAGCATGTATTTATGACAAAAATCAAGATTTGTTAAGTTATCTTTATTACTTCTTAGAAGATTATAAAACATCAAATCTTGTGAGAGTTGATTCAAACTATCCATCAATAAATCTTACAGAAATACGAAATTTATTAGTACCAATACCGCCCAAAGAGATCTTGTTAAAAATCAACAAGGACATGTTTAATATCGAGAATAAGCAGAAAAGAGCTGTTGAATCTATCATCAAGTCAAAAGAAAAAATCCGTTCAATATTTGAAAATCTATTTAGGAAACATTCTAATCATTTGGAAAGATTAGAAGAAGCGTCTCTAATGGTAAAAAGAGGAAAAACCCCGAAATATGGTAACTCAAATCTTAAAATAATAAAATCCGGTCAAGTTAGGGGTTTTTATGATTTTGATTTTTCAGAGAAACACTTAGCTCACAAAAATTTTGATGTTGATAATAGAAAATTAGAGATAGGAGACATTCTTATAAACTCAACTGGGGTTGGCACCGCAGGAAGAGTCAATTATTTTGATTTAACTGGAGATTATACAGTGGACAGCCATATAACCATTGTTCGCCCAGATCAAAATAAAATAATTCCTAAAATTATACTTTATTCCCTCGCATATATAGGATTTGATGTCCTTGAAAAAATGGCAGAAGGACAGAGTGGACAAATAGAACTTTCTCCTGAAACAATTAAAAATTTGAAAATACCTTTTCCAGATGAGAAAGTTCAGAAAAAAATATTAGATGAAATTGAGAAAGCAGAAAAAGAAATTAAAGCTGGTGAAAAAATTATTTCTGTTGTTTCCGCAGAAAAATCAAAGCTTCTAAATAAATACCTTTATTAAAAAACAGATAACAAACTATAAAATATGCAAAAGAAATATATTTTAATTATCGTTGGAGTTCTCATAATTGGTGGGTATTTTTGGTTTAGTTCTTATATGCAAAAAGAACTAGATAAAGAAATGGAAAGCTTCTTTGAGACAAAACATGGGGTTTATGAAAATTAAAATAAAATACAACAAAGGGCATTTTGCTGGAGAAGATGGGATAAACGAACTGCCAATCGCTTTAGAAAAAATCTTGGAGATGTTAAAATAAAAACATGGCAGATGTTTTATTTTATGTTTTTATAGGATTTATTGCAGGTTTTATTCTTGGCCGAAAAACCAAGCCGGTTTTTGGATCAAAAGACGAGAGCAAACTTGCCGAAATGCGGGAAGAAGCTCGCGAAGCTTTGAGTGAACGAACGGAAAAGCGGAAAGAAAAGATTTTGGAATTTATGAAAAGCGAAGCGATTCATCAAAAAGAATTAAAGGCGTGTGATATTGGTGGCGAATCTGTCGAACGAAGCAAGACCACTTGCAACGATATTGAAAAACTTCTTGAAGTTTCAGGGCAAACAGCAAGAAAGTATTTAGACGAACTTGAAGACGAAAATAAAATCAAACAAATCGGTGAAAGAGGCAGAAATGTATATTACACCCTTATTTCCTAATTTATACAAAATGCTCGTAGGTTTTACCTAAATACTTTGAATTTATATAAAACCTTGAGCAATTTATGTAAATATCACTAAAAACATGGAAAAACTCAATAAAATCTTAGAACTTATAACAAGTAAACTCAAAGGACTAAACTATGCCTTTATTGGCTCAATAAGCGTTAAGGCTCAAGGAGTAAAAGAAATTAAGCCCAGAGATATTGATATTTTAACCACACCAGAAGAATTAAAAACAATCGTTGAAAAGCTAAAGGAACATCAAACAAAGGAAGTGTATTTTGACGAAAGCAATGGTAGGAATTCTTACAGAACATTTTTTGAAATAGACGGCATAGAAATTGAAGTACTTGGTAATGTTAACAATGTTGTAAGGTCAAAAAATAGTTTGGATAAAAAGATAATTGTTAAACATGACGATCTTGAGTTGTCTTGCCTACCGTTAAAAGAAGAAATAACAGCCTATGAAAAAATGGGGAGAAAGGACAAAGCAGATATGATTAAGAATTTTTTAGATGATTAAGTTTATGCCAAACGAACCACAAAACCAAGAACCCGAGATTGTAGAAGTTCCCACCCAAACGGAAGCAGAAATTTCTGAACCTCAAACGGTAGAAATACCACAAAAAGAAACAGAGCCACAACAAGAAACAACCCCTGCAGAGGAAATTTCTGCCCCAGCAACAGAGCCAGAAATACCACTAGCCGAGGCAACCCTAGAACCTGATCCTGAACCAAAAACAAACCCAATTCCCGAACCAACAACCTCAGAAACCCCACCAAAACCCCCAAAATCTCAACCTCAGCCCGAAACCACCCAAACTTCACTCCAA
>JAAOYK010000035.1 GCA_018221305.1 Candidatus Pacearchaeota archaeon
GGAAAATTCTGGGACAAATAAGTCATTATCTTGAATAAACTTATAGATTGTTGTACCAACTATTGGCTGTAAAATTGTTGGAGTGCTTATATTTGCTTTTATCTTTGCATTTAACTCCATAGTTTCAAATGCTTCATTTAATGTTTCTGTTGGTAATCCAAACATATTATAAGTTACATATTTAATGTTATACTTCTTAAATGAATTAGCAGCATCTATTATCTGTTTATTAGATACGTTCTTTTTTAGTATCTCATTTCTTATTCTTTCATTTCCTGCTTCAACTCCAAAGCTTGTGTAAAAGCAGCCTGCTTCTGATAATTTTTTTGCTACTTCATCGTCTATCTCATTTGCTCTTGAATTGCAGATGAATGGTATTTTAAGCTCATATTTATAAAGTTCCAGAAATTCAAGTAGCCATTTCCGGTTTAAAGTAAATGTGTCAGAAGAAAATGAGATTGTTTTTAGTGGGTACTTTTCTTTTAATTCTTTTATTTCTTGTATTATTTTTTCTGGTTTTCTATATCTAACAAATTTTCCTTTTCCATCATACATCTGATTGTATAAGTGATTAAAACAGTAAGAACATGCGTAAGGACAACCTCTAGAGACAATAATCCTTTTTGTGGGCAGGTCTTTTATAAATTTGTATTTATAGTAAATTTCTTTGTCTGGGAATGGCAATGAATCAAGGTCTTCGATTAAAGGTCTTAGTTCGTTCTTATGTATTTTGCCATCTTTTTTAACCCATAGGTTTTGTATCTTTGTATGGTCTTCTTTTTTATCAATTGCATTAGCTAGGTCAACAAAAGCCCCTTCTCCTTCACCTATACAAACAATATCAACAAAATCATTTTTTATAAAGTCTGGGAAATAGGTGGGATGCGGGCCTCCAAATATGGTTAAGGCCAGATTTTCTTTTTTAACTTTTTTTGCAATATCGGTTGCCCATCCATATTCCATTGAAGTAATAGAGAAAGCAACAATATCTGGTTTTGAATCCCGTATTCTCTGCATAATTTTATCTTTTTCTGCATCAACTACAAATAAATCTACTTCATGTTTAGTTTGTTTTAGAACTGCTGATAAATACTGTATTGAGTGTTGATCAAATAAAGAGTCTTGTATAAAAACTATCTTGGCCATTTTACTTCAACATCTTCCTATAATACATCCAGCGGGTTAAAAATGATTTGGCTCCTCCAAAAAGCCGTTTCATATCTTGTAGAGATCTTAAATGCCTTAAAGTGCTCTTTATTACATAGCTAGGTCTTAAATAAAATTTTTTCCAGGCAAGTGCAAAAGCTTTTTCAAGGTCTTCTTTTGAAAGCTCTTTAGTTTCGATAACTGATTTTGTCGAGCCGTCAAAATCTGCCCATGTTTTTGCTTTTAACATCCCTTGTTCTTTTAATTCGCTGTAATATTCTGTTCCTGGAAATGGAATGACTATTGAGAATTGTACTGCATAAGGATCAAGTTCTTTTGCTAATTCTATTGTTTGGTCTACTGTTTTCCATGTTTCACCTGGTAAACCTATCATAAATGTACCATAATCTCTAATACCCACTTTTTTTGTTAGTTTGAATGTTTCTTTTATCTGAGGTATATTGGTAAATTTCTTGCACCTGTTTAAGAGTTCTTGGGATCCTGATTCTACCCCATATCTTATATGTTCGCAGCCTGCTTCTTTCATCTCTCTTAGGGTTTCTTCATCCAGACCAACACGGCCAAAGCAGCTCCATTCTATTTTTAAGTTTCTTTGTATTATTTCTCTGCAGATTTCTATTACTCTTTCTTTTCCTATTGTGAATGTGTCATCATCAAAGCATATTTCTCTTGCTCCATGTTTTTTTATCAATAATTCCATCTCATCAACTACGCTTTTTGCTGATCTTGCCCTGAATTTATGACCATACATTACCTGAGGCCATAAACAGTATGTGCATTGATAAGGGCAGCCGCGGCTTGTTATCATTAAAAAAGAAGGAGATTTGTATAAGTGGGAGTCGTAATGACTCATTTTAAACAAATGTCTATCTGGAAATGGTAAGTTGTCTAAGTCTTCTATTAAAGGCCGGTCTTTGTTTCTTTTTGTTTCTTTATTTTCTTTATAAGTAATACCCTCTACTTCCATTAACTTTTTATTACAAATATCTAAAATTGTATATTCAAATTCCCCCCTTGCTATGATATCAACAAAATCATGTTTTAATAATTCTTTATCAAAATGAGTTGCGTGAGGGCCAATCAATACAATTCTTGCTTTGCTTACTTTTTTTACTTCTTCAGCTGCCTTTAAATCAAAATCAATTGATGGGGTTGAGGTTTCTATTACAACTAGATCATAGTTTTTTGATTTTATTAAATCAGTGATCTGAGATAGGGTTTTTTCTTCTGCAACTGCATCTATTATATCAACTCTGATGTTATTTTTTTCAAGAATTGCGGCTGTATACGCTAAATAAATAGGAAATGGCAGGGCTTTATCTTTTCTTGTATGTGGCCAGCGACTATTGCTTCTGACGCCATAACCTGATTCAGTTGACCATGGCGCATTTAAAAGTAAGACGTTCATTTTAGGTAGTGTATTTAGTGGGGCTTTATAAAAATTGTGAAAAAGAGTTATTTTTTGTTCATATCAGCAAAGAAGCCAAAAAGCCATATCTGGATGCCAATACTCATTAATAAAACAGAAAGCATTACTGTTGGGATCCTGCCAACAATGCCTGTTTTGATAAATATATAGACAACATACAGACCTAGTAAAAATCCAAATGCAAAGAACACAAACCCAAACAATCCAAAGAATTTTAGTGGTTCATAATCTCGGTAGATTCTTAGGATATTTATCCAAGCTTTTATAGCATATTCAAATGGGTTTTTTAGTAATCTACTCTTGCCATGTCTTTTAGCAAAGTATACTGGCACTTCTTTGATTCTAAATTTTTGTTTTGAAGCTCTTAATATCTGTTCTTGCGTATAAGTATGAGTAGAAGTTATTCTTATTTTTTTTGCAACATCTTTTGTGAATGCTCTGAATCCAGTTTGAGCATCAGATATGCTTATCCTAGTGATCTGAGAGATAACTTTTGAGAAAGCTAGGTTGCCAAATCGCTTTACTAAAGGCATTGATTCTATCTTGCCTTTAAATCTTGAACCTAAAACAAGATGATTACCCTTTCTTACTTCTTCAATTAATCTTGGGATGTCTTCTGCTAAATACTGGCCATCTGCATCTGTGTGAACAATGATATCTGCCTTAAGTTCTAGGCATTTTTCAATCTCTGAACGAAAAGTCTCTGCCAAACCATAATTTCTTGGATGAGAATACACAATAGCGCCAGCATTTTTTGCAAGAAAAGCTGTTTTATCTCTGCTGCCGTCATCTATAACAAGAATTTTGTAATTGTGCTTTTCCCTATCCATTACCTCTTTGATGTCAGTTATAATCCTGGCTATAGTTTTTTGTTCATTATAAGCTGGGATAGTAACTATGATTCTATTCATGAGTAGCGAAAATAGAATAGCGTTTAAATAGGTTTTGTTTTTCTAGAGTTAAAACAAGACACAAATTTTATATAGATTTATAGAACAATTACTGTTATGAGCATACTAACAATAATCTTGTTTTTTTTGTATAGTTGGGGTTTTGGTTTTACGATCACGAGTTTTGTCAAAAATTCTGATAATTTCTTAGAGAGAAATCTGATGAGGATTGGTATTGGATTAGGGGTTTTGCCGCTTTTAGGGGTGGTTCTAAACTTATTGCACATACCTCTTGATTGGAGGATATTTTTGGCTTTGTCATTATTATTCCCTCTTTTGTATTTAATGAAAAATTATAAAAAACTTGAATTTAATGAATTTAAACTAAAAATTAAAAAATCTGATATTGCAATATTGATTGTTTTGTTATTGTTTTCATTAACCTTATTTATGTACGCAACTGGTGCTTTTAGTTATCCTTATTTTGAAGATCATGACCCATATATTCACGCTTTGACTGCTAAATATGTCTCGGTTGAGAAGACTATACTTGATCCTCCAACTTATGACTTTCCTTATATTGATCCGTATCCTCCAGCTTATGCTTTAATCATGGGCTTAATGCATCAGACTTCTCCTTCAATAATGTGGACTTTGAAGTTTTTCAATGCCTTGATAATCAGCTTAGGGATTATCTTCTTTTACTTTTTTGCAAAGGAGTTTATTGGAAATAGGAATAAAGCATTGTTTGCTACTTTTGTTTTGGCTGCAATTCCTGCGTATTTAAGTCATTTCATATGGGCGCATTCACTTGTTCCTACATTATTTCTTGTTGGAATGTATTGTTTGGAAAGGATGAAACATGATAAAAAATGGCTTTATCCGTCATTATTTGTAATCTCGGTTTTTCCTTTGATACAGCCTTCGCAAGCAATTAAAATATTTGTTTTATTAGGAATTTATTCTATTATTAAATCGTTATTAAATAGAAAATTATTGTTAAAAGAATTTATTGCAATTAGTGGTGGTTATCTGATCTCGGTTTTATGGTGGTATAACAAGCTTGGAAGGCAGTTTAGTTCTGAAGCAAAGATCCATAGCGGAACAGAATTTGCAAAAATAGGGCTTTTTCAGAAATTGAAGAATATATTTCCTTATGATGGGGGGACTGGAACAAGGGCTTATACTTTTGATGATTTTTTTGTAGCAAGCTCTCAAAATATGATCAATAATCCTATTGGGGTCGGAGTTGTTATTTCTGTATTGTTGATAGTATCGTTAGCTATAATCCTGATCAAATATAAAAAATTATTGAGTAAGGAAAACTATTGGATTTCTGTAACTTTAGCATGGTTTATTTTTACTTTCTTAGGTGTTAATAGCATGACTTTTAATCTGCCTTTAGGTTTGTTTGCTTTTAGATTCTGGATGCTGTTTGCGATTCCTGTCGCTTTATTATCTGTTGAAGGTAGTAGGTATATTGCCAAAATATTCAAGGAGTTTGGTGTAGGAAAAATGATTACCTTTACTGTAATTATTGCTGGCATTATCCTAACTTCAGGTCATCAAAAATTTGATCTAAATACTATGCCATGGAATCCGCCTTTGGGAGGGTTAATGCAGTCAGTTGAGGAACTACAAGGTTATGTTGCTTTGAAGGATTTAGAACCCAATACTCGAGTTTTCTCATTTTGCCCTGATAGTTATATCAATATAATATCTTTTGATAAATCTATATGTAGTTGGTGTGAGCGGGAAAATAGTGTTATAGGGGATAAAGATGTCGCTTCTGATGAGCTTTATAGCGTGATGAAAGAAAATGATTATGAATATTTAATCGTGGATTCTAGTTGCGCGCTAAATTTTGGGATAAATGAGACAAATGAGAAAATTAATGAAATGATGGCATTGAATAAATTTCAACTGGCTGCTCAGAATGATGATTTTTTGTTATTTAAGACTGTATAACTTCTAGATATCATTACGGGCCATATTAAATAAATTACTGAAGTTTCATAAACTTTTTAAATTGGGCATTATAACCTCATTCTATGACTTTTTATATGAAAAAAGCACTAAAAGGAGTCTCACATATATTTATATTCCTGATTACTGCAAACTTTATTTCTTATCTGATCCGGCTGATCTATGCAAGAAACCTGACTACTATAGAATATGGGCTTTTTTATGCTGTTGTCACATTTATTAGTTTTCTCACAATCTTTAAAGAATTTGGACTAAATGAGACCTTAACGAAATTTATCTCGAAGTTCCTTGTACAAAAGGAGTACTTGAGTATAAAAAATTCCATGATTATTGCTTTTGTTATACAATTTGTTGCTACAGGCTTTATATCATTAATCATTATTATTTTTGCGGATTATCTTGCTGTAAATTATTTCCATAGCAACTTGGCTTCACCTGTCTTAAAATTACTGGCATTTGCATTTTGGTTTGATTCTCTGACTGTGGTAA
>JAAOYK010000006.1 GCA_018221305.1 Candidatus Pacearchaeota archaeon
GGAGATGTGTATAAGAGACAGCCACCTGTAAAATTAATACCCTTTACACCCAAACTAGCTAATTCATCAACAATTTTAAGCATTAACTCTTTGTCAAGAGTCTCCCGATCAATAAAAACACCACCATAACAACACCAAATACAATTATGATTGCAGGCATTTGTAGGACTAAAATCTACAGAAACAGGATAAAAAATCTCTCCATTCCTTAACTTACAAAGCCTATCCAAATGCTTGAATATCTTTAATCCACTAAATTGTGCTAAATCTTCTTCTATCATAACCACCCACAAATACGAATAAATTGGGGTTTTTAAATCTTATGTAACAGATATCCATTAAAAACACAAAATAATTAAAATCACAGCTATTTTAAACAAGAATATGGAATCTGTAACCTGCAATCTATGCGGCTCTAATAACCTTAAACCAGTTTTAAAGACAAAGGACTATCGTTTTCAAATAGATAATAAACTATTTCAGATTGTAAAATGCAAAAACTGTGATCTTAAATTCCTTAATCCAAGACCAAATGAAAAAGAAATAAAAAAATATTATCCAGATGATATTAAATGGGAAAAAGAAGAGCCAAAAGTCCAAAACGAAAAATACAGCATAATAAAAAACCTAAAAAAAGGGAAAATACTTGATATTGGCTGCGCAAAAGGGGAATTCTTATCCTTCCTGAAAAACAAAGGCTATGATGTCTATGGTGTAGAACCCTCAGCCGATTCAAAGATTGCAGAAAAAAAAGGCATTAAGGTAAAAAATAGCATTTCAGATTTCAAAAAAAACTTCTTTGATATAATAACAATGTGGCAAGTTATAGAACATCTGCATAACCCTAACGAAACATTAAAAAAAATCAATCATCTACTAAAAAAAGATGGAAATTTAGTAATATCTACATTGAATATGGAAAGCTCAGAAGCAAAATTCTTCAAAAAGCACTGGTTCCATTTAGATATTCCAAGGCATTTGTATTTTTTCTCACCAAAAACATTAAAAAAACTATTACAAAAAAATGGGTTCAAAATAATAAAAATAAAGCACTTCTCAAAACAGCACAGCCATGCAGGAATAATCTTCAGCCTAAAAAACATATTAATCAATCCTAAGAGCAGAAAAACAAAAATAGAGGAAAATAAAGGAAAAAACCATTTATTCACATTATGCAAACTTGTTGTTTACCCCTTATCCGTGTTCCAAGCTACTCTAAAAAAAGGACCAATCATAACAATAGTGGCAAAAAAACTATAGAATCCTAAGAATCTTCTTTGCCTTGTAATAAAGATATCTATCAAAAGCAATGTAGTAAAAGTTCAACTGCCATCTTATTCTAGCCAACAAAACAAAGAATAATAATCCAAAAGCGATGATAAAATTCTTTCTCAACATTCTAAAAAACTGGTTCCTAGTCATGATATAAGCTAGATTAGCATAATAGTGCACATTAAGAATATATTTCTCATTTTTTTTGTTCCAAGGAACATTAACATTCTCAGAATCCATCAGTTTAAGATTTTCCTCTTTAGCCCACTCCCTAATTGTGCCTGGCTCTTTAAACAAGCCTTCTTTTACAATAAAATCATAAAGCTCTCCTCCAGGATAAGGCATAAAAACCGCAAAACCACTTTCCATTCTTGGGCATATCTTCTTCATTCGTTTCTTTAGATCCAAAGTCATGATGATATCCTTTTTTGTCTCATTAGGAATACCGATCATAAACGACATTAGAGGGATTATCCCATACTTATTGCATTGTTTTGCACAATTCAATAGATTTTCAACACTAACATCCTTCTTTATCATATCTAAAACAATTGGTGAACCAGACTCAACCCCAATGATCAGTCTATGACAGCCACTTTTTTTAATCAAAGGTAATAAATCATCATCTAAAAATCCCTGCTTAAAATAATCTGCTCTGCAATCAGCATCCCAACTAATCTTCAAATCAATCAAACCTTCACAAATCTTCTTAACCCTCTCTTTATTAACAAAAAAATTAGGATCGATTATAGTTATATGATTCACACCATATTTACTAACCAAATTCTTAATCTCATTTAATACTCTTTCAGCACTTTTCATCCTCCAATTTCTTCCTTGCAAAACATTAATACAAAAAGCGCATCTATGTGGACAACCCCGACTGGTCTCAATAGCAACCTTCCTAACTTCCTTGAAAGTATACTGTACCTGCCCATGAACATAATAATCCATAGGGATTAGATCATAATTATATGCAGGAAGTTTATCCATATCCAAATAATCTCTAGGTGGATTCATAACTATATCTCCATTGTTTCTATAGACTAATCCTTTGATATCCTTAAATGGAGTTTTATGTTTCAACGCTTCTATCAGCTCTAATATAGTTTCCTCCCCTTCCCTATAAACCGCAAAATCAACTGGTTCGCCAATTTGCTTAGGAAATAAACTAGGATGAGAATCCCCCCAAACAATTGGAACATCATATTTCTGCTTAATTGCTTCTGAAATCTTCAAAGCATCTTTTACTTGTAAAGTCATAACAGAAAATCCAACCAAAGAAGCATCTTTAACCTCTTCTAGAACAACATCAAGATCATTGCAATCCAGCCTCATATCAATTATCTTAACATCATATCCTTTCGCATGAAGATAAGAACCTAATGCTAAAGGGCCAAGTGGAGGTAGTGGTGTAGCCCTAACATTATCCTTTTTCTTATACTTAACTGCCCTATAAAAATTAGGATAAATAAAAACAATTTTCATTCTAAAAGCTCCCCAGCCAAAACAAATTTAGCTTCTTTTAGATGGATATAACCCAAAATATCATTCAAAAGCCTTAACCTATTTTGTGTTCCAATAAGCCAAGGATGAAAATTAAGGTTAAAATAATCGTGGCTCCTAAGATACTGTTTTTTTAATCCATTAAAAGCGCTTGTAAGCCATTCCTCAGAACTTTTTTGCTCTAATGATACTATCCCCAGTAAATCTGTTTCTAGAGAAGATTGCAAAGGAATTTCCAACAAGCCATTAACTTTATAAGGTTTTTTTGGATAAAATAAGTTTTGAAACTTTGAACCAATTGTCGCAATACTATGTAGAACACTTGACTTATCTGGCCTATTAAACAACTCACAAAACTGCATATTCCTATTACTCACCCATTTATAACCTCTTGACCTAAAAACATCATAAACAGTATCATTAAAGATCAAACCAGGAGACCTAATTCCAATAGGCTTTTCACCAATGATCTTTTTAATTATATTTTCAGTTTTCTCTAATACATTATCTAAATCATCATGAGAAAGCTGATTAAACACTTCATGAAGATAACCGTGTGAAGCAATCTCATGTCCTTCTTTACTCAGCTTAAGAACCAGATCAGGATAATCTTCAACTATTTTTCCACAGGTATTAAAAACTGCCTTAACATTATATTTATCTAAAACTTTAACAATACTACTAACAGTTTTAACAACATCAAACCTAGGCCTGACAGGGCTTTCCCACCACCCTTCAAGATCAAAAAAAACAGTAACTTTTTTCATTTTACAACTTTTAATTCAAAATAAACCCTCAGAATGATCTCACCAAGAAAATAACTGACAAGATGCCTAAAATCTAGCACATTAGGAAATAATTTACGAGGTATTGGCAGTCTAGGAATAAGCTTTCCTGCCTTGGAAGGTATTAACTTCACTTTAATCAATTTAAATCTGGCTTTAGTGTAATAACTATAGCTATCATTTTCATCAAAATATTTGAATGAATCAATATTAAATGTTGTTAAATGAGGATAACAAGCAGAACTATGCCAATAAGGCCCATTAATCTTAATTATTGCGCCAGGTTTAGAAATTCTATAAAGTTCTTGCATAACTTTAAACAGATCATCCACATATTCCAAACTTCCAATACACAAAATTTCTTCAAATTCATTATCCTTGAAAGGATAAGGAAATTTGTTAATATCATGAACAACATTAACCCCATTAATACTAACATGATCTAAATTTACATATCCTTTTTTGATATCTTTACCACAGCCAAAATTAAGCTTCATAATAAATCCCTCGCTAAAACCACTTTTACCTTTTTTAGAGCTATAAAATCAAGCATAGCTTTTAAAATTTTGGGCCTATTAGCAGTAGATATCGCCCAAGTATGGAAATTAAGATTAAAATACCCTCCTGCTCTTTTATAC
>JAAOYK010000036.1 GCA_018221305.1 Candidatus Pacearchaeota archaeon
AAGCATATAGAGTTGAAACTTCAGCTCCAAGAAGTTTAGAGACTGTTAGGATTAAATAATCAACTATAAACCATATCCTCTCATTTGTTCTAAATATTTTTTTTGCCTTTCAATTACATCGCTCAAGCTAAATAATTCACTACTCAACCCACGAATCAAACCCCCTTTATTACGTATACCAATTAACATAGCATATACACCCAAATTTTTTACACTATCTAAACAACGTATCGCATGTACATCTCTTGCTTCGTTTATCATTTCAGGTGTAATTAAATTATTTGCCTTACAATACTTAAATCCTGTACTATAAATGGTGTGACTTTCAATCCATTCCAAACCATGCCCTCTAATACCATCAATACATACCTTACTGTGAGTAACCATTGCCTCATCAATCATATCCTGTGTCAATGAATCTGATTCCTCTAATCTCCGAACATGTCCATAATATTTCTCACTATCCTTAACATGATTAATACCATATTTTACAATTTCAGTTATGATTATACCAATAAGTTCTGATTCCTCAGGTAAATCTCTGATCGTTATGACCATATTTAACTACCTCTTTCAATAATGAAATCTCTAATAACGATCTTATATTTACAAATATATAAGCTTTATTATAATGATTATATAAATGTAAGCGAATTTATAACGTGATAGTATACAGTAAGTATAGAATGCAAATATTTATAAATTTCAGTCAAGATTAATAAATAAATGAAAAAAACTTTACTCATCTCAGCTATTTTATTTACTATTTTAATTGTAGGAACATCATGTAACTTAATTCCTCATGGCCGTTGCGCAATGGATTCTACTGTAGCTGAAAAAAATTCTTGTTATTATAATGCTGCATTAATTTAGTATATTCCACTCATCAGCAAATTTAATAGTATTTTTGGGTATATTATTTCGTCAAATCGCAAAAAAACAAAGACAAAATATAAATAGGAGTAAAAGAATCAAAATTTTATGATAAAAGCAGTTATATTCGATCTTGACAACACGTTGGTTGATTTTATGAAGATGAAGATGGCTAGCTGTGATGCTGCTATAACAGCCATGATAGGTGCCGGCCTTAATATTGAAAGGAAAAAAGCCTTAGACATTCTATTTGAGATATATAGTAAATACACATTAGAGGAAAAGACAATTTTCCAGAAATTCCTAAAGAAGGTTGAAGGCAAAGTGAACTACCGTATTCTAGCTTCAGGTATTGTTGCATATAGGAAAGTAAGGTCTGGCTTTTTAGATCCTTACCCAGGAACTGATTATGTTTTATTAAAATTAAAGAATAAGGGTATTAAATTAGCCATTCTGACAGACGCTCCAAAGCTTAAAGCCTGGATTCGCTTAGCATCCATGAACCTAAGCAATTTCTTTGATGTTGTAGTTACTTTAGAAGACAGTAAAAAGCCAAAACCTCACCCAAAACCTTTCAAGATAATACTTAAAAAACTAAATCTAGAGCCACAAGAGTGCCTTATGGTAGGAGATATGCCTGAAAGAGACATTAAAGGAGCAAAAAAAGCAGGAATGAAGACTTGTTTTGCTAAGTATGGAAACAATGCTGGGAAGGCTAAAGCTAACTATACAATAAAAGATATTAGAGACCTTCTGAATATAATAAAATAGTCAATTATATGCAAATTAGTTAAGGACATAAGTAACGCATAAATTCTTGCATAAAAATATGTCCCTCCCAAAATGACTCTAATGATTCCTGCATTGATTCAATTGTCTTGAAATACTGCGATTTTGTCACTTTGTTCTTTGTCACCTTCCAGCATGTCTCTATCGGGTTAAGTTCAGGCGAATATGGTGGAATATGTTCTACTGCTATTCTGCTCCCATATTCCTTAATCAAATTTTTTACGCATTGTGTCTTATGGAATCCCGCATTATCCAGGATAAACACATATTTTTTACTTGGATTTAGCCAAGCAAATACGTTTCGCAGAAAATTGCGAAATGTAAGGCTGTTTTGAGAGTCATAAAAATCATAGTAGAATTTATGGGAGCTTGTCAATGCTCCAAAAGTAATCAGTTTTTTGTTGCTCCAGAGAAATGCTCTCTTTGGCCTTTCTCCCTTAGGGTACCATATCCTTTTATAGGTAGTAGTAAGCTGAAAGCTTGCTTCATCAATAGCAACTAACTCGTGGTCCACATACTTCTCCTGAAGTTTTTTTTAAACTCTTCACGGAAAGTATCGACTTTCTTTTGATCATGGCGAACATGCCTGGGTCTAGGAGTAATCAAAGAAAAGTCCATTTTGTGTAAAAGACGTTCTACATGGCGGTGGGAATAAACCTTGCCTACTTCCTGTTCAATAACCTCTGCGATCTGCTTTGTGCTTACAGCACAAAAGCTTTTGTTGGCTTTCTTTATCATTTTGGTAATCCTGGTTCTAAGCCTTGCCAATACTGCTTTAGAAAGTTTTGTAGGTCTTCCGCTCCTTGGGAGATTGGCCACTATCCCTCTACGCTTGTTCTTCTCAAGTAGTCTGCTGACTGATGACTGGTGACAGCCTAATAACTCAGCAATTTCTTGCTGAGTTTTTCCCTTATGATTCCATTGTAGAATCAATTTTCGTTCATTTATGGTTAACATAAAGGGGTAAAAGAAGTACTAGTATATATGCGTTTCTTTTGTCTTATACTAAATTCCCAAAACATTTATATACTCTTATACTTAAACTTTCTAAAATAGGGTAAAAAACTATTATACTAAGGTTTGAGGTGAATCATATGGCAGAAGGAAGATGTATGAAATGTAAAAAACAGGTTGAAATCAAAGATGGCAAAGAGATCGTAATGAAGAACGGCATGAAGGCCATGAAAGGCGTATGCGGAACCTGTGGCACAAAAGTTTTCAGAATCCTTGGAAAAGCTTAATTTGTCAAAAACCACTCATGGTTTTTGAGCATCTCAGAAATTTTTCAAAATAGAAATGACAATTGACATTCAGCCAATAGTTAGAGCGTAGGGAAAATTTCTGACATTTTTATTTTTTCTTATTCTTTAAATATGGAATTCCTTTATGTGCTATAAGAGCAGATATAATAATCACTGCCCAGAATCCCAATACACTTATTTTCTCAAATATCAATAACACTATATTAAGAACTAAAATAACAACTATAAATATGGCTAGTATTTTTAATTTCATTTTACATAAAAAAAGAAAAGGAAATAACCACCGTGTGATTATTTCCACCCCCACGTTAAGTTATTTTATGAACTTCCTGGTATATAAACCTTTCCCTATTTCTCGAGGAAAAAACTATACTAATATCTTTTTTGTAAAGGTTTCATTTGGAGAATTTAGTGAATATATAGTTTTATTTTTTTATCTTTTTCTTTATTTCCTTAATAATATCTTTATAATAATCCTCACCCAAAAGACTGATATAAGCAAAAATATAAATGAACAGTAATGCAATTGTGATCAATGACAAAAACAGCTTATATTCAAACATCCAAAATATCTGCTTTATAAATATCAAATCTTTAAAAATAAAAACACAGGCTGTCAATAACAAAGAAATCATATAATATCTCAGCATCTTCTTCTTTTTTAGATCAATATTTACAAAAATTACAAGGATTATAATCAATATTATATTGAGCCATAAAGAAACAGGAAAAGCTGTAAAAGTGATTAAAATATAGCCTAATAATAAGATAATGAATAAGGAACTGAAAAATTCAATCATTTTATTATAATCTAAAGAATTAATCTTTAAATAGTTTTCTTATAATTTTTAAATTTTAAGTTCAGACTGAATATTGGATAGGGTTTGAATTAAATTTAATTCTCCCTGTTTATGCTCAGACACAATTGTATAACAGAGTCTTTCTAGGTATGGTTCGCCTTTATCATATCCTAAATAATGCCCTAATCCTTTTCTTTTATCCTCTGGAAGTATATCCCTACATCTTTCATATGCTCTAATTACCCTATTTGCAACATTTAAGGGTATATTGTAAATTGGATTTTCATTTCTATCTAATATTTCATGCATCATATCACTACATATTTTGCATGCTTTATCAAGTTCTACATAACAAGGTCTTGACCTTAATTCCTCCTTAGTATAAATTTTTTTGACTCCCATCATTTTAAAGCAAATGGTGCAATATTTATATATTTATATATAAAAAAGATTAATTACTAATACATTTAGAAGTCATTATTAAAAAATCATTGAACCAGCTTAATCTTAACACTCTTCTTCTTCCCGCAACTAACACAAACATGATTATCAGAAATATCCTCAAAATTCACAATATCTGTTTTTTCAACATAAATTTTGCAGATACTGCATTTAAATATTTCATCGAGTCCAAGCATAAACGCACCCCTTATTTATATCTTAAATTCTAGTATTTAAATATCTTTTGATTAAATCGGGTAAAAAAATAAAAATATTTATATATTAATAAATTTAAAAACAATATATTGAAAAAGTGAGTGTATAAATGTCTAAAATGGGTAGAAAATCATTTATTACTTTGGACGGAAAATCTATAAAAAACCTGAATCAGCTATATTCTGCGTTATCTGAGATGGATGACAATGTTTTCAATCATCATGTCAATGAAAATAAGAACGATTTCAGCAACTGGCTGGGATATATGAGATTCCCAAAAGCTTCAGCTGGAATGAAGGCCATAGGAAGCAAAGATGATGCTGTAAATTTTCTTAAAAGTATAACAGACAAAGAAGAAGATAATAAATTCAGCCATTCAATATCATTAAACCATTTTACTGAGATTAAAGACACAGTAACTGAACAGCAAGCTAAAAACAAAGATGTTTCTGAAACAGGCATAAAAGAGTTTGATCAAATACTTAGCGGGGGGATTCCAAGAGGATGGACTATCTTATTGTCTGGAAATGCTGGTTCAGGGAAAACAACTTTGGCTATGCAATGGCTCTACAGTGGAATTAAAAATGAAGAACCTGGACTGTACCTTGCACTGACAGAGCCAATAACAAAAATAATCCAGAACACTTCTTCCTTCAGTTTTTATGAGCCTTCAAATACTGGCTGTAGAGTGCACCTTACAGATTTAAGGTCTTCTCTCAGGTTATTATATCTTGATAATGAAAAAATAACACAGTTAGATATCAATAAAATTCTGAAGGTTATTAAGGAATTGGTTATAAAAACAAAAGCTAAACGAATAGTAATTGATTCTATTACTGCACTCTGTTACCTTATTGAAGACAGGAAATTAATAAGATCCTTCATCTTCAGCCTCGGGAATACGCTTAATCAACTAAAATGCACTACATTCTTAACAAGTGAAGTCACTGACGGTGGATTTTCTGTATATGGTGTAGAAGAATTCATCTCAGATGGTATCATAAAAGTTTCACAAAATAAGGAAAAAGACGAAATATTCAGGAACTTAGAAATAGTAAAAATGAGGGGTGTCCTTTATGTTCCAGAGATTCATAAATTCAGAATAAATAAGGAGGGAGTTAAAATACTCTCAAAAATCAAGCCTGAACTTAGTTTTGCATCTTCAATGAA